>NZ_JBHLYW010000002.1:0-167255 GCF_042431625.1 Flavobacterium procerum | reverse complement strand
ATGTCACAGTCGAGTAGTACTAATAATCCGTAAGCTTATGTACGCCCTTTTCTCCCGGCTGCGGCCGGGAGAAGAAACTTTCTAGACAAATACTTCTTTTCTTTATCTCAGTATGTTAAGATATTGCTTAATTGATGATTAACAATTCATGATTGATAATTAATGATTAAAAGTTGCCCAAGCAACGAACAGCCTTAAGGTGGTTATTGCGGCGGGGCTCACCTCTTCCCATTCCGAACAGAGAAGTTAAGCCCGCCTGCGCAGATGGTACTGCATCATTGTGGGAGAGTATGTCGTCGCCTTTCTTTAGAAATCCCGATTTATACTAATCGGGATTTTTTATTCTTATTTCATGTAATGATATAAGTAAAATAGGTACCTTAGCTCAGATGGTAGAGCAATGGACTGAAAATCCATGTGTCCCTGGTTCGATCCCTGGAGGTACCACATAATGCTCGGATGGTGAAATTGGTAGACACGCTGGACTTAAAATCCAGTGAACAGCAATGTTCGTGCGGGTTCAAGTCCCGCTCTGAGTACTAAAAAAAACTTCAATTGGCTCTGCTAATTGAAGTTTTTTGCATTTATAGAGTTTTTTTTAAATGTAGTGAAACCAGCTTCAAAAGCTGAGGATTATGCAAAAAGATTGAATAATCTGAAGAGAAGAAAAGGGGATTAACACAAAAACCTTTGAACAGTAAAAAATTAAGTATAGATATTAGTTAGTTTCGTAACATTCTTATAATCCAATGCGTTAGGGATGGGAGCGGCATCTCGCGATTTAGAAAAACAAGGCTTTTTCGGCCGTAGTTTTTGTTAATCGGGAATATAGCGGACAGCCCGGCCCGGAGGGAACGCCATAATTATCTTTATACGTTAATTTATATTTGCAGTCTTAAATTTTGTTTTGATCAACATTATGAATAAACTGAATTACACCATTCATAAATATTTTTTGATCATCCCACATGGCTAAATGACTTCCGTTGGGGCAATACAAATAAACTCCTTTTTTTACCATTTTGCTTTGTTCTTCCATTGCCTTAGGATCCATTGTGTCGTATTTGGCACCAATCATTAAAGTGGGAATTTCGATTTCATGAAGCCTATTTTTAATGTCCCATTTTGCGAGTCTGCCACTAATTCCGAACTCGCTTGGTCCTTGCATCAATGTATATATTTCTGAATTTACATGTTTGCTGGCGCGATTAAGGCCATCTGGCCATTCCTTTAATCGACATAAATGTTCTTGGTAAAAATTTGGAATTAAAAGCTCCATATAACGTGGGTTTTCAAAATCTTTCTTGGCTTCCAAATCTCTTATTTCTTTTAAAATTTCTGGTTTCATTTGCTTAGCGAGAACTTCATCAGCATATTTTCCATATTCTGGAGCGCTGGCAACCATATTTGCGACAATTAAGCCTTTTAGATTTTGCTGATGTTTAAGAGCATATTCCATTGCCAGAATTCCTCCCCATGAATTTCCTAAGACATAAAAATTATCTTTATCTGCATTAATAGCTTTTCGAACCTGCTCAACTTCATCTACAAAGCGATCAATAGTCCATAAACTGCTGTCCTTTGGCTGATCACTATAGTAAGACCCAAGTTGGTCGTATTCGTAAAATTCAAATCCTTCACGTTGAAAGAATGTTTCAAAACATTCCATGTACTCGTGTGTCATTGCTGGGCCACCATGCAGTAATAGAATTTTTATTTTTGGATTATTTCCAAGTCGTTTAGTCCATACTTTAAAATTTCCGGCACGAGTCTTAATGGGAATCATTTTTATTCCGGCTTCTTCCACTTTTTCTTCAGCATTATAAGTGAAATAATCTTTTAAAGATGATGATTGGCTTTCGTTTTTACAAGAAACAATTGCTAAAGCTATAAATAATAAGAATAATTTACGCATAAATCGTATTTTTAAGTTTTATTAAAAATACGAAATTTATTCGCTCAGTCGAAAATGAAAAGAGGTGAACAGTAAAATCATTATTTATGATGATTTATTAAATATATTAAAATAATAATTTTGCAACTTTAATTACAATCAAGTTTTGATAGTAGGAAATTGTTTTTTTTATTATTACCAGCCTGAGTAATCTAACATAGCAATGGGGGGTTGTGCCGGATTATTCAGGTTTGGTTTTGATAGAAAACGAACCTAAAAAATTTTTCTATTGTTTTCTAATCTACTTTAGATAGAAAATTAATCTACCAAACCATTTTCGACCGCATATTTTACAAGACCTGCAGTATTTTTCGCATTTAGTTTAGATAATAAATTGCGACGATGCGTATTTACGGTATTTAAGCTTATAAATGTTTTCTCTGCAATTTCTGCAGTATTGTATTCGTGGGCAATCAGTATTAGGATTTCTTTTTCACGAGAACTGAGTTCTGTTAAGTTAGAAACCTGTTTTTCGATTTTTGAACTGTTTAGTGAGTGTTTTTCAGCCAATTCTTCTGCAAAATAGTTTTCGCCGTTGGCGATGGTATTGATGGCTTTTAAGAGTTCTTCTTTTTCGGCATTTTTTAATAAATAACCATTTACTCCGATTCTGATCAATCTCGAAATAATCATTACATTGCTGTGGGTACTGACAATTAGTATTTTAATGTTCGGATGTTTTTTACGCAGAATTTTGCTCAATTCAATTCCGTCCATATCTGGCATGCTGATATCCAAAATAATAAAGTCTACAACACCTTTATTTATAATTTCCAAAGCTTCAATCCCGTTTATAGCTTTGTCAACAATAGTAATATTTGATTCTTGTACTAAAAGAGAAATTAATCCTTGCAGAAACATAGTATGATCGTCGGCGATAAGTAGGTTTATGGTATTCATTTAACAAATATATTAGTTGCTTTTTAATTCATCAAGCTGATTTTTTAAATCGATGCCTTTTATTTTGGTTTTAGTTTTTGAATGCGAAATCGGAATTTCGATATTTACAATTGTACCACGTTTAGGTTTAGAATCAATTACAAAAGATCCTTTTAGTTTATTGATCCTATTTTCAAGATTGATAAAACCAATGCCTTTTGAATGATTTTTCATTTCAAAACCGATTCCGTTATCTTCAAATAAAAGATTTAGTATGTTTTCTACGTAGTTTAGTTGAATTTCTACTTCAGAAGCTTTGGCGTGTTTTATTGTATTAGTCAAAAGTTCCTGAATCATTTTAAACATTTCAATCTGAATGTTTTCTTTCAGATTATTGATTTCATTTTTTGGATATGGAAGCAGGATAATTTTTATCTGACTTGCTTGGCTGATGTTGACCAGATAAGATTCTAAAACTTCTAGGAATTTGTGCTGACTGAATTTTTTAGGAAGAAGTGTATGCGATAGACTGCGAACTTGTTGATATGTATCGTCTAATTGCATGCTAATTTTTTGAATCATAGAAAAGTCAGAAGGATTTAAATGATTTACCTGCAGTTTTATGGCGGCCAAATTGCCACCGATGCTGTCATGAAGCTCTTGAGAAATTCGTTCACGTTCCTTATCCTGACCGCTTATTGAGGCTTTAATAAGTTCTAATTCTTGCTCTCTTAAAATAGTATTGATTTCCTGTTGATTAATTTCGGCTTGTTTGCTGTTCAATAAACGCTGTGCCTTTAATCGTTTATAATATTGAAATAAAAGTCCGATGATGGGTACCAAAAGAACTAAAAATCCGACTATGGTGAAAAGTTTTGTTTTTTTCTGCTGATTGATTTCTAGAGTTTTTAGCTGCTGATCTTTCTTTAAAAGCGAAATCTCATTTCGTTTTTTATTGGAAGCATTCTGAAAAGCCAAAATGGTATTTTCATTATTTTTCTTTGAAATTTGTTCCTGTAGAAGCATATTTTCTAGAGCTTCTTCTTGATTGGCAAGTGCTAGTTTTTTTGCCTCATTTTCAAAACGCAATACTTCGATTTCTTTCTGTTTTTGAGCCGTTTTGTATTTTATTTCTAATTCGTTTATTTCTTTTATTTTCTGAAGTTGATTTATTGAATCTTTTAAATGCGTAGTCTTCTCAAAAAAGGAAAAAGCGCTTTTATAATCCTCCTCGTGAATGGCAATTTTTTTCAGTTCATCATAAATGTAAGTCTGATTCTGCAGTAATCCAAAGTGAACAGACATTTGAAGCGCTTCAGAAAAAATCAACTTTGCATCTTTGTATTTTTTTAATGAAATATAACTGTTTCCAATGCTGCTTCTTGAAATGACCGATAATTGATTCAGTTCTTGTTTATCAGCAATTGTAAGCGCTTCGCCAAATGCTTTTAGGGCTTCTTGGTGTTTGTTTTGGATTTGGTAATTTTCTCCTAATCCTAATAGAATAATGGTCTTTCCTAAATCGTTTTTGGTCTTTTCACAGAGAATTTTTCCTTTTTTATAAAAAATAGATGCATTATCGTAATCTTTCATGCGAGAATAAATATCCCCAAGGTTAATGTAACTTCCAAGAATTATCTCGTCATCGTCTTTACATTCAAGACATTGTTTGAAGAGTTTTATGGCGTTTGCATAATCCCCCAGTTCAGTATAAGCTTGTGCAAGACCATGAGTATGTGTGTAAAGTAGATTTTTCTCGTTGTACTTTTGAGAAGCTTCAATGCCTTTAATATGCCATTTTTTACTTTCATTAAATAAACCTCTTTTTTTATAATTAATTGCCAAGAGATTGTAGCCCAGCGAAAAAAGTCTATTTTTTAGAGAATCATTTACAACAGTATTATATTTTAAAGCCTGATGAGTGTAATAAATTGAGGAATCGATTATCGCTCTTTTGTTGAAATAATAGGCAAGAAGCAAATTTGTTCGTGCCAAAGCTCTATTGTCTGTTTTTGATTTTAGAATTAAATGTGCCTTTTTATATGCTTTTTTTTCTTCGCCTTTGTTGTATAAATCATAAAGCGCAAGTGTCTTTTTGTCCTTTTTGACAGGAATTGGTTTTTTGGAAACAAAGGATTTCTTTTTACTTTCAATCTGCGCATTCAGACTAAATGATAAAAAGACGAAGAGCAATAAAAAAAGTCTTCTGAACCAGATTTCCATACAATAAGTTTTATACTCAAACAGAAAAATGAGTAGTTTCTAAGTCTTGTAAATTTGGGATTTTATAAGATTAAATTGATTTTTTAACAGATGCTAAAAGTACTACAAAAGAATTAGAAAAAGATTTCTAAAAATAGTTTTTTTGAACCAAGTTGTGATATAAATTGATATTTATTTAATGTTTAATTTGTTGTATGTTAGTGTTTTGTGATTGTTTGAAAAGACTAAAACTTTCTTAAAAACATTTGAATGCATTTTTTCTTGCAGTAAATTAGTGAGACTATACTTAAAAAATCAGATTATGAAAACGAAAATATTTTTAGTCATGACATTGTTTATCCTAACAATCTCAGCCAGCGCACAGAAGAAAATTGAAGTTGCAGAACTTCCAAAACCGGCACAAGAATTCTTAAAGAAACATTTTAGCCATACTACGGTAGAAAAAGCCCAAAAAGATCCTGAACATGGAGAAAAAGGATACGAAGTTAAGCTGAAAGATGGTACAGAGGTAGAATTCTGGAAAGACGGATCGTATCGAGAAGTTGATGGCGGAGATAAACCAATACCGACTGCATTTATTCCGAAGGAAATAAAGGATTATGTTGCGAAAAATTATCCGAAGGAAAAAATCACTCATATCGATTATGGCCACAAAGATTTGGACGTTGATTTAACTGGGAAAATTGATTTGGAGTTTACAAAAGAGGGTAAGATATTGAAAGACAAGAAGAATAACATTCCTAAGAAATAGATTTTGAAAAGCGAAAATGTCTTCGATTACTTTTTTGAGGGCATTTTTGTTTCAATCAGCTTTTTTTTCGAAAGATGTTCTTGAGGGAAAATAACCTATATTTACATCTTCTATTAGTTGTTTTTATGGAAGAGAACAAACATGTAACGATTTATGATATTGCCGAGAGACTAAATTTGGCAACATCAACTATTTCAAGAGCTTTAAAAGATCATCACACCATAAGTGATAAAACGATAAAAAAAGTCAAGAAAACGGCTGAAGAAATGGGATTTGTACCAAATACTTTAGCGGCAGGTTTGCGTGGAAACAAAACCAGAACTATTGGAGTTTTGATTCCTACTGTTACACAGCCTTTTTTATCGTCACTAATCAGCGGAATCGAAATTACGGCTCAAAAGTCTGATTATACCGTAATCATTATGCAGTCGCACGACTCGTATGAAGAAGAAGTAAATATGGCGAAATCTTTATACAGCAATCGCGTAAGCGGCGTAATTTGTTCGCTGGCTATGGAAACGCGTGATACATCACATTTTCATCAATTCTCCAACAATAATATTCCGTTAGTTTTTGTCGACAGGGTTCCGAAAAATTATAATACTTTCAGAGTTGTTATCGATAATTATACAGCGGGTTATAAAGCAACTAAACATCTTATTGAGCAAGGATGTATTCGTATTGCACACTTAACTGCGGGGTCTGAATTAGGTAATTTGTACAACGAAAGAAAAAGAGGCTATATAGAAGCCTTAAAAGATCATAATATCGAAGTAGAAGAAGAACTGATTATCAATCTAAATTCGGTTACTTACGAAGATGGCGTAAAAGCAAGCAATGCTTTATTCGATTTAGATCCAATTCCCGATGGATTATTTGCGCCAGGAGATATTTTGGCCGTAAGTGCCGTTCAGACTGCAAAAAAACGAGGTCTGAAAGTGCCGGAAGACTTTAAAGTAATTGGTTTTAACAATGATCCGATTTCGCAGATTATCGATCCTAATTTATCCACAATAACGCATCCTGCAGAAAAAATGGGAAAAGCCGCCGCAGAAATCATCATTAAGAATTTGAAATCGGCTAAAAATGACGATGCCAAAGAGATTACTTTTTTAAATACAGAAGTCCTCGCGAGAGAATCTACCCAAAAATAAAATCAAAAACATTCTAAATAGTAAGGCTTATCATTCGTTTGATAAGTCGTTGACTTTTATGAAAACAATTACACTTCCGGACGAAATGAATTTAGAAACATCACAACACGTACATGTTGTTGGCTACAGTAGTTCTAAAGACGTTTCGAAACAGCAGATTATCTTAAATCAGAATATAATCAGTTTTTTGATTGAAGGAACCAAAGAGGTTATTTTTGATGATCAAGCGTTGTCTATTACGCCATCGAAGTTTATTGTCATGAGATCCGGAAATTGTTTGATGACAGAAAAACGAATCTCTGAAGCTTCTGGATATAAAAGTATTCTTTTGTTTTTTTCTAATGAAATGGTTCATAGTTTCATCAGAAAAATGGAATCGGAGAAATCAGAATCAATCCAACCAAAATCGGTTTATGCCTTTGATTATGATGATTTCTTAAAACGTTTTGTAGAGAGTTTGACTGATATTACTAAACTTTCAAAAAGCATTCAGACTAAACTGTTAGAGGTTAAGTTTGAAGAAATAATGCTTTATTTAACGGCTCAATACGGAAGCGATTTTTTGTATTCGTTAACCGCAAATAACGACAACGCTTCTCGAAAATTCGTTAGAATTATCGAAAACAGCCATTTAAGTAGACTGACTTTAAAAGAATTGGCTTTTTTGTGCAATATGAGTGTTTCTACTTTTAAAAGAGAATTCGAAAAATATTATTCGGAGTCGCCTATAAAATGGTTCCAGAACAAAAGACTCGAATATGCACATTACTTGCTGAGTCAGGAAAAAAGCCCATCTGAAGTCTATTTTGAAGCCGGTTATGAGAACCTCTCCAGTTTTAGTCAGGCTTATAAAACCAAATATGGTGTAACGCCAAAACATCACAAAACGATTTGAGCTTTTAGCAACAGTTTTTGAACCTTTTCCGATAATTTTTCAGCCATTCCAAATCTAACTTTGCTTAAAATTTTAAAAACAGATAAAATGAAAAAGCTAAGTATGATTTTGGCGATCTCAGCCATTTTTTCAACATCGATTTTTGCACAAAAAACATTTACTTTGACCAGTAAAGATTTGGGAGGGGAAACAACTAAAGTTCAAGAATTCAACGGATTTGGATGTTCAGGAGAAAATCAGTCTCCGCAGTTATCATGGAGAAATGCTCCGGAAGGAACTAAAAGTTTTGCCGTAACGATGTACGATCCTGATGCGCCTACAGGAAGTGGATTCTGGCATTGGGTTGTAGTTGATATTCCTGCAAATGTAAACGAATTGATAACCAATGCTGGAACTAAAAATCTTGTTCCGAAAGGAGCCATTCAAAGCGTTACCGATTATGGAATCAAAGGATTTGGAGGGCCTTGTCCACCAGTTGGTCACGGATATCATCAATATATCATCACCGTTTATGCTTTAAAAACCGATAAATTGGGAACAGACGAAAATACAAATCCCGCTGTAGTAGGATTTAATCTTTGGAACCAGACTTTAGCCAAAGCCAGTATTGTAGCTTATTATAAAAGATAATGATTTGAGGATTTAAAGTCTAAATCAAACCCCGTTAAAGCAGGATAGTTTTTTTAATTATCCTGCTTTTATTTGTTATACAGTTTTGTAAATCAAAACAATAGATTTTCAAGCTGTATAATGTGTATGAATAAAACAAATAGAACAAAAAGGTAAAGCAAAAATTGATGTAAATTGTTTGATAAACTGGTATGATAGAAATTTTTTAGAAAAAAAAGACACGTTTAATTTTTTTCTTAAACAGTAATCTTATATTTTTACGCAACCGATTGCAATTGTTGTTTTATTTAGAATAATGTATTTTTTGAATTAAAATTTTATCAAATACTTTTTAATGAAAACAAAATGCTGGTATTGTGAAAATAAGATTGTAAAGAATAAATTAAAACCAAATGACTTCAAAAATGAGATTTGTTTTCCTGTTTTTTCTGATTTCCTTTTCAACTTTGGCACAAAAGGATTATAAATTGTGGCTTCAATATAATAAAGTTGCCAATTCTTCATTAGTTTCAGAATACAAAAACAATTTTAAAAGCATTGTTGTTTTGGGAAATTCCGAAACCATTAAAATTGCTGAAAAAGAACTCAAAACAGGATTTTTGGATATGTTGGGAAATATTCCCGAAATCAAATCAGATATAAAAGGAGAGTGCAATTTAATTGTTGGTTCTCAATCAAATTTAAGTTCCCAAATCAAAACCGAACTGCAGTCTGATTTGGTTAAAATCAATGATGAAGGTTTTATTATTAAATCCATTTCCTTTAAAAATAAAAGACAAATCATCATTACTGGAAAAACTGATGTTGCTGTTTTATATGGAGTTTTTAATTTCCTGAAAATAGTGCAGACCAATAAATCGGTTCAAAATTTAAATATTGCTGATTCTCCAAAAACGAATATCAGAATTCTCAATCATTGGGACAATCTCGACAGAACGGTAGAACGAGGTTACGCAGGATTTTCACTTTGGAACTGGCAGAAGCTTCCTGATTTTATTGATCAGCGCTATATTGATTACGCTAGAGCGAATGCTTCAATCGGAATCAACGGAACGGTTTTGACCAATGTAAACGCCAATGCTTTAATTCTGACACCACAGTATTTAGAAAAAGTGGAAGCTTTGGCCAATGTTTTCAGGCCTTACGGAATAAAAGTTTATTTAACCGCGAGATTTTCAGCACCAATTGAAATCGGAAATCTAAAAACCGCAGACCCTAAAGATGCCCAAGTGATTCAGTGGTGGAAAAATAAAGCAACAGAAATCTATAAACGAATTCCGGATTTTGGAGGATTTTTGGTGAAAGCAAATTCAGAAGGTCAGCCAGGTCCGCAAAATTACGGAAGAAATCATGTCGACGGAGCCAATATGCTTGCTGATGCCGTTGCTCCTTTTAGTGGTGTCATTATGTGGCGAGCGTTTGTATATTCAGAGCACGATGCCAATGATCGTGCTAAACAGGCTTATGCTGAATTTCAACCCTACGACGGAAAATTCAAAGAAAATGTAATCGTTCAGGTCAAAAATGGAGCGATTGATTTTCAGCCTAGAGAACCTTTTCATCCTCTATTTGGCGCAATGCCTAAAACGCCTTTAATGATGGAATTTCAGATCACGCAGGAATATTTGGGTTTCAGCACGCATTTGGTTTTTCTGCCTAAATTGTTTCAGGAAGTTTTAGAATCTGATACCTATCAAAAAGGAAAGGGTTCAACTGTAGCCAAAGTTATTGACGGCACTTTATATCAAAATAAACTAACGGGAATTGCCGGTGTCGCTAATATCGGAAACGATTTAAACTGGACAGGACATCCGTTTGCACAGGTCAATTGGTATGGTTTCGGAAGACTGGCTTGGAATCCTTATTTAGATTCTGAAATTATTGCAGATGAATGGTTAAGAAGCACATTTTCTAACGATGAAAATTTCATTAAAACAGTAAAAAATATCATGATGGAATCGCGTGAAGCAGTTGTCAATTATATGACGCCGCTTGGTTTGCATCATATTATGGATACAGGACATCATTACGGACCAGGGCCGTGGGTTTCTGACTTGTCAAGACCCGAATGGAATCCGACCTATTATCATAAAGCAGACAAAAATGGAATTGGTTTCGATAGATCAAAATCGGGTACAAATGCCGTTACGCAATACGCTACAGAAGTTGCCAAACTTTTTGATAATTTAGAAACCTGTCCAGAAAAAGATTTTTTGTGGTTTCATCATCTTTCATGGGATTACAAACTGAAAAACGGACAAACGCTTTGGAATGGCTTGGCACTGAAATATCAAGAAGGCGTAAATCAGGTTAGAGAAATGCAGGATGTTTGGAACGAGACTGAAAAATATGTCGATAGCGAACGTTTTAACGAAGTAAAAATGCTGCTCGAAATTCAGCATAAAGAAGCAAAGTGGTGGCGTGACGCGTGTTTGCTGTATTTTCAGCAGTTTTCTGGGAAAGAGCTTCCTGCTGGGGTAGAAAAACCGACACAGACATTAGAGTATTTTAAATCATTAAAATTTCCTTTTGCACCGGGGAATGGATGAATAAAAAATAAAATAAACACATAGAAACATAGATTTATATTTAACTCAAAAAAAGATTAAAGAAAGAAACTAGTTTCTCACACATAGCCTATGTGTATTAATGCAAGTGGAACGTCTTTGTAGACAAAGAGAAACTATGTTTCTATGTGTTTAAAAAATTAAGCATAAAATTAGTGTAATAAATTATGAGCAAGAAAACGGCAATTGTAACCGGAGGAAATTCGGGATTAGGTTTTGCGACGGCAAAAAAACTTTGTGACAACGGAATCACAACGTATATAATCGGAAGATCGAAAGAAAAAACAGAAGACGCCTGTAAAGAAATAGGAGAAAATGCTATTCCAGTAATCTTTGATTTAAACGATTTGAAAGGAATTCCTGCAATGATCGAAAGTATTACCAAAAACGGTTCAGTCGATATTTTGGTTAATAATGCAGGAATCAATATGAAAAAAGAAATCCCAGAGGTGACTGATGAAGATTTTCTTTCGATAATTCATACCAATTTGTTGAGTGTTTTTTCTGTGAGTAGAGAAGTTATAAAAAACATGAAAGAAAACGGGGGAGGAAGCATCATCAATATCAGTTCGATGGCGTCACAATACGGAATTCCAAAAGTAATCGCGTATTCTTCAAGCAAAGGTGCTATCGAAGCGATGACTCGTGCTATGGCAACAGAATTAGCACCTTCGGGAATACGTGTAAATTGCATTGCACCAGGATTCATTAAAACCAAAATGTCTTCGACAGCACTTGATAACGATCCTGAAAGAAAAAACAAAGTATTAGGAAGAACGCCAATGGGGTATTTAGGAGAGCCTTCAGACATTGCAGATGCGGTTTATTATTTCGCTTTAAGCGAATCAAAATATACTACAGGTACAGTTTTGCCAGTTGATGGCGGAAATAGTATTGGGTTTTAGTGGACGCTGAAAATTGCTCGCAAAGACGCAGAGGCGCAAAGTTTTTATTTAAAAAGACTTAAAAAGAAAAATACTTTGCGACTTCGCGTCTTTGCGAGATTAAAAAAATGAGTATGATAAAAATGCAGCAAACCATGCGTTGGTTTGGACTTCAAGACAACGTAAAACTTATCGATATTAAGCAAGCGGGCGCAACGGGAATTGTAACCGCATTGCATCAAATTCCTGTTGGAGAGATTTGGACTGTTGAAGCTATAAAAGAAAGACAGGAAATCATTCGCAATTACGGACTGGAATGGACTGTGGTGGAAAGTCTTCCTGTTCATGAAGAAATCAAACGAGCTTCGGGAAATTATTTGCAATACATTGAAAATTACAAAATCAGTTTGCAAAATCTGGCGGAGTGCGGCATCAAAATCATAACCTATAATTTCATGCCGATTCTGGATTGGGTTAGAACGAATCATGATTTTATAAACGAAGACGGAAGCAAAGCTTTGCTGTACAATCAGGATGCGTTTACTTTTTTTGATGTTTTTCTTTTGAAAAGACCTAATTCTGAAAACGATTATTCTGATGCTGAAAAAGAAAAAGCGTTACAATTCGGAAATCAATTATTGGAAGATGAAAAAGCTTTATTATTTAAAAATGTTTTGTTGGGATTGCCGGGAAGTAAAATCAATTTTACGGCAGAACAAATCTTGTCTCTTTTAGAAAATTATGCCGAAATCGACAATCAAAAACTAAGGGAAAACCTGATTTACTTTTTATCAGAAGTAACGCCAATTGCGGAGAAAAACCAACAAAAATTAGCGATTCATCCCGATGATCCGCCGTTTTCGGTTTTAGGTCTCCCAAGAATTGTTTCAACTGAAGAAGATTTGAAAGCGATTTTTGATGCAGTTCCATCAATAGCTAACGGATTGTGTTATTGTACAGGTTCGTTAAGTGCCGATCCAAAAAACAATTTGGAAAAAATAATAGACGATTTCGGAGACCGAATTCACTTTTTACATCTGAGAAATACCATCCGCGAAAGCGAAACTATTTTTAGGGAATCAGAGCATTTAAACGGCGATGTTAAAATGGAAGTGATTGTTGAGAAATTATTGTTGCTAATGAATAAAACCAAAATAAGCCTCCCAATGCGTCCAGATCATGGTTTTCTACATCGAGTTGATGAAGCAACCGAAACTTATCCTGGTTATTCTCTAACAGGAAGATTAAAAGGTCTAGCGGAGTTAAGAGGTTTGGAAATGGGAATTGGGTATAAATTGAATTTGTAATTAAAGTTTTTTAAATCTAATACGCTGAGAATTTCTCGCAAAGTCGCAGAGTCGCAAAGTTTTGTTTTAAAAAAGCTTAAAAAGAATTGTTTTGCGACTCTGCGACTTTGCGAGATTAAATAAAAAAGTTTGTGACGCTATGTGTTCAAAAATTAAAACTTCATACCTAATCCTACTGTTTTTCCTAATCGGATTAAGCACAAATTCATATGCCATAAATCCAGAGAAATATGTAGTCAATCAGGCTTCTAATGAAAATTTTCCTTTAGTAAGTAAAGGCAAAATAGCTACGATTTTGGTTGACGATAAAGATTATGCAGGAGTTTTAAAAGTAACAGGGCATTTAGAAAATGATCTTTTTAAGGTTTCCGATTTACATTCGAAAAGAATCAAAAAGATTACCGAAGCAGAAGATTTTGTGGTAATTATTGGAACATTTGGAAAAAGTGAAATCATCAATCAATTAGTCCAAAAAGGCAAAATTGATAAAAATGGACTTCAAGGAAAATGGGAAAAATTTACCACTCAAGTTATCGAAAATCCGTTTAAAGGAATTAAAAAAGCATTGGTAATTGCAGGTTCAGATAAACGAGGAACGATTTACGGAATCTACGATTTATCGAATCAAATTGGTGTTTCTCCTTGGTATTATTGGGCAGATGTTCCAGTTAAAAAACAAACGGAACTGCATGTTCTGCATGGAATTCATTCGCAGGGAGAACCAAAAGTAAAGTACAGAGGAATTTTTATAAATGATGAAGCTCCGGCTTTAACTGGTTGGGCATTCGAAAAATTTGGCGGATTCAATTCGAAATTCTATGATAAAGTTTTTGAATTGATTCTGCGAATGAAAGGCAACTATTTATGGCCAGCCATGTGGGGCAGAATGTTTTATGTTGAAGATCCGCAGAACGCTGTTTTAGCCGATGAATACGGGATTGTAATGGGAACTTCGCATCACGAACCCTTAACGCGAGCACACGCTGAATGGGGAAAAGAAAAAGGAAAATGGGATTTTACTACCAATTCAGAAGCTTTGATTCAATTCTGGAAAGACGGAATTAAAAGAATGGGAAACAAAGAAACCATCGTTACCGTTGGAATGCGTGGCGACGGCGACGAACCGATGACTGAAGGAACTGCAATTAAATTATTAGAAAATATCGTAAAAACGCAAAGAAATATTATTGCAGAAGTCACGAAAAAACCAGCAGAAGAAACGCCCCAAATGTGGGCACTTTACAAAGAAGTTCAGGATTATTACGACAAAGGAATGAGCGTTCCCGATGATGTTACGCTTTTGCTTTGCGATGACAATTGGGGAAATATCCGCAAACTGCCAGAATTAGAGGCAAAACCAAGAAAAGGCGGTTACGGAATTTATTATCATTATGATTACGTAGGCGGGCCACGAAATTACAAATGGATTAATACTAATCAGATTGAACGTGTTTGGGAACAAATGGATTTGGCGTATCAATATGGAGTCGATAAAATCTGGATTGTAAATGTAGGCGATATCAAACCAATGGAATTTCCGATTGAGTTTTTCCTCGACATGGCTTGGAATCCCGAAAAGTTCAATGCTGGAAATTTAGAGCAATATTATGTTAATTGGGCAAAAGAAAATTTTGACAATCAATTTACAGAAGAAATCGCTCAGATTTTAAAATTATATACAAAATACAGTTCCCGAAGAAAACCTGAATTATTGGATCGTAAAACCTATAGTGTCACTAATTATAATGAAGCAGACGAGGTTATAGCCGATTATCAAAAATTGGTCAAATTGGCTACAATTATATATGAAAAATTGAAACCAGAATACAAAGATGCTTTTTATCAGTTGGTTTTGTTTCCTGTTTTGGCAAGTGCTAATTTAAATGAATTGTATGTTGCACAAGCTAAAAATCAATTGTATGCAGAACAGGGAAATGTCGTTGCAAATGATTATGCTGAAAAAGTAAAGAAGTTATTTGAAAAAGATGCCGAGCTCACGAATTATTATCATACCCAAATAGCCAATGGCAAATGGAATCATATGATGGCGCAGACGCATATTGGATATGATAATTGGCAACAGCCGGATAAAAATGTGATTCCGAAAACAAAGAAAATTGCGCCTGCAGTTCAAGCGGTAAAAGTGATTACCGATGAAGAGATTTTAAAAAAAGAGACATCAATTAGCAAAAAACAAGATTTAGCTCAAGCTCATGGTTTTATTGAGAACGACGGTTATATTTCAATAGAGAGTGAAAATTATTCTAAAGCAATAAATTCAAAAGAAGTAAAATGGACGACCATTCCAAATCTTGGAAAAACAGCATCAGGAGTAACTTTAAAACCTTCAAACATTAAGACGATTGAAATTTCAGAAAGATCTCCAAGATTAGAATACAATGTTCATTTTTTCAGTAAAGGAAAGATAAAAGTAAAAGCCTATTTTTCACCAACAATCAATTTTAAAATGGGTGACGGATTAAAATACGGAATTGCTTTTGACGATGAAAAACCGCAAATAATGAACCTTAATGCAGATTCTTCAGAAAAAGCTTGGGCAGAATCTGTTGCAAATAATATTAAAATAATAACATCGACACATACGATTGAAAACTCTGGAAATCACGTTTTAAAAATTTACGGAATTGATTCGGGTTTAGTTCTTCAGAAAATTGTAATTGAGACCGAAGAAGGTAAAATTATGGAGTCGTATTTGGGACCGCCGGAGAGTTTTAGGAAGGAATGATACACAACGTTTGTCATTTCGACGAAGGAGAAATCACACTCGGGATTCGACAAAGATTGGCGACATTCTGTGAGGAGTTTCTAGTGTGATTTCTCCTTCGTCGAAATGACAAAACTAAATGAATAAAACGATTAACTATTTAAACCAAAAAGATATGAAATGCATTAAACCTTATTTATTTGCCGTCACGGCCTTACTGACCATAAGCTGTACTTCGCAAAAAGAAACAGCTTCATTAAAAGACGCTTACAAAGACGATTTCTACATCGGAACCGCTTTAAGCGCTGATCAAATCGAAGAAAAAGACAAGAAAGTTGATTCTTTGATTCGAAAAGAATTTAATGCAATTACGGCAGAAAATATTATGAAATCCATGTATACGCATCCGCAGAAGGACAAATATGATTTTGCTTTGTCTGATAAATTTGTGGCGTATGGCGAGAAGAATAAAATGTTTGTTCATGGACATACTTTAATCTGGCACAGTCAGCTGGCGCCTTGGATGGAAAAAATTGCCGACAGTACAGAAATGAAAGCGTTTATGAAAGATCATATTACAACCATCGTTTCTAAATACAAAGGCAGAATTAATTCCTGGGACGTTGTAAACGAAGCGTTGAACGAAGATGGAACTTTAAGACAATCTGTTTTTTTGAAAACGCTAGGCGAAAAATATCTGGTTGATGCTTTCAAACTGGCTGAAAAAGCCGATCCAAAAGCCGAGTTATATTACAACGATTATAATATCGAAGAACCCGCAAAAAGAGCTGGAGCTATTGCTTTAATCAAAAAAATAAAAGCTGAAGGCGGAAAAGTTGACGGTGTTGGAATTCAAGGGCACTGGCGATTAGGAAGTCCGTCAATAGAAGAAATCGAAAAAAGTATTTTGGAATATTCTGCGTTAGGAATCAAAGTAGCGTTTACAGAATTGGATATTACCGTTTTACCAAATCCGTGGGATTTGAAAGGAGCAGACGTGAATCAGAAATTTGAAGGAAACCCTAAAATGAATCCGTATCCAGAAAAATTACCAGATTCAGTTCAGACACAATTAGCAGAACGTTATGCATCGATTTTTAAATTATTTTTAAAACATAAAGACACAATTAGCAGAGTTACGTTTTGGGGTGTTCATGACGGTCAATCCTGGCTAAATGACTGGCCGATAAAAGGAAGAACCAATTATCCGCTTTTGTTTGACAAACAATTAAAACATAAACCAGCTTACGACAGTATCTTAAAGTTGAAAGAAACTAAAGAATAAGCAGTCAAAACAGCTCAAGATTGATGAATTAATTAACAATCGGTTGTGGTGTGAAAATAACTTAAATAAAGCAAACTAAATTTGCATAATATGTTTTTTTGTCTAATTTTACACAACCGATTGTTTTGGTTCTAATTCAACGCAATCTTGTCATTTCGACGAAGGAGAAATCACACTAGAAACTCCGTACAGAATGTCGCCAATCTTTGTCGAATCCCGCGTGTGATTTCTCCTTCGTCGAAATGACAAAAAACAACTAACTAATCAATAAAATAACCACAAAACCACCAATGAATAACATTTCGCAAAAATTATCCATCAAAGAAAAAATTGGATACAGTCTAGGGGATTTAGCTGCCAATTTAGTTTTTCAGACTTTGATGACCTATCTGGCGTATTTCTATACCGATATTTACGGATTATCACCAACAGATTCTTCTATCATCATGTTGATTGTTGGATTAATTGCTGCTTTTATTTTTAATCCGATTATTGGGGTTTTGGCAGACAGAACGAGTACCAAATGGGGGAAATTCAGACCTTGGATTTTATTGAGCGCAATTCCGCTTGGAGTAGTGGCGTTATTAGCCTTTTCAACTCCAGATTTCTCTTATAAAGGAAAAGTAATTTATGCTGTTGTAACGTATACTTTACTGCTTCTTTTTTATGCAGGAAACAATCTGCCGTATTCTGCTTTAAGCGGCGTAATTACGGGCGATATGAAAGAACGAAACAGTATGTCATCCTACCGTTTTGTTGCAGTAATGTTTGCGCAGTTTTTCGTTCAGGTTTTCATGCTTGGAATTATCAAAAGTGCCGGAAACGGAGATAAAGCAATCGGAATCGAAAAAGTGATGACCGCTTTGGCGATTATCGGAACGATGATGCTTTTGATTACTTTTTTAACCACAAAAGAAAGAATTATTCCAAAACCAGAGCAAAAGTCAAGCGTAAAAGAAGATTTGAGCGATTTAATCAAAAACAGACCTTGGGTAATCATGCTTTCGCTAACGACTTTGGTTTTTGTGACTTTGGCTATGAAAGGCGGTTCGTATGTGTATTATTTTGAGAATTATGTAGATAAAGAACAATTAGCCGTTTTTATTCAGCCTATTTTGGATTTTCTAACAAATATCGGATTGAATCATTTTGGTAATGATCCTGTTTCGGCAGGTTTTGGACTCTTTAATGCAGGCGGTATTATCTTTATGATTGTCGGCATTACTTTGTCGAAAAATCTCGCAGACAAATACGGAAAAAGAAATGTTTTTGGCTTGTTTTTATTCATTTCGACTTTGTTTATTATCGCTTTCTATTTCTATCCGCCAACATCAATAAGCTTAATATTTTTCTCCCAAATCCTGCATGGATTTTTCTACGGAATCACAATCCCAATTCTTTGGGCAATGATTGCCGATGTTGCCGATTATTCGGAATGGCTTAATAATCGAAGAGCGACAGCAATTATTTTTTCAGCAATGATGGTAGGTTTGAAAAGCGGATTAAGCATTGGAGGTGCTTTAACGACATTATTCCTGGGCTATTTTCATTATGTCCCAAATACACCTCAGCAGTCGGAAACAGCTATAAATGGAATTAAATTATTAGTTAGTATTTTCCCTGCAATCCCTTTTTTGATTGGAGTCGGATTGCTGTTTTTCTATAAAATCGATAAAACGATGGAAGTGCAAATTGAAACAGAACTTAAACAAAGAAGAACTTAATTATTTAAAACAAAGATACCACTATGCCTGAAGATAGTATTGAACACATTAATTTTGAGGAAATTAATGATTTGGCGATTTCAAAGCCATTAGTATCGCATATGTACACAGCCGATCCTTCGGCGCATGTATTCAATGGGAAGATTTACATTTATCCGTCGCACGATATAGATGCCGGAATTCCGTTTAACGATAACGGCGACCATTTCGGGATGGAAGATTATCACGTTTTTTCGATGGACACGATATCATCTGAAGTTGTGGATAACGGAGTAGCACTTCATGTTGATGATGTGGCTTGGGCCGAAAAACAAATGTGGGCACCCGATGCAGGACATAAAAACGGAAAGTATTATTTGTATTTTCCAGCCAAGCGTGCCAACGGAATTTTCCAGATTGGAGTAGCGGTAGGTGATGCGCCGGAAGGCCCGTTTATTCCTCAGCCAGATGCTATAAAAGGGAGTTACAGTATCGATCCTGCTGTCTTTGAAGACGAAGACGGAAAACATTATATCTATTTTGGAGGTATTTGGGGCGGACAGCTTCAGAAATACCGAAATAATATATACGATGTCAACAACGAAGAACCGTTTGGAAATGAACCTGCTTTAGGGCCAATCGTAGCTATGCTTCGTGATGATATGCTGGAATTTGCCGAAGAACCAAAAGAAATTCAGATTCTAGATGAAAACGGAAAAGTGATTTTGGCAAGCGATAACGACCGTCGCTTTTTTGAAGCTTCATGGGTTCACAAATACAACGGAAAATATTATTTCTCTTATTCTACAGGCGATACACATTTTATCTGTTATGCTATTGGCGACAATCCGTATGGGCCGTTTACGTATCAGGGAAGAATTTTAAATCCTGTTGTAGGTTGGACTTCGCATCATTCTATTTGTGAAGTAGAAGGCGAATGGTATTTGTTTTACCACGATTCTAGCTTGTCAAAAGGCGTAACGCATTTAAGAAGCATGAAAGTAACCAAAATTGATTATCTCGAAGATGGTTCAATAGTAACAATTGATCCGTACGGAATAAGAAGATTGTTTGATTAAGATTTTAGCAATAAAATAAGATGTTTAAAAGAACCAGATTAGGTAGTACATTGGTCAGTGTAGTCATTTTAATGAGTGCTTTTTCATCATGTAAAAAAATTTCGCAAAAACCACAATCGGTTGTGTATTCCGATTATGCTGTTTTTGACTGGTTTGATTACCGAGGAAATGACGATGCGTATCAAAATCAGACGAGATCTGAGAACGAATACCTGAATCCGATTTTGGCTGGTTTTTATCCTGACCCTACCATCTGCAGTGCTGAAGGAAAGTTTTATCTCGTCAATTCTTCTTTTTGCTATTTTCCAGGGCTTCCTATTTTTGAAAGTACAGATTTAGTAAACTGGAAACAGATTGGAAATATTATAAACCGTCGTGAACAGGCCGATTTTGGCAATTCTCGTCTTTCAGGTGGAATGTATGCACCAACAATTCGATACAACAAAGGCATTTTTTATTTGATTTGTACCAATGTCAGCGGAGTCGGTAATTTTATTGTTACGGCTAAAAATCCGTCTGGGCCTTGGTCAAATCCGATTGCGCTTCCAGAAGTAAACGGGATTGACCCTGATATTTTCTTTGATGAAGACGGAAAAGTGTATATCACACATAACGGGCCTCCGCCCAATAATGTTTCAGTTCATGATGGCCATCGCGCCATTTACATGCTGGAATACGATTTGGAAAAACAAAAAACCACAACAGCTCCCAAATTGGTTATTAACGGCGGAACCGATATGGCTATAAAACCTGTTTGGATTGAAGGTCCGCATGTGATTAAAAAAAACGGATTTTATTATCTGATTTGTGCTCAGGGAGGAACAGGTTTTAATCATTCAGAAGTGGTTTTTAGAAGCACAAATATCTATGGGCCTTATGAAAGTTATGCCCATAATCCGATTTTGACGCAATCACATTTAGATTCAAATCGTAAAAATTTAGTTTCAACAACAGGTCATGTTGATTTTGTTGAATTGCCAAATGGCGATTGGTGGTCAGTATTTTTAGGCTGTCGTCCGTATCAAGGCGATTTGTACAATACAGGCAGAGAAACTTTTATGATGCCTGTAGAATGGAAAAATGGCTGGCCGGAAATTAAAGACGGGAACGAACCGATTCCGATGAAAAACAAACGTCCGAACCTTCCTCTTTCAAAAGAAAAAATAGAGCCGAATAATGGCAATTTCGTTTGGAAAGATGATTTTGATTTGAATGAATTGAATTTGAAATGGAATTTCATTAGAACGCCTTCTGAAAAATGGTACGAACTGATTGACGGAAAACTATTAATCAAACCAAGAAATGAATCGATTCATACCGAAACTAATTTTTCTTTTATAGGAAGAAGACAACAACATTTAAAATTTGAAGCTTCTGTTAAATTTGAGTTTAAACCAAAAGATAATTTAGCTGTTGCAGGTTTGACTGCTTTTCAAAATGAAAAACATTATTTGTTGATTGGAAAGCGATTGAATTCAGATGGAAAACAAGAAGTTTTTGTAGAAAGAACTGCTAGTAAAATCAATAATGGAACATCAGAGATTATTGCTAAAAAAGAGTTTGCAGATTCTGATAAAGCATTATTTGTGAAGATTGAAGGAAACGGAGGGAAATATAGTTTTTATTATAAAACGGCTCAAAATGCAGATTGGGTTTTATTAATTAAAGATGTAGACGGTTCTATTTTGAGTACAAAAGAAGCGGGTGGTTTTGTAGGGACGTATTTGGGGATGTATACGTCGAGTGAGCATTTTGAGAGATAAAGTTTTAGGTTTTTCGTATAAAGCCCCAGCGGGGCGATATATTGTTAGCCACAAATTGTGTCGCTCCGCTGGAGCTTTTAATCTGTCGGGTTGGGATTTTCTATAAATATTAGGCTCTTCCAGAGCTCTGAAAAGGTTATAAATATTGAGGATGAATGCGAACCTTGCGTAAACCTTTGTGTGCTTTGCGGTTAAATGATGTACGACAACTTATGAAAAAATAATGTTCTGTCACATCTTCTGAAACCGTTTTGCGTGAGGGATAGTAGTGGAAAGCCCACAGCCGTGAGGAACGAACAGGCGAGGACTTGCAACGGATAGCCCGACCCGGAGGGACACGCCCAAATTATTGAAATATAGAATTTTAAAAACTTAACATAATTAATATAAAAAACAATTTTTTATAAAAGAATTTTATCTACTTTAGCATAACAGAACGGAACAGAACGGTATGCCAAAAGAAGAAGAAAAATTTGAGTTTATAATCAATCATGAAAGTGATATTCCGAAGTATCAGCAGTTGGTGGATGGAATTACAAATTCGATTGCAGAGAATATTCTGCAAAAAGGAGATTTGCTTCCGTCGGTGAATGTGATCTGTAAAACGTATCAGCTTTCGAGAGACACGGTTTTTAAGGCTTATTCGATTTTAAAAGACCAAAATACGATTGAATCTGTACCGAATAAAGGCTATTATGTAGCGGGTGAAACAAGAAAAGTGCTTTTGGTTCTAGATACGTTTAAGGCTTATAAAGAGGTTTTGTATCATTCGGTTGTGAATAATCTGCCGGATAATGTGATTATTGATGTGCAGTTTCATCATTATAATATTGATGTTTTTAAAACGATCATCAATAACGGAATCGGGAAGTATTATAAATACGTGGTAATGAATTTTGATCATAAAGACATTGCTCCGGCATTGTCGGCAATTTCGAGTGATAAATTGCTTTTGATTGACTGGAATATTCAGGCAAAAAAAACGAACAATTATGTTTTTCAGGATTTTGGAAAAGCATTTTATGAGTCTTTGACAGAGGCGGTTGATTTGTTTAAAAAGTATAAAAAGATACAATTTGTCTATCCGGATTTTACGAATCACCCGTGGGAAACAGTGGAGTTTTTTAAGAAATTCTGTGCTGATTTTGGTTTTGAATATGAAGTCATTACCGATCCGAAAAAGTTCAATATCGAAAAAGGAATTGCTTATATCAGTGTAAGCGACAGGATTTTAGGACACTTTTTAGAGCAGTGCAAAGAGAAGGATTACGAACCGGGAAAAGACGTTGGTTTTTTGTCGTACAACGAAACCCCGATGAAGAAATTTATATATAAAGGAATTTCGGTTGTCTCAACTGATTTTAAAGAAATAGGAACCAAAGCAGCGGCATTTATTACGCATGACGAAGATACTCAGTGTTATGTGCCGACAAAATTAATAATAAGAGAATCATTGTAAGTATGTATTATATCGGATATGATATTGGAAGTTCTTCTGTCAAGGCAGCCTTGGTAGAAGCAGAAACGGGTAAAAAAGTTATCGTTTTGAATGAACCGCAAAACGAAATGGAAATCCTTTCGATTCACCCAGATTGGGCAGAACAGGATCCTGAAATGTGGTGGCAGCACATTTGTACAGCGACTAAAAGAGCGATTAAAGAAGCAAATATTGATGCCTCGAAAATTCAGGGAATTGGTATTTCGTACCAAATGCACGGATTAGTAATTGTTGACAAAGATAACGCTCCGTTGCGAAATTCAATTATCTGGTGCGACAGCCGTGCGGTTGAAATTGGGAATACCGCTTTCGCCGAAATTGGAGAACAAAAATGTATGGAGCATTTATTGAATTCTCCAGGGAATTTCACGGCTTCAAAACTGAAATGGGTTAAAGAAAACGAGCCTGAAGTTTACAATAAAATTGCTAAATACATGCTTCCGGGAGATTATATCGCTTTGAAATTGACAGGCGAAGTAACGACTACCAAAAATGGTTTGTCTGAAGGAATGCTTTGGGATTATAAAGAAAATAAAGTAGCCGACTGGCTTTTAGAATATTATGGAATTGATACAGCATTAACTCCAAAAATCGTTGAGAATTTCACAAATCAAGGTGTTGTTACAGAAAAAGCTGCTGCAGAATCAGGTCTTCCTGCTGGAATTCCGATTGCGTATAGAGCAGGAGATCAGCCGAATAATGCGTTGTCATTAAATGTGCTTCGTCCGGGAGAAGTTGCAGCAACAGGCGGTACGTCAGGTGTTTTCTATGCTGTGACAGAAACAAATTCAGGAAAAAGTACTCGTGTAAACAACTTCGTTCATGTGAATTATGCGGAATCAAATCCGAGAGTTGGGAAATTGCTGAATATAAACGGAGCAGGAATCCAATACCGATGGATGCGAAACAATATCGGAAATGAATCCTATGAGGAAATGAATGAAAAAGCATCTCAGATAAATGTAGGTTCGCAAGGATTGGTTGTCATTCCGTTTGGAAATGGTGCCGAAAGAATGTTCAATAATAAAAATATTGGATCTCATATTTTAAACCTGAATTTTAATATTCATACCAACGCACATTTATTTAGAGCATCTTTGGAAGCAATTGCCTTTTCTTTTGTGTACGGAATGGAATGCCTGAAAGATGATAATGCAACGATTAATGTCATAAGAGCTGGAAATGATAATTTATTCCGTTCCGAAATTTTCTCTAATACAGTGGCGACTTTAATTGGACATGAAATAGAAATTTACAATACAACCGGAGCAGTAGGAGCGGCAAGAGCAGTAGGATTGACAGATGGCGACTTTGAAAAATTTGGTTCAGGAATCACAACAAACGATCATGTAATGACCTTTTTGCCTCTAAAAAATAAAGAGGAATACGAAACGGCTTATAAAAAATGGAAACAAGAATTAGAATTAATATTAACAAATAAATAAAAAAATCAAATGATAGTTTTAGGAGATAAAGAATACTACAAAGGTATTGGCCAAATTAAATTTGAAGGAAAAGAATCAGATAATCCGTTGGCATTTAAATATTACAATCCAGACCAAGTTGTAGCTGGAAAAACAATGCGTGAGCACTTTAAATTTGCTATTGCTTACTGGCATACTTTCTGCGGACAAGGTAGCGATCCATTTGGACCAGGAACACAGCAATTTGCTTGGGATGCTTCATCAGATCCGTATCAAGCGGCAAAAGATAAGGCAGACGCTGCTTTTGAATTCATCAGCAAAATGGGATTCGATTATTTCTGTTTCCATGATTACGATTTGATTGCTGAAGGAGCAACTTTCGCAGAATCAGAAAAACGTTTGGCTTTCATTACAGAATACTTAAAACAGAAAAAAGCAGACTCTGGAATTAAATTGCTTTGGGGAACTTCAAACTGTTTCTCAAACCCAAGATTCATGAACGGAGCCGCTACAAATCCAGATTTTAATGTAGTAGCGAGAGCTGGAGGTCAAGTAAAATTAGCGCTTGACGCTACAATTGCTTTAGGTGGAGAAAATTACGTATTCTGGGGTGGTAGAGAAGGTTATATGTCTTTACTAAATACAGATATGGGAAGAGAATTAGACCACATGGCGCAATTCTTAGCAATGTCTAGAGACTACGCAAGATCTCAAGGTTTTAAAGGAACTTTCTTTATCGAGCCAAAACCAATGGAGCCATCTAAACACCAATACGATTTTGACTCGGCAACTGCAATTGGATTCTTGAAAAATTATGGTTTAGACAAAGATTTTAAAATCAATATTGAGGTAAACCACGCTACATTGGCACAGCACACTTTCCAACACGAATTGGAAGTAGCTGCAAAAGCTGGAATGTTAGGAAGCATCGATGCAAACAGAGGAGATTATCAAAACGGATGGGATACAGATCAGTTTCCAAATAACATTCAAGAAACTACTGAAGCCATGTTGGTTTTCTTAAAAGCTGGCGGATTGCAAGGTGGAGGAGTTAACTTTGATGCTAAAATCAGAAGAAATTCTACAGATTTAGAAGATGTTTTCTTAGCGCACATTGGCGGAGCTGATACTTTTGCGAGAGCGTTATTGACTGCAGATAAAATCATCACTTCTTCTCCTTATGAAAAATTAAGAACAGAAAGATACAGTTCATTCGATTCTGGAAAAGGAAAAGATTTTGCTGAAGGAAAATTAAACCTGAAAGATCTTTATACTATCGCTCACGAAAATGGAGAATTAAATCTTCAAAGCGGTAAACAAGAATTGTTTGAAAATATCATCAACCAATATATTTAATTGGTTTAGACTTTAAATATCCTAACAGTCCCGATGCATCGGGACTGTTAGGTTTCTACAAAATATTTAGTGAGACAGGAAATCTAAAAAGAATTTTAATTTTTAACATGATAGTTATAAAACGTTATTTTCTTTAAAAATGATTTTTTAGATAAAAACTTTGAAAATGTGTATTAAGATTATGGCTTTTTAAATTGAGATTTAAGAAAAACAGATTGAAGGTTTGGTTACTGTTTTTTGAAAATCGAAACGAATAAAAAGTCAGTTTGATAAAATAATAAGTGAGTATTTTTTATTGAAGGTTAGTCAATCGGAATGCACATTTTTCACTCACTAGAACGCACTGAGAACTTTGTCAAATTTATAAACTTTGACAAAGTTTTTTTATACAAAATTTTATATTAAACTTAAACCAAAACTTATTAATACTGTCAATCTTCAAGACATTGAAGAGGAACAGATTTTAGGTGTTTTAGACGGTGTAACCAATCCGCCTTTAATGGCAAAAGAAGGAAGTATAAGAGAACAAAACATCTATTGACAGTATTGGTTTGAAACAGTTTGCCGAAGACATCCAAAAGATGAATTTACGACAGCTTTTAGATTCATTTTTAGATTCATTTTAGAATCCTCTCCAAGACATTTGGAGAGGATTTTTTTTGAAATAAAAGCAACCGATTGTTTCTGTCTGTCTTTTGTAAGAAATGTATTGTTTAGTGGTTGACGGTTTGGTTAGTAGCATATAAGCCTCTACATTCTTTGTTTTATAAGGGGTTTAAAGATTTTTTCGAGCAATTCATTTTTGCAAGTTCACTACAACGTTTTAGTGGTTTTCTGTAAAACATGAAAATTTAACTTTTTATGTTTTTTTTAAGGTTTCAAGTCAAACTATTTATTATCTCTAACGTTTTCGTTGTTATAAATAGTCTTTTTGATGATTAATCAATATTTTAATAATATAAATAAATAATGCGTTTTTTTTTAACTAGTATTTTTTTTAAATCGAGAAAAAAAATTAACGCAACCGATTGTGTGTTGTTGTTTTTTGCATATATTTGTTTTGACCGTAAGTTATTATTTGTTGAATTTTTTTAACAGAAATCAAATTGCAGGTCATTTAAAAAAGAAACTAACTAAACCATACTATTAACTCATTAAACCAATTATTTATGACTAACTTTTTAATTACTAAAAGCAGATCTAAATACTTTAAGAATTTAGGATTCTTGTTCCTGATGCTGGTATTGTCTGTTTCAGTAAATGCTCAAACCAGTGTTTCAGGAACAGTTTCTGATGGCAGTGGTCCTATACCAGGCGTAAACATTTATGTTAAAGGGACTAAAACCAGTACTGTTTCAAATTTTGACGGAACTTTTACGCTCAGCTCTTTACCTGCAAATGCAGTTTTAAGTTTTAGTTTTATCGGTTATAAAACTAAAGAAGTCGCCACAGCAGGCAAAAGTAAAATCGATGTTTTGCTCGAAGAAGATTTAAGTAGCCTTAAGGAGGTTGTGGTAATAGGTTACGGTACTGCAAAAAGAGGCGATTTAACAGGAGCAATTTCTTCAGTAAATAGCACGGTAATCAGCCAATCTGTTGCCACGACTCTTGATCAGGTTTTACAAGGACGTGCAGCGGGGGTAAACATACAGGCAAATAATGGTGCTCCAGGTTCTAGTGCTTCTGTTCGTATTCGTGGTCTTAGCTCGATATCAGGACTTAATGAACCTATTTATGTAATTGATGGAGTTGTAATTGATGGAAATACAGGTTCAAATAATAATAATCCGCTTGCTGGAATTAACCCTGCGGATATTGCAACCGTGGATATATTAAAGGATGCTTCTGCAACAGCTATTTATGGTTCAAGAGCAGGTAGTGGTGTAATTATAATCACAACCAAAGCCGGAAAAAAAGGGGAGCTTGCCTTGAATTTTGATAGTTATGTCGGCTGGCAAAAAATACCAAAGCAATTGCAGGTTCTTAATCTAAGAGAATATGGAACTCTTAAAAATACTCGTGCAGATTTAGGTATCGTACAAAGAGATAATACTTTTATCAGACCTGAATTATTAGGAGATGGAACTAACTGGCAGGATGAATTATTTACAACTGCTATGATGCAGAGTTATAATTTATCGGGTTCGGGAGGTTCAGATACAACTACGTATTCTTTTGGTATTGGTTATTTAGATCAGGAAGGAATTGCAATCGGATCAGGATTTAATCGTTTTAATCTTAGAGGTGTTATCGATTCGCAGATAAAAAGCTTTTTAAAGGTTGGTGTAAATTTAGCAGTAAACAAAACAAATCAGATAAATACTTTTTCAGATAATGCTTTGATATTAACTGCCTTGAAACAGACTCCAAATGTCGCGGCTCGTAATGCAGACGGAACTTTTGACGGGCCTGATACAACAGAATTTGTACAGAACAACCCTTTGGGATTGGCTTTAATGAGAGATAATTTTAACCGAAATTATGGTCTTAGAGCAAATGCCTATATGGAAATTACATTCTTTAAGGATTTAAAGCTAAAATCCCAATATTCTGTAGATTATAATTTTGGAAACAATTATACTTTCAATCCTTCGTACACTTTCGGAGCTCTTGTTAATGACGTGAGAGAAGGTTCAAGAACGAAATCTTTAAACGACAACTGGATCTGGAATAACACTTTAACTTATAATAAAACATTTGGGAAACATACAGTAACTGCAATGGCAGGTCAGGAATTTGTAGAAAACTATCGCGACAATTTGTATGGCTATCGTTCTGGTTATATTACAAACGGAGCGACAGATTTAAATGCAGGAGATTCTACAACGGCAAGAAACTCCAATTCAAGTTTTAAAAGTGCACTTAGTTCTTATTTCGGAAGATTATTTTATTCCTTTGATGATAGATATTTGCTGACAGCGACTTTAAGAAGAGACGGTTCATCTCAATTTGCTAAAGAAAATCAATGGGATTGGTTTCCATCAGCAGCTTTGGCGTGGAAAGTCTCTAATGAAAGTTTCTTAAAGGAGAACAAGACCATTAACAATCTAAAATTAAGATTGGGATGGGGTCTTGTGGGGAATCAAAATGTTCAATATGTGTATCCTTATACCTCAATTTACGGAACATCGGCTACCAATTGGGGGGCTGGTCAGATTGCAACTAATACCGCAAATCCTGATTTGGGATGGGAAAAAACAAAATCTAGCAACCTTGGTTTTGATCTAGGATTGTTTAACAACAGGATAGAATTTACCGCAGATCTTTACTACAAAAAAACGGAAGGATTGTTACTACCTCTATCACTTCCTGCATATGCGGGAACAACAGGGCAGGGGTCGACTACGCCACCAATCTACAACATTGGTTCTATTGAAAACAAGGGAATTGAATTGACCTTGAATACTATAAATATGGAGCGTAATGACTTTGTGTGGAAATCAAATATCACTTTTTCTATGAACAGAAACAAGGTTCTTGCTCTTAATTCAGATTCTGGAGTGTATGACCAAAGAGTTCAGCAAGGTTCTGATGTAACGATTGTAACACGTACTGCTGTTGGAAAACCGATAGGACAATTTTATGGATATAAAGTGATCGGACGTTTTGAGAAAGCAACTGATTTCTATTACAAAGATAAAGACGGAGTAGTAAAACCTACTGCATTACCAGAAGGAATGGTAATTGGAGAAAATGGTGTATGGGTCGGGGATTATATCTTTGAAGACAAAAATAAAGATGGGGTAATCAATGAAAAAGATACTGATTATATCGGAAATCCGGAACCTAAATTTGTATTTGGTGTAGGAAATACTTTTTCGTTTAAAGGCTTTGATGTCAATATATTTCTGACAGGATCTTATGGAAATGAAGTATTAAACTATCAGAGACGCTGGTTAGAAAATCCACGTGAAAATACGAATCTTTTAAAAACAGCTTTAGGATACGCACAATTAGAGTTGATTGATCCAAATGGCCCAAACGATTATCGAAATGTTCAGATTGTTGGAGGTGATCCTTATATGCCAAGAATCGCGGCTTCATCTGCCGCTTCGGCTTCCAACTATCGTCTAAGCAATCGATTTGTAGAAGATGGATCTTATGTACGAGTAAAAAATATTTCAATTGGTTACAATCTTCCAAAAAGCTTGTATTCTAAATACGGTATTTCGAATATCAAAATATATTCGAACACTCAAAATGTATTGACATTTACTAAATATAAAGGATATGATCCTGAAATAGGTGCGGCGAATCAAAATAACCTTTTATACGGCGTTGATAATGGTCGTTATCCATCACCAATAATTACTACGCTTGGACTAACTGTTAATTTCTAAAAACTGCAAAATGAAAACAAAGAAAATATTTTATACGGCTTTAATTATTGCATTGCCATTCGTTTGGACGAGTTGCAGCGATATTTTAGACGTTGAACCAAATGATGTCATTACAAAAGAAAATTTTTATAAAACAGAATCTGATTTTCAGGCTGCAACTGGTCCGTTGTACAATAGAGTTTGGTTCGATTTTAATGATAAATTCTATTACGGATTAGGAGACGGACGCTCAAACAACCTATATGCGCCCTATTCAGATTATGTTTATCCTTTTACAGATTTGACAGAAACTGGATTGACAGGTCCTTTAGTGTCGGCTTGGGGATCATTGTACAATGTGGTACAGCAGTCAAACAATGTTATAATCGGAATTTCAGGAAGCACAGTAGGCGAATCTATTAAAAATAAATATATCGCCGAGGCGCGTTTTATGAGAGGAACTGCTTATTGGTATTTAGCTTCTTTATGGGGTGATGTCATAATTTCTACAGATCCAAAAGAGTTGGTAAAAAATCCGGTAGTCAATAAGAATCCGTTAAAAGATGTTTATGAATTTGCAATGCGTGATTTAGAATTTGCTGCAAAGTATCTTCCTGAAACTGCTGGTCAGTCTGGCAGATTAACAAAATACAGTGCTTTCGGAATGTTATCTCGTGTTTATCTTTCTTATTCCGGAATCAGCGATAATCCAAACAGCGGTGCTCGAAATCAAGAATATCTTGATTTGGCAAAAAAAGCGGCTCAAAAGGTAATGAGTTCAGGACCATATAGTTTAATGAGCAGTTATGCTGATTTATTCATGATTGAAAATAACAATAATTCCGAATCCATGTTTGCGCTTCAATGGGTGCCAAACGGTGAATTTGGAGTTACCAATACTCAGCAAGCTTATTTTGCTTTGGGATCAGATATTACAGGAGATGATGCCGCTTGGGGTTATTGGACAAGAGCTTCTTATGATGTTTTGAAAGAATACGAATCTAAAGATCTAAGACGTAAATCAACTTGGATGGCAGACGACGATCATTATCCTGAAATTAATAAAGCAAATGGCGGTTATACTGTCGATCACAGCAAAGAATTTTTGACTGTGAAAAAAGGAGTGGTAGGATCAACCAAAGACAATTCTAAAATTTCGCGTATGAATTCGGCATTAAATACTTATATGCTGCGTTTGGGTGAAGTTTATTTAAACTATGCAGAAGCAGCTTTAGGAAACAATACTTCTACATCAGATGCGATGGCTCTTGAAGGTATTAATAAACTACGCATTCGCGCTGGACTTGATCCGAAAACAACTTTAACGTATGCTGATATTATTCATGAAAGAAGAGTAGAATTAGCAATGGAAGGACAATATTGGTATGATTTAGTTAGAAGAGCTTATTACAAACAGCAAGAAGTAATAAATTATGTAACAGGTCAAAATAGAGGAACGATACAGCCGATTCTTTATGATACTCCAACCAATACCGTATCTATTGATCCTGCAAGAAGCAGCAGTCCGCGTTCTATTGGTGTAATTGATGCTACTATTTTTGTTCTTCCTTATCCGGAATCTGAATTGGTTCAAAATCCGCTTTTAAGAGAAAATCCGGTGCCATATCAGTTTACAGAAGAAAGAATTAAGGATTTATTCTAGAAGTAAAAAACAAATCTAAAAAAGATTAACATGAAATATATTTTAAATAAAAAGTATTGGGCACCCATCGCATTCTTAGGAATCATGGTATTTGGAATGCTGTTTACGTCTTGTGATAATAATGATGCTGATGGAAGATCAATTACAATTACCAAAGTGTTTTTGGAAGATGTTAATTCATCAGTACCAGATAGAGAAGTTAGTTTTGCCCGATTAGGTCAATCTTTGCGTATTGAAGGTTCTGGTTTTACTGGTCTTAAAAAAGTGTATATCAATGGATATTCTACGTATTTTAATGTCGTTTTTGTATCCGATAATTCGATGCTAGTAAATGTTTCTGCAGATACTCCAATTTTAGATGCAGATGCATCGGTTAGAAATACAATTCGTTTTGCAAATGACTCTCACGAATTTACATTTCCTTTTGAGATTCGTTCTGGTAAGCCAGGAATTACGAATATTTCTAATACAATGCCAAATGCAGGTGAAACTATTACAATTTCTGGAACAGGTTTAACAGAAGTGAGCAAAGTAATTTTTCCTGGAAATATTGAAGTGACAACTGGAATTACTTCAGATGAAGATGGTGAATTCTTTAAGGTTGCAATGCCTAATGGTGTTTCAGACAATGGTGGTTCATTATTCGTTCAGACTTCAAATGGAGGTGTGTATTCTCCAGCCTATTTTAATTGTAAAAGAGGAATTTTATTGAATTTTGACGGAAGAGGAACTCAAGGTTCGTGGGATAGAGCGACTATGATTTTGCCAACTGATTTAGAAACAGCAGTCTTAGGAACAGGAAACACTTCTCAAGGAAAATATGTACCGCATCATCCTTCTCGTATGCCTGCATTCGAAGCCAATAAACCTCGTCAGTCAGAAGTTTGGACAGCAGGAACTGGTGTTGATAACTGGAGAACGCAATTGACTCCTTTTATTCCTGCAAACACGCCACTAGATAAAGTAGCTTTACAATTTGATGTTTTTGTTCCAGATGCATGGAAAGATTCAGGCTTCTTAAAAATATGCATGGTAAATAATTTTAATGGAGGAGAATGGACAGGTGCAGTTTACAATTATGTTCCATGGATTGTAGACGGTAAATCAGTGGCTTTTCAGACCACAGGCTGGAGAACAGTAACTATTCCATTAAACAAATTTTATGCATGGTCTAAAGAAGCATTTACTTTCGAAACAGTATTAGCTTATCGTGAAGCGCAAACATATCAGAATTTCGGAATCTATTTTGAAAATTCGGATATAAAACTATCAAATGTAACAGGAAATGCAAGCGAAGTAGAATTCCCTGCAAAGGCAACTTCTGTAAAAGTGTACACAGACAATTGGAGAATTGTGCCATTGGATACACCTGTTTACAATGATTTTAACTAACTAAAACCTAAACCAAAATGAAATATATCAAAATATTACCAATAATTGCTTCATCGCTGTTGCTGTTTTCTGCCTGTGATGACAATCTGATGGAATGGGAAAAAGACCCTGAGCATGGTGCGGTAACTGGTGCTGAACTTCCGTTAGAACTAAGAGAAAAAATCAGCCGTTACGAACCTTTAAAAAATTATACCGACCTTATTTTAGGAAACGGTATTGGTGTCGATTTGTATATGAGCGACGAAACGTACCGTAAAATCGTTAATGAGAATTTTGATGAGGTTGTTCCGGGTTATGCCATGAAACACGGTGCTATGGTGAATTCAAAAGGAGAAATAAACTTTTCTACGATTGATGCTTTTGTAGCCGAAGCAAAAAAAGCTGGACTAAAGATTTACGGACATACTTTAATCTGGCATTCTAACCAAAATGCGAGTTACTTAAACGGTATTATTGCACCAACAGTAATTCCGGGTTCAAGCGGTACAAATCTCTTAGATCTGGCTTCAATTAAAGCAGGAACTTTTACAGGCTGGACCAGAAATAATCCAGGAAAAGGAATTACAACGGTTGCCAATTCAGGATTGACTAGTACTTCAGCGGCAATTCAGCTTGCTTCTAGTACAAGCTCTTCTGCAGCTTACAATTTGCAATTAACATCTCCGAATGTTCCAATCGTTGCGGGACATAATTATGAGATCTCATTTTACATAAAATCAGATGTTGCAGGTAAAGGACGAATTTCCTTCAACGCTTCATTGAACAATCAGTATCCGTATAAAGATTGGTTTGCAACTGGCGGAACGTGGACAGAAGCTTTTGCCACAACTTCTGCATGGCAACAAGTTAAAATTAAATTAGCGCCAAGTGATTTCAAAACAGGAAGCACAAGTTTTCAGTTTAATATTGATTTAGGATATCTTCCAAACGTAACTTATTTGATTGATGCTAATACTTTGGCAGTTGTAGATCTTGATGCATCAGCAACTCCAGTTAATTTAATCACAAACGGAGATTTTGAAGGTGGAAATCTTAACGGCTGGACTGGTTGGGGGAATGGTTCGTCAAGATCTATTTCTGCTAATGGAGAAGGATATAATGGAGGATATGCGATGAAACTTACAAACCCAACAGCAGCAAACAATTATAGTGCTCAGCAGGTTTATACTTTAAGTTCACCTTTAACAGTTGGACAAAATTATACCTTTACTTGTATGATTAAGGCCGAGGGAGCAGGAACGACAGTACAAGTTCAAACCCAAAATACAGCTGGTAATGCTGCAGACTATTATGGAGGTTTAAGTGTTGGTACATCTTGGACGCCTATTTCTCTAACTATTAAACCAACAAAAACAGATCTTACAAAAGTGATTTTTGATTTTGGGCAGTATGCAACTACTTATCTTATTGATAAAGTGGTTTTAACTACAGAAGTTTCCGGTGGTCCAACACCACCAATAACAATCGACAAAACCGATGCCGAGAAAACAAAAATAATCGGTGATGCAATGAAAGACTGGATTTCTAAAATGATGACCCACTATAAAACAAGCGTTTTTGCATGGGATGTCGTTAACGAGCCAATGAAAGAAGACGGAACTTTAAGAAGCGGAAATGAAGGCGATACAGCTACAGATTATTTCTCATGGGTAAAATATCTTGGAAAAGACTATGCTGTACAAGCTTTTAAATTAGCTCGTCAGAACGGAAATGAGAGCGACAAGCTTTTTATAAACGATTACAACTTAGAATCAAGACTGGACAAATGCGAAGGATTGATAAAATATGTGGAATACATCGAAAGCCAAGGCGCCAAAGTTGATGGAATCGGAACACAGATGCATATTGGTTTAACAACTGATAAAGAGAAAATTGTTCAGATGTTTCAGAAACTGGCCGCATCAGGAAAACTGATTAAAATTTCCGAGCTTGATATTCGATTAGGAACCAAATCGCCTACAGTTGCACAACAAGCTTCGCAGGCAGAAATGTATCAATATGTAATCGATATGTACAAAAAACATATTCCACCGGCACAGCAGTACGGTATCACTATTTGGGGAGTTTCAGATCATGAAAAAGAACACGAATTCTGGCTTCCAGACGAATCTCCAAACCTTTGGGATGCCAATTACGCTCGCAAGCATGCTTACAAAGGAACAGCAGACGGTCTTGCCGGAAAAGATGTTAGTTTAGGATTTTCAGGTGAGTTGGTAAAACCTTAAATAACAGAGTTGGTGATGATCCATAGTATGAACCCTTAAATGGGTTTGTATTATGGATTATTTATTTTCTTAACTTATACAAATCAATTTTTTGTTAAGTAAAAGACAAAAAAATTAATTTCAAACTTAAAATATAAAGAATGAGTTTCTTAAAAAAAAGCCTTCTTCCAGCAGTTTTTCTTCTGATAAATTTCGGCTACAGCCAAAACAAAATACCGCATTTTCAGAAAAAAGGAGACAAAACACAGCTGATTGTAAACGAAAAACCATTTTTGATTCGAGGCGGCGAATTAGGAAATTCTTCCGCGTCCAGTATGGAAAGTATGGAAACAATTTGGCCGAAATTGGCTGATATGAACCTTAATACCGTTTTGACGCCAATATACTGGGAACTCATAGAAAAAGAAGAAGGAAAATTTGATTTTACTTTGGTCGACGATTTGATTCTTCGCGCACGAAAAGAAAATCTTAAATTGGTTTTTCTATGGTTTGGATCATGGAAAAACAGTATGTCAAGCCACGCTCCAGAATGGGTAAAACTTAATCAGAAAAAATATCCAAGAGTTAAAGATGATAAAAATAAAAGTCACGAAATTTTGACGCCTTTCAGCGAAAATAATTTGCAGGCCGATTTGAATGCCTTCAAAAGATTAATGGAACATATTAAAGATTTCGATCAAAAAGACCAAACCGTAATCATGATTCAAGTTGAAAATGAAATCGGAATGCTGCCAACAGCTCGTGATTATCATCCTTTAGCGAATGCAGCTTTTCAGCAACCAGTTCCAGAGGATTTGATAAAATATTTAGAAAAAAACAAAGAGAACTTGGTTCCTGAATTTTTAGAAATCTGGAAAAAAAATGGATTTAAAACCAAAGGAAACTGGGAAGAAGTTTTTGGAAAAGGTCTTCATACAGATGAAATCTTCATGGCTTGGTATTTTTCAAAATTTACCAATTTAATTGCTAAAACAGGAAAAGATATTTATCCGATTCCGATGTTTGTAAACGCAGCTTTAAATGCGCCAGAAAAAAAGCCTGGACAATATCCAAGTGCTGGACCGTTGCCACACATTATGGATGTTTGGAAAGCAGCAGGAAATTCGATAGACTTTTTAGCGCCCGATTTCTATAATCCATCTTTCAAACAGTGGAACGATTTGTTTACGCGTCAAGGCGATCCGTTGTTTATTCCGGAACATCGTTTTGATGAAACAGCGCCATTTAAAGGTTTATATGCAATCGGACATTACGAAGCGATTGGTTTTTCTCCGTTTTCGATAGAATCTGTTGCAGATGCTAAAAAAGAACCTTTAGGAAAAATCTATGATTTAGTAAAACAGCTGACTCCTGTAATTGAAAAATACAAAGGACAGAAAAAAATAGACGGCGTCTTGTTGGATAAAGAAAATAATACGCAGATTATTAAAATGGGCGATTACGAATTCACTTTCAAACACGATTATACCTTAAATTGGTCGGACGGAGCAAAAGCTCCCGTTTGGCCAATGTCGAGTGCGATTATTATCGAAATTGCAAAAGACGAATTTTATATTGCAGGTTCAGGAATTGTGGTGACTTTTAAATCTTTAAAAGAGAAGGTAAATGCTGGAATTTTAAAAACGGATCAAGGAATATTTGAAAACGAAGTATGGAGAACCATTAGGCATTTTAACGGAGATCAAACCCATCAGGGAAGACATTTACGAATTTCAGTAGGTGATTACGAAATCCAAAAAATAAAATTATATAGTTATGAATAGGTTTTTTAGCCACGAATTTCACAAATTACACAAATTCATACTTTGCATATAATATTGCAATCGCACGAATTTTTTGATTTGTGAAATTGATGACAACTATAAAAAATTAGTGTCAATTTGTGAATTGCTTCGCCTGTTCGCTATCGCTCGAGTCGTGGCGAAAAAAAATTAGCCACAGATTAAAAGGATTAGAAAGATTTTTTTTAATAATCTGTGTTAATCTGTTTAATCTGTAGCAAAAAAAAACATATAAAATGAAAAACAAAATAACATTACTAGCTGTTCTTTTAAGCTTTGCAATCAATGCTCAAATAAAACTTCCAAGACTTATCAGTGATGGAATGGTTTTACAGCGTGATACCAAAGTCAATATTTGGGGATGGGCATCGCCAAATGAAAAAATCGAACTCGATTTCAATCATAAAAAATACCAAGCAACAACGGCTCAAGATGGAAAATGGTCAATCCAGCTTCCGTCTCAAAAAGCGGGTGGGCCTTATGAAATGACCTTAAAAGCATCGAATACAATTGTACTCAAAAACATTCTTTTTGGTGATGTCTGGCTATGTTCGGGACAATCGAATATGGAGCTTCCTATGGATCGCATCAAAGACAAATACAAAGAAGAAATTACAAAATCTTCTAATCCTAAAATCCGACAATTTTTAGTTCCCGACGAATATTATTTCGAAAAAGAAAGAAATGATTTTTCGACTGGTTCGTGGGTCGAAGCAAATCCCGTAAACGTTTTGCAGTTTACAGGAGTGGGTTATTTCTTTGCTTTAGAAATTTACGAAAAGTACAAAGTTCCAATCGGATTGATTAACAGCGCTTTGGGCGGTTCTCCCGCAGAATCATGGATCAGCGAAGAAAGTATTAAGAAATTTCCCGAATATTATCAGGAATTTTTAAAATTTAAAGATGGAAAACTCGAAAAACAAATTGACGAAAATGATCGTAAAGTCAGTTCAGAATGGTATAAATTAGTAAACAGTACCGACATCGGACTCAAAAATAAATGGGCAAATTCAGTAGCTATTTCCGATTGGCCTACGATGAAAATTCCGGGTTATTGGGCAGATGGCGAACTCGGAAAAACAAACGGTTCGGTTTGGTTTAAAAAAGATTTTATGCTTGAAAAAGTAAAAGAAAATCAGGCAAAATTGATTTTAGGCCGAATTATAGATGCCGATTCCGTTTTTGTAAACGGACATTTTGTTGGAACGACTTCGTATCAATATCCGCCAAGAATTTACTCTTTTAATGCCAATGTTTTAAAAGAAGGAAAAAACGAAATCACCATTCGAATTATCAGCAACTCAGGAAAAGGAGGTTTCGTAACCGACAAACCGTATGAGCTGATTGTAGGCGACAAAACAATCGATTTAAAAGGAGATTGGAAATACAAATTAGGCTCAAAAATGGAGCCGCTTCCGGGACAGACTTTCGTACGCTGGAAACCTGTTGGACTTTACAATGCCATGATTGCACCACTCAAAGAATATCCTATAAAAGGTGTTTTATGGTATCAAGGCGAATCCAATACTAAAAAGCCATCTGAATATGGTGCTTTAATGGAAACTTTAATTGCGAATTGGCGTACGTTATGGAAACAGGAAAAACTGCCGTTTTTATTAGTGCAGCTTCCAAATTTCATGGAACCAAAATTAGAACCTGTTGAAAGTAATTGGGCAGCTTTAAGACAGCAACAATTAAATATGCTGAAAGTCCAGAATACAGGGTTGGCTATAACAATTGATTTAGGCGAATGGAACGATATTCATCCTTTAGACAAATATGATGTTGGGAAAAGATTAGCGCTTCAAGCAAGAAAATGGGTTTATGGAGATAAAAATGTAGTGGCTTCTGGCCCGATTTTTCAATCGATAAAAAAGAATGGAAATAAACTGATTTTGAGTTTTTCTGATATTGGAACAGGATTGCAAATCAAAAACGGAAGTGAGTTGAAAGAATTCGCCATTGCAGGAATCGACGGTAAATTTGTCTGGGCAAAAGCAGTTATTGAAGGCGATAAAGTTGTAGTTTGGAATGAGGCAATTTCAAATCCTGTAAAAGTGCGTTACGCTTGGGCTGATAATCCTGTTGATGCTAATTTATATAATAAGGAAAAATTGCCTGCTTCTCCTTTTGAGGTGGAGTTGAGGTAAATTTTTTATTTCAATCTCGCAAAGACGCTAAGGCGCAAAGTTACTTCTGAAGAAAAAAAAACTTACCGACTTAGCGCCTTTGCGAGAATTTTTTCTAAGCTGAATGAAAAGCATTTTTTCAAGTTCTCTGCCAATTTTGAAGCAGAGTTGTGATAAATTTATTTCAATCTCGTAAAGACGCTAAGGCGCAAAGTTACTTCTGAAGAAAAAAAAACTTACCGACTTAGCGCCTTTGCGAGAATTTTTTCTAAGCTGAATGAAAAGCATTTTTTTCAAGTTCTCTGCCAATTTTGAAGCAGAGTTGTGATAAATTTATTTTAATCTCGTAAAGACGCTAAGGCGCAAAGTTATTTCTGAAGAAAAAAAACTTACCGACTTAGCGCCTTTGCGAGAAATTCTTTAAGCCTAACAAAAGTATCACTTCAAATTCTCCACTAACATTTTCAAAAACACAGTAACTGCTTTTTTCTCATAAACTTCCTTCAAAGAAATAAGCATTGCAGTTCGCGTCATGTTTTTACCGCTTATCGGAATTGCGTACAAATCTTTTTCGTTTTCGATTGTAGTTTTCGTTAAAATCGTATGCCATTTTCCCGTTTTAATTAATTCAAGCAAGGTTGGAATATCGTTTATTTCAATCGTAACTTTTGGATGTAGATTACTTTTTTCAAAAGCTTTGCTAATAAATTGTGTCGTACTGAAACCACCCGCAGGCATTGCAAGAGGTAGTGTGCTGATTTCTTCGAGCGAAATGGTCTTTTTATTTTTTAAAGAAGTTTCAGATGAGGTCACCAAAGCCATTGGAGATGTAAACAATTCCAGATACTTAAAATGTGCTTCAGAAGCAATTTCTTCAAAGGTCAGAATTACGTCAAGTTGAAAGTGATTTAGTTTATGAATTAATTCTTGTGAAGTTCCGAAGATAATTTCGAAATGGATTTTGGGATAGTCGGAGCTGAACAAAATCAGCGCTTTTGTAACCACATGACGCAAGGCATATGTCACGCCGATTGCTACTTTTCCGGTTTCAAGATTATTCAAATCTTTCAATAATTCCAGTCCATCAGAAGCTTTTTTGACAGATTGTTGCGCATAAACGGCAAACAATGCTCCGGCTTCAGTCAGCGTAATTCTCTTTCCGATTCGGTTAAAAAGAAGAACTTGTAATTCATCTTCCAACTGTTTTATTTGTTGTGATAGCGTACTTTGGCTGATGTAAAGTGCAGTGGCAGCTTCAGTAAAATTTAGTAATTCTTTTGCTTTCAAAAAATATTTAAGCTGTCGGAGTTCCATTTCTAAATCGGTTTTATCGATTGATTATATCGAAAAATAAGGTTTTACAAATATATAAATTCTTAAGAACTTTGTTTTATTGAAAAATTGAAAGCAAGACAAAATGAAAATTATAGCTTTACAGGAAGGAAATTACATAGCCAATTCTCAAAAAGAATTCCAGCTTTTGACTGATGAAACAATCGATTCTGGCTTAAAAATGGCCATTCAGCCTTTTGTTGTTATTACTGATAATGACGTTGTTTTACTAGATTTCGGTTTAGGATTTGTCAATAACGGCGTTCCGTTTATTTATGAAATTCTAAGAAAAAGTAATATCGAACCGGAGCAGATTACCAAAATTTTGGTTTCGCATCTGCATAAAGATCATATTGAAGGTATTGGTTATTTTGAAGAAAATCATTTCGTTCAAAATTTCCCAAATGCTAAGATTTACATTCAAAAACGAGAAATAGATTTTGCGCTACAGCAATTGCAAAATCCGTCTTATGTTCCTGAACTATTAAATCAGCTTGAAAAATTACCCAATGTCGAATTGCTAAATCAAGACAGCGGAAACATTACAGACGAGATTTTCTTCGAAGTTTCGGCTGGACATACTCAATTTCATCAAGTTTTCTGGATTAAAGCCGACAACGAAATTGTATTTTACGGAGCCGACGATTTACCGCAGAAAGCATATTTAAAAATTCCTGTTGCTTACAAGACAGATTTTGACGGAAAGCGAGCGATGGCATCAAGAAAAAAATGGGAGCAAGAAGCAAAAGAACAAAATTGGAGTGTGCTTTTTTACCATGACATGAAAACACCTGTTGTTGAATTCCAATTGGAGGAAGAATTAATGAAACAGAATTAAGTATCAAGACGATTTGAAGAAGTGAAGACTTATTCTTTGAAACAATAAAAAGGAAAATTCAGATTAATTATTTAGTCTGAATTTTTTTTTAAAGGAAAACAAAAGAAACAACACATTTTTTATTTTTTCTTCGAGAGAGATACGCAGAATAGAAAATGCTTTTGTAATCTGTGCCTCAACCGTTTTGATTGAAACGTCTAAATGTTCGGCAATTTCGATATTCGTCAAACCTTCTTTTTTACTCAAAATAAAAACTTCTTTGCATTTTGGAGGCAGATTCTGAATTTCCTTATTGACAGCATTTAGAATTCTCTGAAAAGATTCAGCATCGTCTTCCTGAATAATGCCGTTTAAAGCATCATGATATGATTTTTCTAATGAAAACAAAGACTGATTTTTTCGATACAAATCGATAAACTCGTTGTAGACCAGTTTGTAAAGAAAACTTTTTAAGGCATGATCCGTTTTTAATCTGCCGCGCTGTTCCCAAACCTTAATAAAAACATTCTGCACGATGTCTTCGGCGCTGTAAACATTTTTCACCAAACTGTTGGCATAAACGCATAGTTTATGATGATAGGTATCAATAAGATACGTATAAGCGCTCTCGTCTCCGTTTCTAAGAGACTCGATTAGGAGGTTATTATCGCTGTAATCATCAAACTTCATATAAACAAATATATTAATTTATAGTTTTTGAGCTTAAAAAGGGGTGTTATTTTCAATAAAAACGGTTCTTTTTTTCTTTTCTATTTGAAATTTATTACAAATATGAAGAGTGAAAAATCTTAGACAAATCATTTTACTCTTTAATTTCTATAAAATTAGTAGTGTTTATTGAAAGAAAAGACTTGTGAAAAATAAAAAAATCAGCGAAATCAAAAAAACTTTATCAAATTGTTAGGGTTTTGTTTTTTGGCTTCGTAATAATATTAAAAATAACGAAAATGACAGTGAAAAAGTCAGAGCAACTAATTGTGAAATTTATCACAAATCAAGCCTCAAAAGATGAAATAGAAGAACTGACGGAGTGGTTAAAAGAAGATGAAAATCAAATTGTGTTTAAGGATTTTGTAAAAACCAATTACGCAATAGATACTGTAATGAACAATTTTGATTCTGCGGAAGTGAGAAAACAGCTTTCAGAAAAAATGGAGCAGGAAAATAATGTTTTTTACAAACGCAGATTTTCATCTTATTATAAATATGCCGCCATTTTGATTGTGGCGCTGGGCGGGTTTTATTTTTATAAAAATTCAAACAACCTGACGGCATCAAAGCAAAATACAGTCATTCCGAGAGAAGATGCAATCGTATTGCAGTCTGGAAATAAATTTTCACAAGATATTGATTCGTCTGAGATAAAAAATATTACCGATAGTGACGGAAATATTATTGGAAAACTGGAAAAAAACAGGCTGGTTTATGTTCATTCATTAACAAATGGTAAAGCGGTCTACAATACATTACGAATTCCGTATGGTAAAAAGTTTGAAGTACAGCTTTCAGACGGTACAATTGTTTATTTAAATGCTGGAACGTCATTGACTTATCCGGTTCAGTTTTTAGAAAACCAAAACAGACAAGTTTCGCTGACAGGTGAGGCATATTTTGAGGTGAGCAAAGACAAACAACATCCGTTTACAGTAAATACGCAAGAAGTAAATGTAGAAGTTTTGGGAACTAAGTTTAATGTGAATACGTATAATGAAAGTATAAGCACTGATGTTGTTTTGGTTGAAGGAAAAGTGTCACTTTATAAAGATGACAAGGAGAAGGTTTTCTTAAAACCAGGATTTAAAGGTTCGAATCTAAAAGGGCAAACCTCAATAACAACAGAACAAGTCAATACCGATTATTATACCGATTGGGTAAAAGGAAGCTTGGTCTTTAAGAATGAATCGTTCGGACAGATTATCAGAAAATTGGAACGTCATTATAACGTGACTTTTATAAACCAAAATAAAATGCTTGAAAAAGAAGTTTTTAACGCCCGTTTTGATAACGAACCGATAGAAGTAGTACTGAAATATTTCAGCGACAGCTACAAAATTGATTATGATATTGATAGGGATAAAATCAGGATTAAGTAGAGAATATAGAATATAGAATATAGAATATAGAATATAGAGATTAGTTTAGAAAAAATCTAAAATCTAAAGTCAGAAATCTAAAATAAAAAAAGCCTATGTAACAAACCCCAGAAAAGAAAGGGATCGTTATTTATAAAAAAAACCGGAAAATGCGCCAACATTTTCCGGTGGGTAAATGCGGTCAGTTAATTAACCAACCAACATTAAAAAACATTTTAAAAGTATGAAAAAACTCTTGAACACAATCAGGTTCGACAAACCTTTTGTGAAATTTGATTTGAAAATGAAATTGACCACATTATTACTAATAACTACATTATCGGTTATGCATGCGGGAGTGTCGTATTCGCAAAAAGCAAAAATGTCTTTCAGCGCCAATAATATGACAGTTGCAAAAGCACTGGAAAAACTTGAATATACTACCAATTACAGATTTGTTTACAATGTAAGATCAGTGGATTTAAACAGAGTAATTGATGTTAATATTAATAACGCTTCTATAGAAGCAGTTTTAAGTACGATTTTTAAAGATACTGGTACAGATTACAAAGTATCTGGAAATCATGTTGTTTTGATATCCAAACAGCCTCCAGTACAAAAGGCGTCGGAAGTAAAAAAAGAAGAAGCCGATTTTATAGTAAAAGGCCGTGTTACCGATGAGAAAGGAATGCCGTTGGTAGGTGCTGCAATTTCTGATAATGGCTCAGGAAGAGGAGTAAATACCGATTTTAATGGTGAATACCAGATTATTGCAGTAAGCAGCGAAACAACTTTGGCTTTTGCTTATTTGGGATATGTTAGGCAGGAAATTAAAGTAGAAGGAAGAAGCGTAATCAATGTTGTTCTTAAAGAAGATGTTCAGCAGTTAGGAGAAGTTGTATTGACGACGGGGTATCAGAATATTTCAGCTGAGCAGGCTACCGGATCTTTTTCAAAATTAAAATCTTCCGATTTTAAAGAACAGCGTTTAAGCAGTTTAGATAAAATTTTAGAAGGGCGTGTTGTTGGTTATCAAGGAGGAAAAATACGAGGAACCACTTCTATGAGAGGTTTAACAACACCTATGTATGTAATTGACGGTTTTCCTGTTGAAAATACAAAATTTACAGAGAATTACAATCTTGAGGAAGGACTTCCCAATTTGAACTTAGAAGATATTGAAACTATTACGGTTCTTAAAGATGCAGCGGCTTCGTCAATTTACGGAGCGCGTGCGGCGAACGGCGTTGTGGTAATTACAACTAAAAAAGCAAAGGCAGGAAGAATGAATATTTCGGTTTCAACGAATTTGACTGTCACTCCATATAGAAATTATACAGGAAATCTTACTGATTCAGCTGATATTATTGGTTTAGAAAGAGGATGGGCCACTGGAAACCCAAATCTTCAGGGGGCAGGTGCAGGTGCCTATGCGCAGTCATTGCTTAATAACGCCGCTTTTACAAGTCTGGGAATGAATACTATTTTAAGAGGTTATGCTGGGACTATTTCACAGACAGATGCAGATAATCAATTAAATAGGCTGTCTGCCCAAGGATATAGATATTATGATGATGTTGCGAGATATGCTAAACGAGACCAGTTTTTTACGCAGCACAATATTAGTTTAGGAAAAGCTTCTGAGAGTAACAGTTTTAATGCCTCTTTAACTTATAAGAGCAACAAATTAGAAGATATATATTCGGAGAACGAATCGGTTGGGATTAATTTGAAAAACTCAACAGAAATTACCAGCTGGCTGTCTTTAGATTTAGGAACTTTTGTCAGCTTTGGTAAAGGGGATTTACAAACTTATGCCCCATTAATTCCTGGGTTTAAATATCAGCCTTATAATCAATTGATTAATGATGATGGTTCTTATTTTACATCGACAGCAGCTTCTCGCTACAATAATTTTACGCTTCAGTCTATGCAGAATTACGGTTTGTACAGCATGGATGTAACACCAATGGAAGAGCTGAGAAGAAATGTGAGCGAGACTAAAAATTTCATGAATAGAACCTTTGCTAAGTTCAACATAAAATTCAGCAAAACACTTACTTATAATGCGATGTTTCAGTATGAATATGGTGTTGACCGAACTAATTTTTTAAGAGAAAAAGAATCGTTCAGTGTTAGAAATCAGGTAAACGGAATGGTAACTATAGCTAATAACGCTGCAGTTTACAATCTACCTTATGGAGATATTTTAAAAGAAACCAATCAGTTCACCAATGCTTATAATTTCCGCCAGCAGCTAAATTTTGATAAGGTGTTTAATAATAAACATGATGTGTCAGCGATTGCTGGTATGGAAGTACGTCACAACAAAACAGAGTATAGAGATGATACGCGTTATGGCTGGGATGAGCAGACGCTTTCATTTACTCCGATTAATCAGGCTAATCTGCTTAATGTCTACGGGTCAGTATTTGGGGGTTATATGAGCATAAACAATTTTTCTGCAGAGAAAGAATTTCTAAATCGTTATATTTCTTTTTACAGTACAGGAGGATATACCTACGATAGAAAATATTCGCTATCAGGTAGTTTACGTTGGGATCGTTCGAACCTTTGGGGCACTGACAACAAATACCAAAATAAGCCGACTTGGTCTGTGGGTGCGGGATGGAATATTGAAAAAGAATCATTCTTTGCAGCTTCATGGGTAAACGCGCTTAAACTTCGTGCTTCTTACGGTATAGGTGGAAATGTAGCCAAAGATTCTGCACCTTATTTAACTGCATACTACTATGCTAATCCAAATGTCGGTGGTAATCAGGGAGCTGTTGGTTCAAGACCAAACCCTGAATTGTCTTGGGAAAAAACGACAACAACCAATGTTGGGTTAGACTTTTCAATATTTAATAGGAGATTAAACGGGACATTTGATTTTTATAACAAAAAAGGCCAGGATTTATTGGCCAGCAGCGTTGGTATTCCAACCGAGGGGTTTGGATACAGCACTTATACGATAAACAACGGAGAAATGACCAACAAAGGTTTTGAGATTAGTTTAAATGGTACAATTGTCAAAACGCCTTCGTTCTCATGGAATGCTTCGGTTTTATATGCTAATAACAAAAATAAAGTAGATTATGTAAACGTAGTAGCTCCTGTCTCTTATCTACAGTTGGATGTTCCATATGCTTATCCTCGAGTTGGCAATAATTATAATTCTATTTACGGTTACAAATGGGCAGGTTTAAGCAACACTGGCCTACCTCAGGTTTATGATGCATCGGGAACTGCTGTAATTTATAATCCTGCCGATTTAGAAGCTATTGAAGATTATGGATCAACAGTCCCTACTCACAGTGGGTCGTTTCACACGTCGGTATCTTATAAAAACTTTTCACTTTCGGCATTGTTTATATATGAGTTAGGGCATAAGGTTAGAAATACCTTTTTACCAATGCTAAATAACAATTATTCAGGTGCTTTGGGAGCCTATGTAACTGATATTGCCGTTGTAAATAAAAGTATAGTGAACAGATGGCAGCAACCGGGAGATGAGGCATTCACGAATATTCCGCGTGTAGTATACGAGTATGAATCTGATTTTAGTTATGACTCTCGAGATATTTACCGTTATGCAGATATTAACATTCTGGATGCTTCAAATGTGCGATTAAGCAATATTTCATTTGGTTATCAAATGCCAAAGACATTAACTAGAAAAATAAACTTAGATGATATACGCTTCAATCTGAATGCAGAAAATGTTTATACATGGGCTAAAAGCAGTGATGCAAAATACATGTTGAATGGTTACCAGTCTCCAAGTTTTGTACTGGGGGTAAATGTTAATTTCTAATTTTTAAAGACTAGACTATGAAAAATATATATAAAAAACTAGCATGTTTATTGGCTTTAGGATTGACTTTTGTTTCTTGCAACGATTATTTGGATGATGTTCCAAAAGGTTCTAAAACACCAACAACCTTGGCCGATTTTGAAGCATTTATAAGGGATGAATATGGAAATCAAATTGTAAATGTTGCTCAGGCCTTAAATTTATTGAATGACAATTATGTTACAGTTGCTAATTTATCAGGCGACAGATTGACGAAAGCTAATTATATGTGGGATGAAACTGCTGACCGCATTCAATTAAATCAGGGAGATGAAATTACTTATTATAGAAGTTATGCAGGAATTTCAAGCTTTAATTTAATTATTGCTAATGCATTAACAGCTACTGAAGCTACAGATGAACAAAGAAGAATTGTATGGGCTGAAGCCAAAGTGCTTCGAGCAATGAGTTACTACAATTTAGCTAACTTTTATGCAGATACTTATACTGCATCGACTGCAGGTACAAAATTATCTGTTCCTTTGATTACCAGTGCTGATATTAATGCACCTAGTAAACAGTTAACCATTCAGGAAATGTATGATTTTATTTTGAATGATGTTAAAGAAGCATTGCCTTATCTGCCGAAAGTTTCCCAAACGGCTTTACATCCTAATCTAGGTGCAGGTTATGCTTTTTATTCACGTGTTTATCTGCAGATGAATAATTATTCAGAGGCTTTAAAATATGCTGATCTTGCTTTGGCTGAAAACAATAGGCTGTATGACTGGGTTGGTTATTACAATACCAATAAAGCAATTATTGATGTTCCGAATTCATATACAGCTACTGCATCTCCGATGGGATACAATTATGTAGAGAATTATACTTTTAGACATGGCTCTATTTACTACCTGTCAAGAGAATTTAATATTCCGGTTGAGCGCGCACAGCATTTTGAAACGAATGATGTTAAATTTAAGTCACGTTGGAAACCTATTACTGTTGGTTCAGAGAATTATTACAGAACAACTTTGTCCGGCATGTTTAATTTTGGAGGAATTACAACAGTTGAAGTTTACCTGATTAAAGCAGAATGCCTTGCCCGTGCTAATCAGATAAGCGATGCATTAAATGTATTGAATACAGTTCGTAAAACCCGTATTCTTCCGGCATCGTACCAAGATATTTCAACTGCGGATAAAACAACAGCTCTTAATGCTATTTTCAGAACAAAGAACAATGAACTTATTAATACATTGATTCCTTTTGCAGATGCACGCCGCTTAAATGCAGAAGGAGTTTATAAAGTTAGTTTAACAAAAACTGTAGAGGGAACAAATTACAGCTTAGCATCAGATTCTTATTTGTGGACAATGCCTTTCCCGCAAGGAGCAACGCAAAATCCAGGAAACGGAACCATTACACAAAACGTAGACAAATAATAATAACTTAAAGGCTTCCTGATTAGGAACTCCGAAATGGAAGCTTAAAAAAAAATGTCAATCAAAATGAACATAACTAAATATAAAATAGTAGTGTTGTGCATCTGTCTGTTTACAATTTCGAACAACAGTATCGCACAAAAGAAAAAAACAACGGCTTCTGCAGCTACATCTTATACAATTGACGCAACTATTACAGGACTTACTGATGGGATGACTGTAAAATTAATTCCTGGAGCAACACATTCTTCTGAGTTGCCGGTCGCAGAAACAACAATTAAAGACGGTAGATTTACCTTTACTGGTAAATTAAATGAACCCCGTTTTTTCTACATCATTTTTGGTAAAGACAAAGGCAATATTTCAGTGATGGCTGAAAATGCTAAAATAAAAGTGACGGCTGATTGTTCAATTTCTACTCAGGAAGGAGAATATATTTATTTTAAAAATGTTACTGTTACAGGTTCAAAATCACATAATTATTATAAAAAAGAAACAGCTTTCAGAGATGAACTAGAAAGAGATTATAGGGATTATCATACTAAAGAATCAGATGAATTAAGCAGTTTAATAGGGGCAGCAAGAAAAGAAACAAACACTAAAAAATTAGATTCACTTCAAAATCTTCCGGTTTGGAAAAAATTTGAGGCAGATGAAAAAGCTTTTTTCACAAAAGTTGAAAAATTGACTACAGATGTTGTAGCAAGACACAAAACAAATTGGTGGGGACCATTTTTTATGATGACGCAGTTTTCGTACTTAACGCCAGACCAAAAGCCATTGTACGAACAATTCTCCGATGCAGCAAAAAAAAGCTATTACGGACAATTGGTTGACAAGGAAATAAATCCGAAATCTCTTGTTGGTACCAATGTAGCAAATTTCAAATTAAATGATAAAGACGGAAATTCTAAAAGTGTAAAAGATATTGTTTCGGGCAAAAAATACATTCTGATAGATTTTTGGGCTTCTTGGTGCGGACCATGCCGTAAAGAAATTCCAAATCTGAAAAATGCTTACGAGTCTTATGCAGAAAAAGGATTTGAAGTTTTGAGCATTTCTATTGATAAAGATCAGAAAGCGTGGCTAAAGGCATTAGAGCAAGAAAACATGAAATGGCCGAATTTATATGATGACGACAAAGTAAGTAAGGCATTCAATGTAAAGACAATTCCGGCAACTTATTTGGTTGATAGTAAAGGTGTAATTATCGGCGATAATTTAAGAGGTCCAGAATTAGAAGCAAAACTGAAAGAACTTCTGAAATCTTAGATTTCTTAGTAATCAGTATTCAGTTTTTAGTGTTCAGTACTTGTTTGCTGAAAAAATAGAAAATAAAAAAAGACATCGCAGTCCAAATAAATAAAAAATAACACATGAAAAATACCATTTTAAAACAAGGTTTGCTGGCGTTAGCACTTTCAACCACAATCATTTCTTGTTCAAAGAAAGAAGGATATACAATTAACGGAAATATTACCGGATTAGATAAAGGAACCGTTTATCTAGAATATGCAGATGAAAAAGGAGATAAAAAAATCATCGATTCTGCTGCCGTAAAAGATGGCGTTTTTACATTCAACGGAAAAGTTGCAGAGCCTTTGCTTCATACTGTTAAAATCAAAGGACAGGATTACGGAACCTATTTTATTTTAGATAATGAAGACATCAAACTAGAAGCCAAAAAGGATTCTATGTTTACAGGGAAAATAACCGGAGCTTCACAAAACGGATTCTACAAATCGTATTACGATAACGAATTCAAAAAAATACAAGGAGTTGCTGGTCCGATTTACAAATTATCTGATTCGTTGACTCAAGGAGGAAAAGTAAAATTGACTTCAGAACAGCAAACCATGATGGATAAAAAATGGAAAGATCTTGGCGCTTTCGCGGATGACCTTACAGATAAATTCATCAGAAAAAATAAAGACAATTTAGGAGGAGCCTTAGTAATCGAAGACCGAATTGTCTCTTATGGAACTCCTGAAAAAGTAAAAGAATATTACGCGATTTTATCTCCAGAAATCCAAAAATCGTTTTATGGGAAAAAATTGAAAGCTTCTATCGATTTGAACGAAAAAACAGCAATTGGCGTTACAGCTCCTGAGTTTTCTCAAACCGATGTTAGTGGAAAAACGGTGAAATTATCAGATTACAAAGGAAAATATGTTTTGGTAGATTTCTGGGCAAGCTGGTGCGGACCGTGCCGTAAAGAAAATCCAAATGTGGTTTTGGCTTACAAAACGTATCACGATAAAGGATTTGATGTTTTGGGAGTTTCTCTTGATGACAAAAAAAATCTTTGGGAAAAAGCAATTGAAAAAGACGGTTTAACTTGGACGCATGTTTCAGATTTAAAAGGATGGCAGAATGAAGCTGCTGTTTTATACGGTGTAAAAATGGTTCCAACAAATTACTTAATTGGACCTGACGGAAAAATTGTAGCTAAAAATTTGAGAGAAGCAGAGCTTCAATCTAAATTGAAAGAAATTTTCAGTAAGTCTTAAATTAGTTCACAGTTTTCAGTATTTAGTGTTCAGTCTCGTTTCGGTCAAAGTTTTCAATTCTGGAGTTAGACTGAGCATTAAAAACTGAACACTGAGCACTCCAATAAAAAATCAACAAAAAAATGAAAAAATACATTTTAATGGGCTATTGCTCATTGGCTTTCTGTACGCTTTTATCAGCGCAGAGTAATTTGGTTAACTTTAAGAAAATAAAAGAGTTAGGTGGGATTGAAGAGTATTTGTACCAACCAAACGGAATGAATATTCTGCTTTTGCAAGACAATGCTTCGCCGGTTGCAACCGTACAAATCGTTTACCGCGTAGGTTCTAAACACGAAGTTTTAGGAAATACAGGATCGACGCATCTTTTGGAACATTTGATGTTTAAAGGAACTCCGACTTTCAACAAGAAAAACGGAAACACAATTACAGATGTTTTACAAAATACAGGAGCGCAGTTAAACGCTACAACTTGGTACGATCGTACGAATTATTTTGAAACGTTGCCAAGTGATAAAATCGAACTGGCAATTCAGATCGAAGCCGACAGAATGCGTAATTCTTTATTATTAAAAGAAGACAAAGAAGCCGAAATGACTGTTGTCCGAAACGAATTTGAGCGTGGAGAAAACAATCCGAATGCTTTATTGGATAAAGAAATATGGGCTTCGGCATACGTAGCGCATCCGTATCATCATTCGACAATTGGATGGAAATCGGATATCGAAAATGCTCCAATCGAGGTTTTAAAGAATTTCTATAATACATATTACTGGCCTGATAATGCGACTTTAACCATAATTGGAGATTTTAGAAAAGAGAATGTTTTTGCGTTAATCGAAAAATATTTCGGCAAAATCACAAAAGCGCCAAACGTAATGCCACAACCTTATACGGAAGAGCCTCAGCAATACGGACCACGTAAGATTACCGTTAAAAAACCGGGAGAATTAGGTGTTGTAAACAAAGCGTATAAAATTCCGGGCGCTTTGCATGAAGATCTTCCAGCGCTGAATATTCTAGCGCAGATTATCGGCAGCGGGCCTTCAGCGATTTTAAACAAAACTTTTGTCGATACGCGTTTGGGAATTTATTCTTATGCAAGCGCAACAAACTTTAAAGAAGTTGGGCTTTTTACCATTGGAGTTGGTTTTCCTGTTGCTTCCAAACATGAAGATATTGATGCTAAAATCAGCGAAGTTGTGGCTAAAATCCAGAAAGAAGGCGTATCACAAGATGAGGTAAACCGTGTTGTGGCAAAAATCAGTGCACAGACCATTTTAGCTCGCGACGGTTCTGGAGTTATCGCATCGGCATTAAATGAAGCAATCGCTTCTGGCGACTGGACAGATTACATTACAGGAGTTGACCGATTGAAAAAAGTTACTCCAGCCGATGTTTTGCGTGTGGCAAATAAATATTTGGTGGAAGACCAAAGTACAACAGGATATTTTATTCCGAAGCAAGCCGGTGCTCAAAATCAAAATACAGCTAAAGCGAATAATTATATGCCAGAAAATGGTCCGTTTTATTACAGACATCCTGAAAATGAACATGCTCACGAAGAAAATACGCCTGCTTCATCTTCACTAAAAAATAAAGAAGAAGAAATGATTTCTGTCGAAAACTTAATCGAAAAATCGGCTTCTGTTTTCAAAAGAGAAAAAGTTTCTGGAATTGATGTGGTTTCGGTAAAAACTTCGGCAAAAGATTTCGTAACTGTTGCAGCAAGTATTTCGTTAGGAAATTATGCAAGCGAAACTAAAAATGACGTTATCCCAGCATTGACAGCATCAATGCTTTCAAAAGGAACAACGCTTAACGACAAATTTAAGTTTTCAGAAAAACTACAGAAACTTGGGGTAACATTAAATGTAAATGCTTCTACTTTTAAAATAAATATCGGATTTAAATGTTTGAAAAAAGACTTAGACCAAGTAATTGCTTTATTGGCAGAAGAATTAAGAAATCCGTTGTTTGATGCTAAAGAATTCGAAAATCTGAAACAGCAATTTATTGGAAATACACAACAAGATTTGAATGATCCGGGCGAAAGAGGCAGCATTGCTTTATCGCAGGCAATTTATCCGAAAGGAAATCCAAATTACAGCTTAAGCGTTGAAGATAATATCACTAATATCAAAAATGCGACTTTGGATGAAGTAAAAGCTTTTCATAAAAAATATTTCGGAACAGCTTCAATGCGTTTGGTAATTGTGGGCGACACAGAAGGAGCGAACTTAAATGCTTCTTTAAAAAAATCATTCAAAAATTGGAATGGCGGCGTTACAGAAAAACTGAAATTTGAAGAAGCTTCAAAAGCAAATGCAAAAACAGAAATTGTTGTAATTCCAGAAAAACCAAGTGCCGAATTATTCATCGGACAGTTCACAGGTTTAAAAAGAGCCGATGCAGATTATATACCGTTTTATATTGGGAATTATACTTTAGGTGCCGGTTTCGCAGGACGTTTAATGCAGACTGTTCGTGATGTTGACGGTTTAACGTACAGTATTTCATCTGGAATTGGAGGAAATATCGAAACAGGCGGTTATTGGTATGTAAATGCATCCTTCAATCCGAATTTATTCCAGAAAGGTTTGGACGCAACGATGGTTCAGGTGGATAAATGGGTAAAGAACGGAATCACAGCCGAAGAACTTGAAAACAAGAAAACCAACTTAATAGGAAGTTTTAAAGTCGGAATGTCAACTACAAACGGAATGGCAAGAACGATTTTAAGTTTTATCGAAAGAGGTTTAGAGCCAAATTACATCGATCAGTATCCAAAAGATATCGAAAAAGCTACTTTACAACAGGTAAACGATGCGATTAAGAAATACATTCAACTGGACAAAATGATCATCATTAAAGCAGGTTCGCTTGATAAATAGTGTTCAGGTTTAGTCGCAGTTGACAGCGCCATTTTGTAAAAGTTTCAAACTTTGACTAAATCTAAAATCTGCAATCTAAAATCTAAAATTTTAATAGTAGTCTTTCATTAGTTTCATTTTAGAATCTGAATTAGTAAGCCATTTTCTGTGAAAGACCAAAAGAGCTGTTTTTGCCAACAGCTCTTTTTTTCCAAAATCAAATCAAAAAACAATGAAAAATACGATACTTACATTTCTGTTACTTATCTCAGTATCGATGTTCGGACAAATGTACAATCCGGTAAAATGGTCGACAACCGTAGAAAAAGTTTCAGATAAAGAATATATTTTAAAAGCGCAGGCCGTGATACAATCCGGCTGGCATTTGTACGGACAATATATTGAAGAAGGCGGTCCTTCAAGAACTGCTTTTACCTTCAAAAACAACAATAAAAAGTTTGAACTTATCGGAAAAACTACCGAAGAAAAAGGGCATGAAGTTGTCGATAAAATCTTCGATATGAAAATCAAATATTTTGAAGATAAGGCGCTTTTTACGCAAAAAATCAAGTTCGTCTCAGACGATGTTTCGAATGTTGTAGCCGAAGTAGATTTTATGGTTTGTGATGACAGTAACTGTTTACCGCCGACAACTGAAGAATTAACGTTTAAAATTCAAAGTATAAAGAAACAGGCTTCCGCCGAAGAAAAAATACCTGCCAAAGATACAGCAACAACAGGTTTGGTGGAAGTTAAAGAACCTGAAAAAGCAGAAGCCGTTTCGGTAAAACCAATTAAAAAAGAGGAATCTAAAGGATTGATAAGTATTTTTGTTTTAGCCTTTTTATCTGGCTTCGCAGCATTGCTGACGCCTTGCGTTTTCCCGATGATCCCGATGACGGTAAGTTATTTTACGAAACAGAGCAAAACCAAAGCTGCAGGAATACGAAATGCTGTAATTTATGGTCTTTCGATAATCGTTATTTATGTTTTGCTGGGTTCGATCGTGACAGCGATTTTCGGTGCCGATTCGCTCAATGAACTTTCTACAAATGTCTGGTTCAATCTTATTTTCTTTATTTTATTAGTAGTTTTTGCTATTTCATTTTTAGGCGCTTTCGAAATTATGCTTCCAAATGCCTTGGCCAACAAAGTCGATTCACAGGCAGATAGAGGAGGAATGATTGGAATTTTCTTTATGGCTTTGGCCTTAGCCATTGTATCTTTTTCTTGCACAGGACCAATCGTAGGGACTTTATTAGTTGAATCGGCTTCAAAAGGAGGAATTGCGCCAATTGTCGGAATGCTAGGATTCTCAATTGCTATTGCATTACCGTTTTCATTATTTGCCGCTTTTCCAGGCTGGTTAAATGCGCTGCCAAAATCTGGCGGATGGCTGAATACGGTAAAAGTAGTTTTAGGATTTTTAGAATTGGCTTTGGCTTTCAAATTTTTATCAAACGTCGATTTAGTTTTACAATTGCATTGGCTGGAAAGAGAAGTTTTCCTTGCTATTTGGATAGCTGTTTTCGGAATGTTGGCTTTTTATTTATTTGGAAAAATCACATTACCGCATGATTCTCCTCTGAATCATATTTCTGTTGGAAGATTAGGATTAGGTTTGATTGTTCTGAGTTTTACGATTTACTTGATTCCTGGACTTTGGGGCGCTCCATTAAAATTAATCAGCGGATTTGCTCCTTCTACGCAGTACAGCGAATCTCCTGATGGGTTTGGAGGTTCGAAAATTTCGGGCGAAAACTCAAAAATTAATCTGCCAGAAGGTGCAGAGAAAGGACCACAGAATATTGCCACTTTCCACGATTATGAAAAAGGAATGGAGTACGCTAAAAAAGTTGGAAAACCAGTTTTGCTGGATTTCACAGGATATGCCTGCGTGAATTGCCGAAGAATGGAAGAACTTGTTTGGTCAGATCCTAAAGTTTTGGGCGTTTTAAATAATGATGTTGTTTTGATTTCTTTATATGTAGATGATAAAAAAGAACTGCCAGAAAAGGAACAGTACATTTCTGAAACAACTGGAAAAAAAATTAAAACCATTGGCAACAAATGGAGCGATTTACAAATTAAAACGTATAAAGCAAACGCGCAGCCGTTCTATGTAATTGTAAATCATAAAAGTACAAATCTAACGACTCCATCAGCTTATAATCCGAATGTTGAAGAATATTATAATTGGCTCCAAAGCGGAATCAAAAACTTCAAAAAATAGTAGATTTAGCGTTTGATTTCATAAAAAACAAAAAAGCCTTAAGATAGATGCTATTTTAAGGCTTTAGCATTTTTAGAAGTCTTAATGTTGGGCATCATCATTTTTTTAGGATTTATTGGTTTTCAAGTGCGATTTTTTAACAGTAGTGTGACGTTTTTCAACATGTCAATGTTGTAATGAAACTGTTATTTTTTTGTAAAAGCTACCGTTAAAATGTGTCGAAATTTGTAACTTAAAATTTCTTAGAAGTAACAAATGATGAAAAAATTACGAATTTCACTTATAAATATACACGGTCTTTTAAAAGGATCTGGTCTAGAAATCGGACGGGATGCTGATAACGGCGGACAAACAAAATACATTTACGAACTAGCCGAATTTTTGTCACAGCACGAAGATGTCGAGCATGTTCATTTATTCACAAGATTAATAGACGACCGCTCATTATCGCCAGAATATGCGGTTCCGATTGAGGTTGTCAATGAAAAATTAGACATTAGAAGAATTCCTTTTCTAGGAAAAAAATACCGTCCGAAAGAACAGCTTTGGGAAGGTCTCGATACTTTTGTAAGCGGTGTAATGCAACACATCAAAGCACATAATATTTATCCCGATTGGATTCATTCGCATTATGGCGATGCAGGATATGCCGCAGCCGAATTATCATCAGTACTCAATATTCCGTTTGCGCATACCGGACATTCTCTTGGCTTTTATAAAAAGAAGAAACTGCTAGAAAGTGGTCAGAATGAAGAAGAACTGGAAAAGAAATTTAAATTTAAAGCCAGAATCGCCGCCGAAGAAAAAACCTTAGAACTTTCTGAATTTATCGTAACTTCTACAGAGCAGGAAATTGAAACCTATAAGGCGTATAAAAATTTTGAACTCGCAAAATACCACGCTATTTCTCCCGGAATAGATACCCGAAAATTTGTTCCGTATTATTATCATGAATCAGACGGAGATAAAAATATGGAAGAAACACAGCGTAAATACTGGGTTTCAGAAACAATAGCCAAATTTTTGACCAATCCGCACAAGCCTTTTATTCTGGCACTTTCGAGACCAGATCGTCATAAAAACCTGAACACCTTAATAGAAGTTTACGGCAAAGACAAAGAATTGCAGAGTATTGCCAATCTGGTGATTTTTGCAGGAATTCGAAAAGACATTCAGAAAATGCCAGAATCTGAAAAAAATGTCCTGACCGATTTGTTATTGTTGATGGATAAATACGATTTGTACGGCAAAATGGCAATTCCAAAAAAACATGATGTTGAAAATGAAGTTTCGATTATTTACCGTCATGCCGCAGAAAAAAGAGGCGTTTTTGTCAATCTCGCACTCCACGAAAACTTCGGACTTACGGTTATCGAATCGGCAAGTTCGGGACTTCCAGTGGTAGTTACCAAAAACGGAGGGCCTGCAGAAATTATTCCGGTCTGCCAAAACGGAGAACTCGTTGATCCACAAGACGAAAACCAAATCAAAAAAGCCCTTCTAAATATCCTTACCGATGAAAATCAGTGGAAATATTATTCTAATAACGGAGCAATCAACATTCAGAAACATTACAGTTGGGTGAGCCACGTAGATCAGTATGTAGAATTGGTAAAAGAGAATTTATCTGTTTCTTCTGGTGCAGGAATCAAAAAACAGCATTATGCCAATATCAATATTGACCGCTTAAAGCGAAAGGTAGAAAACTTACTCGTTTCGGATATTGACGGTACTTTGATTGAACCTAAACTAAATAATCCCGGCTTAATAGAGTTGAAAAAACATTTGATTAATCGAACCGATAAAATGGCTTTTGCAATGGCTTCTGGCAGAAATCTGGCGTTGGTCAGGAAAATCATCGATGAAGAAAAATTTCCTTTGCCTGATTTTATAATTTGTTCAGTGGGGACCGAAATTTATTATACTAACGGAAAAGAATACATTCTAGACAAAGGCTGGGCCAAATTCCTTGCCGGACGCTGGAAAAGAGACGAGATAGTTCAAAAACTTTCGGCAGTAAAATGGATCAAAATACAGGAAGATGAGGCTCAGAACCCTTATAAAATATCGTATTACTACGAAAAAGAAAAGTACGATCACGACGAGCTGGTAAGAGTTTTGGGCGACGGATGGTACAAAATCAATATTATTCCGAGTCACGGACAATTCTTGGATTTTATACCTAAAAGAGCTTCAAAAGGAAATGCAATCAAATTTTTATGCCGAAAATGGGCAATTCCGCTGGGTAATGTAATTGCAGCAGGCGATTCTGGGAATGATATTGACATGTTCAGAGGGCCAATCAAAGGAATTATAGTCGGAAACCGAAGTGCAGAATTAGCAGATTACGAAACAACTAAAACCATTTATGTGGCAAAAACTGCTGCTTCTTTGGGAATTTTAGAAGGATTAAAGCATTATAAAATCATTAAATAAGTAAAATATGTATTCAGGTTCAGGATTCAGTAATTGGGAAATAGGAGATGTTGATGTTTTTATAGACGAGCATGGTGTTCATCATTTGTTTCATCTCATTATTCCTAATCACGATTATATTGCACATGCAGTATCAAAAGATGGTCTTTCCTGGAAAAGAGTAAAAAATGCTCTTTTTGTTGGCGATCCCGGCGAATGGGATGATGATATGTTGTGGACCATGCATGTCAGTAAAAAATCGACAGGAAAAGGATATGAAATGTATTATACAGGTCTCAAACGTCAGGACAAAGGTATAGAACAAAAAGTAGGGCGCGCGGTTTCTAAAGATTTGATCCATTGGACAAAAGACAATTCGTACGGTATGCCCATAAAAAGCGAACCGCCGCATTACGAAAGCCCCACAAATAATCCTCGTGAATGGATTAGTTTTAGAGATCCTTTTAAATATCAGTACCAGGGAGATGATTATTTGCTCATCTGTGCCCGTAGCGCATCGGGACCAATTTATCGTCGAGGCTGTGTTGGAGTTGCCAAAAGAGAAAAAGAAGGTTTTGTTTTGCAAAAACCGCTTCATATTCCGTATGTGTATGACGATGTAGAATGTCCGTGCGTGATTGAGATAAAGGGCTCGTACTATCTTCTGGGTTCTATTCGAGAAGATATAAAAGTACGGTATTGGTCATCACCAGAATTTAGAGGCGAGTACTGCGCCTTTCATAATAATGTACTTTTGCCACAAGGAAATTATGCTGCCCGTGTTGTAAAAAATGACGATCATTTTTTGGTGTATAACTTTTATTTTGCCGATGGAAATGTCAATACTCACCGCGTAATTCCGCCTCCCAAAGAGCTTGATGTCGACCGTAGCGGCAGATTGATGCTTAAAAGTTATTATTATTGGGAAAAATTATATCAAAAGACGATCCATCAAAAAGACCTACCGCATCCGTTGCCTGTTTTAGGAAATCCGACTGCCGAATTTGTGATTGAAAATGAAAATAAATGGCAATTTGGATGCAGAAGCGGTTACGAAATATATTCCTTCGAAAAACCTTCATCAGATTTTGTGTGGGAAGGTACTTTTTCTGTTGAAGGACTAGGAAAAACAGGTTTTGTGATAGAATGTGATAAAGAAGGCACAGGCTATTATATTTCGATTGATTTTGTGAATGGATTTGTGCAGTTCAGAGCTTGGGGATTTAACGAAAAAGATGTTAAGAATAATTTCATTTTTGAGAATATCCAAACCAACCAGTTTGAAATACACGAAAACAGACAGATTTATTTTAAGATCATCCGTTACGGAAATTATTATGAACTTTCGATAGATGACATCGTAAAACTCACACTGCTAGATTTTAAATACAATGAAGGCAAAATCGGAATTTATGTTTGCTCGGCAGTTATATCAGTAAGTGATTCCAAAATTCATGTTATTCCGGAACCCGAAAACGAGTATGCTACTTCAGATCCCGAAAAATACCAGAAAGATTATTCACGAATGATGCAAATGGGAAATGAAAAATCAAATTAATTATGGCCAAGCTTGCAAAACTTGTTTTACAAAAGTCAGAGGGAAATTTCTTCTGACTTTTTTTTATAATTATTCTTAATAATAAAATCCCAATATTAGATTGAAAACAGAACTCATTTATTAATAACAAGTTAAGATTTTATATTTAAACAAATTCTAATGTTATTCTAATGTACCGAAAAAAATTTAACTCTAAATTGCGCGCTCAGAAAATGGAGCAGAACTGCCTTAAATCACTGGGATTTTGATTGAAATTCGTTTGATTTTTTAGACTAAAAAATAAATTTGGTGGCAAAATAAAACCAAAATCTTGAAAAATGATTTAAATGGGTTTGGTAAAACTTTAATTGGAAGAGATAACTTTTATTTTTTAGAAAAATGTTGAATAAGATTAAAAATAGCTTTTTATGCAAGTTCCTTCAGGTGCTTCTTGTCGGCTATTTTTTAATCAGCAGTTTAAATATTGCAAATAGTGTCGGGCGTATTGTGGCGGATAACTCCGAAAAGCACACTGCTAAAGGCATGGCATGCAATTTTCTTAAAAAAATATTCAAATGCGACGGTATTCCCGAAGAATTGGATGATTACAAAACAAAAGATTCTAAAACCGCAAAATTATCAAAAGGAATTCCGTCAATGGAGTATCTTCTTTCTTCAGATACTTCAATGCCAAATTTATACTTTCTAGTAGAAGCAAAAGGGAAAAATTACATCAATAATCCCATCTTTTCTTTTGCTTTTCATGGTAAAATTCATTTACCGCCTCCCCAAAGTTTGATATAAATAGTTTTTTGATGGATAGGAAGAAATTCTTACATCCTGAATACGGTTTTTGCCGTATATTTATCTATCTAATAATTCTGTATTTATATCTAAATTCATGACACCATTAAAACGTTTTTATAATTTACTTACACTAGACAAGCGCGACGTATACCAGATTGTGTTTTATGCTGCTTTTGCTGGGTTGGTAAATCTTTCACTGCCTTTAGGAATTCAGGCTATTATTAATTTTATTCAAAGCGGACAGTTAAGTGTTTCCTGGATTGTTCTGGTTTTCTTAGTGACAATTGGAGTTGGTTTTGGAGGAATTCTTACAATTTTGCAGCTTAGAATTGTAGAGAATCTGCAGCAGCGAATCTTCGTTCGTTCTTCATTTGAATTTGCCTACCGAATGCCTTTAATTAAATTTAAAGAAATGTATTCGGAATACGCTCCAGAAAAAGCAAATCGTTTTTTTGATACCCTGATGGTCCAGAAAGGAACAGCAAAGCTTTTATTGGATTTCTGTACTGCTTTTCTTCAAGTAGGTCTTGGTATTATTCTTTTGGTTCTTTATCATTCTTTCTTTATGGTAATCGGACTTTTGTTTATCGTGATTTTGTACATCATTTTTAAATTTTCTTATAAAGACGGATTAGAAACCAGTCTTAATGAATCAAAATTTAAATATAAAGTGGCAGCCTGGATTCAGGAAATTGCACGCAATCGCGAAAGCTTTCGTAAAAAAGGAGGTTTTGACTATGCCTTGGAACGAAATGACGGTTATGTAAGTCATTATGTAAATTACCGTGAAAAACACTTTCAGGTAATGAAAAAACAATATATTCAGCTGACTATTTTTAAAGTAATTGTGACCGCTGCCTTATTGTCTATTGGTGGTTTTCTGGTAATTCACCATCAAATGAACATCGGGCAGTTTGTTGCAGCTGAGATTGTTATCGTGCTTTTAATCAATTCGGTAGAAAAAATTATTTTCGGTCTAGAATCGTTTTATGATGTTTTGACTTCATTAGAAAAAATAGGTCAGGTTACAGATATGGAAACATCTTGTATTCCGCAGACTTCAAAAGTAAGCGAAACCGGCATTACTATTGAAACAGAAAGTATATCCTATAATTATCCTGACCACAATAAAAAATCGCTTAAGAATATTAACCTGAAAATCGCTCAGGGCGAAAAAATATTGTTGAGAGGAACAAACGGAGCAGGAAAAAGTACTTTACTGCGTTTGCTTTCTGGTCTGCTTGAACCTGAGAGCGGTGCCATGTACGTAACAGACAATTTTATGAACCGCCTCGACGAAGATGCCTATAGAGCTCAGGGAGGTACTTTTTTACAGGGTGATACGCTTTTTGAAGGTACTATAAAAGAAAATATTCTTTTTGGAAATGAGGAACTTAATAGTGATGATTTGAAATGGGCTTTAGATAATGTTTGCCTGACACCTTATATAAAAACATTCCCGAACGGACTTGAAAATCAAATTCATCCGGGAGGCCGTGAGCTTTCTGCTTCTGATGTACAGAAAATATTGCTGGCGAGAAGCATCGTTCACAAACCTAATATTTTATTCCTCGAAGATCCAGTTGATAAAATGGATGAATTGACTTCTGGTAAAATTGTAGATTTTTTACTTTCTGAAGAAAATGACTGGACCGTAATTGTAACTTCTAAAAGCGATATCTGGAAGAACAAATGCAGTCGTATGATTACAATCGACGATGGAAAAATTATTAACGACATAAAGCTATAATCATGCTCAATATATCAAAAGATAATCATGTATTGATAACTCCAGGGAAATACGCTTCTATTACGAGCGTTGCCCGAAGACCTCACTATAAAATTTTAAACAGAGTAATTGTTGTATTTTTAATTTTTTGTATTGCCTGTCTTTTTCTGCCTTGGACACAAAATATTTCGGGAAGCGGTTCTGTAACAACTTTAAAACCAGACCAAAGACCTCAAACTGTTCATAATGCCATTGCGGGACGAATCGAGAAATGGTTTGTTCAGGAAGGAGATTATGTAAAAAAAGGAGATACAATTCTTTTTATTTCTGAGGTAAAAGAAGATTACCTGGATCCCAATTTAGTTGGAAATACTAAAGATCAGGTAGACGCAAAAAAGATGGCATTAGAATCTTATGGAGACAAAGTTAGTTCTCTTGACGTTCAGGCACAGTCTTTAAATGCTGAAAGAGAGTTAAAACTACAGCAGGCACAAAACAAAATCAAACAGGCACACCTTAAGATAAAAAGTGATAGTATGGATCTTGAGGCTGTTAAAACGCAGTTGCGAATTGCCAAGACACAATTTGATCGTTCTACAGCATTAAACAAAGAAGGCTTGAAACCGCTTACAGATGTAGAACAGAAAAGATTAAAACTTCAAGAATCTGAAGCTTATATTATTACACAGCAAAATAAACTGTTAAGCAGTAAAAACGAACTGATTAATGCTAAAGTTGAGGTAAACCGAATTACAGCCGAATATTCTGAGAAAATTTCGAAATCAAGAAGTGATAAGTTTACGGCATTAAGCACACAGTATGATACTGAAGCGCAGGTAAATAAACTTCAGAACCAATATACGAATTACAGACTTAGAAGCGGTCTGTATTATATTACAGCGCCTCAGAGCGGTTATGTAAACCGTGCTTTGTTGGCAGGTCTCGGAGAAACGATAAAAGAAGGGACACCGATTATCAGCATAATGCCGGCAAGTTATGATATTGCTGTAGAAACCTATGTAGATCCAATAGATTTGCCACTAGTACATCGTGGTGCAAAAGTCCGTGTTTGGTTTGACGGATGGCCGAGAATTGTATTTTCTGGTTGGCCTGGATTGTCTTACGGAACGTTTGGCGGTCGTGTGGTGGCTATAGAAAACTTTATAAGTGCTAACGGAAAATATAGAATTCTGGTTTCGCCAGACGGTAAAGATCACAAATGGCCAAAAGAATTGAGTATTGGTGCAGGAGCACAGAGTATAGCATTGTTGGAAACCGTTTCGGTATGGTATGAAATATGGCGAAATTTAAATGGTTTTCCGCCAAACTATTATAATTCAGGCGAAAAAGAAACAAAAGGAAAGGAGAAAAAATAAAATGAGAAACAGTATAAAAATATTTTCTTTTTTATTCTTGTTTGGTTTTTTTCAATTGCATAGTCAGGATTTCAATAAAGAAGAATTAAGCTTTAGCGAGTTCCTTGGTTATGTCAAAAAATATCATCCGCTGGTAAAACAGGCTGATCTTGAGGTTAGCAATGCTCAAGCTAAACTGATGACAGCCCGTGGCGGATTTGATCCTAAAATTGAAGTCGATTACAATAAAAAAGAATTTAAAGGAACAGAATATTATTCGATTCTAAACAGCAGTTTTAAAATCCCGACTTGGTACGGAGTAGAAATAAAAGCCGGATTTGACGATACAGACGGACAATATTACAATCCGCAGAACCGTACTCCAGATGCCGGATTGACATCTCTAGGAATCAGTGTTGCTTTAGGACAGGGCATGTTTATAAACCAGCGAATGGCCGATGTGAGAGAAGGAAAACTGCAACTGAAATTGAGTGATGCCGAACGTAAACTTAGAGCCATCGAGGTTTTGTACAAAGCCAGCGAAGCTTATTTTGAATGGCGTAAAAGCTACAATGAGGCCGAATTGTACAAAAGATATCTAGGCTTTGCAAGTACTCGTTTTCAAGGTGTTAAAAAGTTAATAGAATTAGGAGATTCACCAGCTATTGATAGTGTTGAAGCCAAAATTACGGTAAGAAATAGAGAACTTAATGTAGAAAATGCTAATCTGAAACTGGCAAAAGCAAAGCTTAACCTAGCCAATTATTTATGGATTGAAAATGTACCAGTTGAACTTGATGATATTGTAAGACCAGAACAAAATTTAGTTCAGACTGTCGAAGAAACGCTCAAAACAGATGCCATGATGGTAAATGTGGAGTCTTTAGATTCACATCCTAAAATGCAGGCTTTAGAAAGCAAATTGTCTATTCTTGAGGTCAATCGACAGCTTAAGGCAAACGCACTGCTTCCAAAAGTCAATGTGGGCTATAATTATATTTCTGAACCGTCTTATTTTGACACTTTCAATGCAGATGATTATAAGTTTAATATCGATTTCAGTTTTCCGATTTTTTTAAGAAAGGAACGTGGAAGCTTAAAAATGGCAAAAATTAAAATTCAGGATTTAAAATTCGATATCGGACAACAGCGTCTGGAACTGAAAAATAAAATCAAGGCCCAGCAGACGGAAATAACTTCATTAAAAAAGCAAAAATCAGTAATTGACGAGCTTGTTAATGATTATACGGTGATGCTCAATTCTGAAGAAAAATTATTTTCATTTGGAGAAAGTTCAATATTCCTCATCAATTCACGAGAGAATAATCTCGTTAGTGCAAAATTGTCGCAAATTAGTATAGAGAACCAATTCTATATCTCTAATGCAGGATTGTACAAAATTCTGGCAAATCCAGATTAGAAAAGTTTTTTATATTTTTAAATACGTTGGTTAATAGGTTAAACGCAAAAAGGATGGGTATGCACTCATCCTTTTTCTTTTTGAAGCAGTTCAACTAAAATTGAATTTGTGAAGTTTCAGAATTCCTATTATCCATATGTGAATTTTGTAAGTTTTATTAATTATTATATAAGAAGTTTGAAAAACAAAACACAATATTTGTTACTGCACTGCAGCAGGAATGTTCTAAAACTGCTGTATTAGTTAAGCGGCTTTTAGTAGTGTCTTTTAACACAATCTATTCGATTTATTTTTAAAAATATAGATTCTTTCCGTAGAATATTCATTGAAAATGTGAATTTTAGTGAGTAATAAAAAACGAAGAATTTAAGTGAGTCTGTTTTCTTGTTAAAGTCAAAAGATTATTTTAAAAGAGGGATTGGTTGCAACAACTAGTTGAATCATAAAAACATATACCTAAACATAAAAAAATAAGACTATGACTTACAGTAACATACTACAGATTGACGATGATTTTGATGATTGTGAACTGTTTATGGAAGCATTGGAAGAGGTTTCGAACGCGACCTACACTTCTATCTGCAATCCTGTTGAAGCGCTCCGCAAGTTGATACAAAAAGAAATACAGCCAGATGTAATTTTTCTAGATTTGAATATGCCAATCATGTCTGGACTGGAATTTTTGACAGAAATAAAAAAGGAAGAAAACCTTAAAGAAATTCCAGTAATCATTTTTTCGACTTCTCAGCTGGATGATATAATTCGTGAAGCCAAATCATACGGAGCTCATGATTTTATTTCAAAACCAAATAATTTTAGTGACTTAAAGAAAATCTTAAGCCGGTATGCTTTTGCCGGTTAAGCATTTTTGTTCCAGATTCTTAGTTTAGAATTCATAAATCTTAAAAAAACTCTTTTTGTTTAAATAAGGTCAAGCACTATGAAATGGATATTTAATTTAAGGAAATGAAATTATCTACTCAAATACTTGCAGCATTTACTTTGATAATTTTGCTGTCTGTTGCCGACTCATATACCAATTATATGCTGTCTAACAAAGTGCACCGTAATTCTAAATTTCTGGCCAGATCAGAAGAAATTATTCGTAATTCAAATAAGACTCACAAAGCGATTATCGAGATGCAGAGCGCGTTTCGTGGTTATCTGCTTACAGGCGACAGCACTTTTCTGACTTCTTATTTTAAAAGGCTTAATTACGTACCGCTTCTTATAAAAGAACAGCAGCGACGTATTGGCAGCAATAATATGCAGCGCTCTATTTTAGACTCGATAAACCTGCTTCACAATAACTGGGTGCTTTATTCTGAGGAGATTATAAAAGCTAGAAAAGAAGAGCCTGGGGCGTATGATAATCTTTTCGAAAACTCCTTAAAAAAACATGTCGGAAAGAAAATCAATGATGAGATTTCTGATAAATTTTCCCGATTCGACAAAATAGAATACAGACGAAGAAAACATCATACCGATACGCTGCTTACTTCGTTAAAATATGCGCGGACATTTTCTCTTATCTTTCTTACGCTCACTGTTATAGTTGGAGTTTTAAGCACTATTTTTATTATGTTCATTATCAACAGAAGAATTACTTCAATGGTAAAGCTGGCAGAAAATATCGCAAAAGGAAATTTCACAAAAGTAAAGGATACCAGAAATGACGAATTGACCGCACTGACGGTTTCGTTAAACGGGATGTCGAGTAAACTCGATAAAAATATTCATGAGCTGAGAAATCGTAATGAGGAACTTAACAAGTTTGCGTATGTGGTTTCGCATGATCTCAAGGCGCCTATACGCGGTATTCATAATGTTGTAAGCTGGATTCATGAAGATCATCAAGAAGAGTTGTCTCCGGATCTAAAAAGATATCTCAGTATTATTCCGCAAAAGACTAGACGAATGGAAGCCTTGATCAACGGTTTGCTTGATTATGCCAGATTAAATCTAAAAGTGCCTTCTGAAAATATCGATACGAATGCACTGGTTCATGAAATAGCCGATTCTATTGTTCCTAGAAATTTTAAATTGGAAATTGGAAAGTTACCTAATTTGTACACGGAACAGATTAAACTAGAACAGGTTTTTGCTAATTTAATCAGTAATGCGGTAAAATATACGCCTCAGGAAGATGCGATGATTGAAATAAGCTGTAGAAAAAGAAGCTCCTATTATGAGTTTTCGGTAAAGGACAACGGAATCGGAATTGCAGTTGAATATCATCAGAAAATATTCGAAATATTTCAGACACTCAGAGAACAGGACGAACAAGAAAGCACGGGTGTGGGACTTGCAATTGTCAAAAAAATTATTGACGATCAGGATGAAAAAATTATTGTAAAATCAGAATTAGGCAAAGGCAGTGAATTTGTTTTTACATGGAGAAATAACTAATTATGAAAGCAACGAAAATATTATTGGTAGAAGACGATGAATTGGACATTATTAGTGTCGAAAGGTCTTTAAAAAAAATAGAAAGCGAATACACACTTTATACTGCTTATAACGGTATTGAAGCGTTACGCATTTTAAGAGACGAAAGTATCGGTTTGGTTCCAGATGTTATTCTGCTAGACATTAATATGCCAAGAATGAACGGAATAGAGTTTCTAAAAGTCATTCGAGAAGATGAAAAACTAAAAAAATTAAAAGTATTCATCATGACAACTTCTTCAGAAGGAAGAGATAGGAGCGAAGCCGAAGAACTTGGAATATCAGGATATATTATAAAGCCTTTGAATTATACAGAAAATACCAAAAGGCCAGATTCAATGGACGCCTTTGTTCAGTTTCATTTAAGGAAAATACTGCTTGACGAAAGTATGTAGCAAAATTAAGAATCAGATTTTTTAATCATTCGATAAAGAATTGGGAATATGAAGAAAAGTAAAGAAAATAATAAAACGGTCGAGGCTGTTATTGCATTTCCGATAGTGGCAGAAGAAAAAACTTCAAAATCAAAATCTAAAAAAGTAGATGCTGAAGAATCTATTTTGACAGATGCTGAGTTTTTGAAAATTCTGCTTAAAGTTAAAAATGGAAATTTTACACAACGGTTCCCAACGGATCAGAATGGTATAAAAAGATCGATTTGTGATACTTTAAACGAAATTATTGATCTCAACGAACGTATGGTTTTTGAATTTCAAAAAGTTGGGAAAAGTATTGGAAAGCAAGGAAAACTAACCAACAGAGTAGCGCTGGATGGTGCAAGAGGCTCGTGGAGTTCTTGTGTTGATTCTGTTAATACATTGATTTCAGACCTTGTACACCCAACAATTGAAATTGCCCACGTAATCACTTCTGTGGCAAAAGGGAATTTATCTCAAGAAATGCCATTATCTATTGAGGGAAATCCGCTTCAGGGTGAGTTTCTCAGAATTGCCAAAGAGGTAAACGGAATGGTAAAGCAGCTGAATTTGTTTTCGATGGAGGTTACTCGTGTGGCGCGTGAAGTTGGTACAGAAGGAAAACTAGGAGGTCAGGCAAAAGTACGAGGCGTTGGTGGTGTATGGAAAGATTTGACCGATTCTGTAAATAAAATGGCATCGAATCTTACTGGCCAGGTTCGAAATATTGCAGATGTAACCACTGCAGTGGCAAAAGGAGATTTATCCAAAAAAATTACTGTTGACGTAAAAGGAGAAATTCTTGAGCTAAAAAACACAATCAATACCATGGTGGATCAGCTGAACTCTTTTTCTTCTGAAGTTACCCGTGTGGCACGTGAGGTAGGAACTGAAGGAAAGTTGGGCGGACAAGCGCAAGTAAAAGGAGTTGGTGGAACTTGGAAAGATTTGACCGATTCTGTAAATCAGATGGCATCTAACTTGACGGGACAGGTTCGTAATATTGCCGATGTAACCACTGCGGTAGCAAGAGGTGATTTATCTAAAAAAATTACGGTTGACGTAAAAGGAGAAATCCTTGAACTTAAAGATACCATCAATACGATGGTGGATCAGCTGAACTCTTTTTCTTCTGAGGTTACCCGTGTGGCAGTAGAGGTAGGGTCGGAAGGAAAACTTGGAGGTCAAGCAAGAGTAAGAGGAGTTGGAGGCGTATGGAAAGATTTGACCGATTCTGTAAACCAGATGGCGTCAAACTTGACGGGACAGGTTCGTAATATTGCCGAGGTAACAACGGCCGTGGCAAAAGGCGACCTTTCTAAAAAAATTACTGTAAACGTTGCAGGAGAAATTCTGGAACTTAAAAATACCATCAATACGATGGTAGATCAGCTGAACTCTTTTGGCGCGGAGGTTACCCGTGTGGCACGTGAGGTAGGTTCTGAAGGAAAGCTGGGAGGTCAGGCAAAAGTAAAAGGAGTCGGCGGAACTTGGAAAGATTTGACCGATTCTGTAAATCAGATGGCATCGAATCTTACTGGTCAGGTGCGTAATATTGCTGAGGTAACCACCGCTGTTGCGAATGGAGATTTATCTAAAAAAATTACTGCCGTTGCCGAAGGAGAGATTTTGGAATTAAAGAAAACCATTAATACAATGGTGGATCAGTTGAACTCTTTTTCTTCTGAGGTTACTCGTGTGGCGCTTGAGGTTGGTACCGAAGGAAAACTTGGGGGTCAGGCAAAAGTAAAAGGAGTCGGCGGAACGTGGAAAGATTTGACCGACTCTGTAAATCAGATGGCATCTAACTTAACGGGGCAAGTGCGTAATATTGCCGAAGTAACGACTGCAGTAGCAAAAGGCGATTTATCAAGACAAATTACGGTTGATACAAAAGGAGAAATCCTCGAATTAAAAAATACCATCAATACCATGGTGGGCCAGTTGAACTCATTTGCGTCTGAGGTAACTCGTGTGGCGCGTGAGGTAGGAACCGAAGGAAAACTGGGAGGTCAGGCACAGGTAGAAGGTGTGGGAGGAACTTGGAAAGATTTAACCGATTCTGTAAACCAGATGGCATCAAACTTAACGGGTCAGGTTCGTAATATTGCCGAGGTAACTACTGCGGTAGCAAAAGGCGATCTTTCGCTTCAGATTACGGTAGACGTAAAAGGAGAAATCTTAGAACTTAAAAATACCATTAATACGATGGTGGATCAGCTTCGAGGCTTTGCTTCGGAGGTAACGCGTGTATCCCGTGAGGTTGGTACCGAAGGAAAACTTGGAGGTCAGGCTAATGTGCCTGGAGTTGCAGGAACCTGGAAAGATTTGACCGATTCTGTAAATCAGATGGCGGGAAATCTTACCGCACAGGTTCGTAATATCGCTGATGTGGCGATTGCGGTTGCCAACGGAGATATGTCCCGAAAAATTACGGTAGATGTACGTGGAGAAATTCTTCAATTAAAAGAAACCTTAAATACGATGGTGGATCAGCTTCGTGAGTTTGCCTCTGAGGTAACTCGTGTGGCGCGTGAGGTAGGAACCGAAGGAAAGCTGGGCGGACAAGCCAACGTACCCGGAGTTGCCGGAACATGGAAAGATTTGACCGATTCGGTGAATCAGATGGCCGGAAACTTAACGACTCAAGTACGTAATATTGCAGAGGTAACGATAGCCGTAGCAAATGGGGATATGTCCAAAAAAATTACGGCAGACGTTCGTGGAGAAATTCTTCAACTAAAAGAAACCGTTAATACGATGGTGGATCAGCTTCGTGCTTTTGCATCTGAGGTTACGCGTGTGGCACGTGAGGTAGGAACCGATGGTAAATTGGGCGGACAAGCGTTCGTGCCCGGAGTTGCAGGAACTTGGAAAGATTTGACCGATTCTGTAAACCAGATGGCCTCTAACTTGACGGGGCAGGTTCGAAATATTGCCGATGTAACCAAAGCGGTAGCAAATGGCGACCTTTCTAAACAAATTACGGTAGATGTAAAAGGAGAAATTCTGGATTTAAAAAACACCTTTAATACGATGGTGGAACAGTTAAATTCGTTTTCTTCAGAGGTAACGCGAGTGGCGCGTGAGGTAGGTACAGAAGGAAAATTGGGTGGACAGTCTGAAGTAAAAGGTGTTGCAGGAACGTGGAAAGATTTGACCGATTCGGTTAACGTAATGGCTTCGAACTTGACAGGCCAAGTGCGTGGAATTGCAAAAGTAGTAACTTCTGTAGCCAAAGGAAATTTAAAACAAAAATTATCTATCGATGCCAAAGGCGAGGTTGCTCAGCTTACTGATACTATCAACGAAATGATTGATACGCTGGCAACATTCTCTGACCAGGTAACAACTGTGGCGCGTGAGGTTGGGGCTGAAGGAAAACTGGGAGGTCAGGCCAATGTACCAGGAGCATCAGGAACTTGGAAAAACTTAACTGAAAATGTAAACCAGCTTGCAGCAAATTTGACAACTCAGGTGCGTGCAATTTCTGAGGTGGCTTCAGCGGTAACTCAGGGAGATTTAACGCGAACCATTGGAGTTGAGGCAAAAGGTGAGGTGGAAGCATTAAAAGATACAATCAACCAGATGATTTCGAACCTGAAAGCGACAACCTTACGTAATCAGGAACAAGACTGGCTGAAATCGAATTTAGCAAAATTCACCCAGATGCTTCAGGGACAGAAAGAATTAAATTCGGTAACCAAAAAAATCCTTTCGGAGCTGGCAACGGTTGTTACCGCACAACATGGATTGTTTTATATTTTGCAGGAAGATGAGGATTTTATGGATTCAAAACTGAATCTTATTGCGTCTTATGCTTACATCAAAAGGAAAAACTCTCCTACGCAGTATGCTATGGGAGAAGGGCTTATTGGCCAAGTTGCAGTTGAGAAAGAAAGAATTATTTTGAGCAATGTTCCTAAAGATTATATCAGAATCAATTCGGGGCTTGGAGATGCAAAACCTAAAGACGTTATTATTCTTCCGGTTCTTTTTGAAGGAAGATTAAAAGCGGTCATCGAGCTGGCTTCATTAGACACTTTCAGCCAGACGCATTTGGATTTCCTTGAAGGATTGACAGAAAGTATCGGAATTGTATTGAATACGATTGAATCAAACTCGAGAACCGAGGAATTACTGGTTCAGTCGCAGTCTTTGGCAAGCGAGCTCAAAAGTCAGCAGGAAGTATTGAAAAACACTAACGAAGAACTGGAAGAAAAGGCAATCTTACTAGCCAATCAAAAAGAAGAAGTAGAACTTAAAAACCAAGAAGTTGAGGTTGCCAGAAAAGCTTTAGAAGAAAAAGCCGATCAGTTGACGCTGACGTCTAAATATAAATCGGAGTTTTTGGCCAATATGTCGCACGAACTTCGAACACCGCTAAACAGTTTACAGATTTTAGCAAACGAATTGATTGCCAATCGCGACGGAAATTTATCCGAAAAACAAATTCAGTTTGCAAAAACAATCAATTCTTGTGGAGATGACCTTATTCAGCTGATTAATGATATTTTAGATTTATCGAAAATCGAATCGGGTTATATTTCTGTTGATTACAATCCGATTAGTTTTGCAGAAATCAGCCGTTTTGTTGCCTCTACTTTCAATCCGATTGCGGCGGCAAAACACCTGCGCTTTAAAATTGAAATGGATGAAGAACTTCCTGAATTGATGGAAACCGATTCGCAGCGATTGAATCAAATTTTAAAAAACCTGCTTTCCAATTCATTCAAATTTACAGAGAAGGGAGAAGTACAGCTTAAAATATACAAAGCCAACAACAATTGGAAAATTAACAATGTCAGTCTTGAAAATGCAGAAGCAGTGGTGGCATTTGAGATTTCGGATACTGGAATCGGGATTTCAAAAGAGAAACAAAATATTATTTTCGAAGCTTTCCAGCAGGCAGAAGGTTCTACAAGCCGTAAATATGGCGGTACAGGACTGGGACTTTCAATAAGCCGCGGACTTTCAGATTTGCTTGGAGGAAGTATTGAATTAGAAAGCGATACCAATGTAGGAAGTAAGTTTACGCTTTTCCTGCCATTACAATATGTTGATATTTCTGAAATTGAAAACATTGATGTTACAGAAGAACAGGATGTGAAAGGGAGAATCAAATCTCTTCCGTCGGAGAAATTTAACAGATCAGATATCGATTTGTTTTTTGTGGATGAAGTTGGAGATGACAGAACCGACATCAAACCAGAAGATAAAGTGTTGCTCATTGCTGAAGATAATTTGACTTTTGCGAAAATTATGCTGGAGCAGGCGCATGTAAACGGAATCAAAGCGATTGTTACTACTAAAGGAAATGATGTGATTGATTTTATCAACCAATTTAATCCCCACGCGATTACGATGGATTTGAATATGCCGGATACAAGTGGCTGGAAAATTCTAGACAGACTTAAAACCGATTTTAATCTGCGCCATATTCCGGTTTACATTATTTCTGGAGAAGATGAAAGAAACAAAGGACTCAAACGCGGTGCGAGAAACTTTTTCCTTAAACCGGTAAAAAACGATTCGCTTTCGTATCTTTTTAATGATATTCATGATTTCAAGAATAAAAAAGTAAAAAATCTTCTGGTTGTAGATGATAATCAGCAAGAATTAGAGCGAATATTGGAAGCGGTCAGTGGAGATGATATTACGGTTTTCAGTGCCAAAACGGCGGCAGAAGCGGTAACTCTTTTGCGAGAAAAATCGTTTGACTGCATTATTTTAGATTTAGTGCTTCCCGATGCAGACGGTCTCGACCTGATTACAGATTTAGAAAATAATATTACAGGTCAGGAAACGGCAATTATCATTCATTCGGCTGGAGATTTAACCAAAAAGCAGAAATCACGATTAAACCGTTTCGCTCACAGCATTATTACAAAAAGTGCCGTTTCTATGGACGAATTAATTGATCAGACGGCTTTGTTTATGCATCGTGTACACAAAGAACTGCCTTTGGAAATGCGTGAAAAAATAGAATCGTATTATCTAAAAGAAGATGTTTTATCCGGAAAAAAAGTATTGCTTGTCGATGATGATGTTCGTAATCTTTTTGCACTAACTACGGCTTTGGAACGTTATAATCTAGAGGTGATAAGTGCAGAAAGCGGTCAGGAGGCAATCGATATTTTAAATGAAGACGAATCGATTGATATTGTTTTGATGGATATCATGATGCCTGAAATGGATGGTTACGAAACCATGAAGCGAATTAGAAAAGAAGAAAGACATAAAGATTTGACAATGATTGCCGTAACAGCCAAAGCAATGAAAGGCGATAGACAGCGCTGTATAGAATCGGGTGCATCAGATTATATGACAAAACCTGTAAACGTTGAACAGTTGTCTTCTTTAATGCGTGTATGGCTTAAATAATTTAAATTTATATGAAGTTTTAAATCACAAAAAACGAAAATGAATTTCTAATACATAAGCACCGGAAGCCTTATTTTATGCCCCAAAATAAGGTTTCTAATGTGTTGAAATTAGAGCAACGGACTTAGTAATTAATTTATTCAATTGAAAGTATAATGGTTGATAATGCTATAAAAATCTTAATAGTTGATGACAAGAAAGAAAACCTACTTTCTTTACAAGTCATTTTGGCCGATCGCGGTTATCAGTTTGTTGAGGCAACATCTGGTAAGGATGCTTTGCGGATTCTTTTGAAAGATCAGGATTTTGCTATCATACTTATGGATGTCCAGATGCCTTTGATGGATGGTTTCGAAACAGCCGAAATGATTCGCCAGAGTGATAAACTCAAACATGTGCCTATCATTTTCCTGACAGCGAATATGAATGCGTCTGAATATATTTTTAAAGGTTATCAGTCGGGTGCTGTCGATTATATGATTAAACCGTTGTCTCCAGAAATTCTGCAGGCTAAAGTGATGGTTTTTACTGAATTGTTTAGAAAAAACAGAGAATTACGAATTAAGGAAGAAGAAACAAAGGCGCTTAACGAAATAATTCTAAAAGCCAACATCAAGCTTTCTGCTCAATATGAAGCCATAGAAAAACATGCAGAAGAACTGAGAAAGAAAAATCAGGAACTTGATGCTTTTACTTACATCTCTAGTCATGACCTTCAGGAGCCTTTGCGAAAAATTCAGACTTTTGTAAATCTTATTTTAAATAATGATTACCCAAATTTATCTGATGATGGAAAGCAGAAATTTGACAGGATTTTGTACGCGACCAATAGGATGCGCGAACTTATAAACAGCCTTTTGACTTTTTCTCGAACTACTATTGTGGACCGTAAATTTGAGAAAACCGATTTAAATACTGTAATTACAGATGTAAAGTTGGCGCTACAGGAGAATTTAACAGAAAAGAAAGCAGTCATTGTAACCGATTTTCACGATAAAGTCAATATAATTCCGTTTCAATTTGTTCAGCTCATGGAAAATCTGATTCATAATGCTATTAAATTTTCGAAAACAGAGGTACCGTTGCAAATCGAAATCAAAAGTAAATTTGTAGCCAGAAATACAGTTCAAATCGAAAAATTATCACCTCAATACGATTACTGCCATATTAGTTTCGGAGATAACGGTATCGGTTTTGAACCGGAACATAGCGAAAAAATATTTGGAGTGTTTCAGAAATTGCATGGAAAAGACGTTTATGAGGGCACCGGAATAGGACTTGCAATCGTCAAAAAAATTGTAGAAAACCATAACGGACATATCAATGCTACGGGCGAACCTATGCAGGGAGCAATCTTTAATATTTATATTCCGTACTAAAGCGAAGTGCGTTCGATATAACGAAACGGGTTTTTTGAAATTTCCTTTTTTTTGCTCAGGATCAAATCTCCTGCTTTTTGTCCCATTGCTTTAAAATCGGTACTCATAACCGTAATATCCAGAAGTGCTTTTAGAGGTGTTTCATTATAGGAAATAACGCCAACATCTTTTCCTATTTTTAGCTTTTTTTCTTTAATCTGCTGAATCAGATTGACCAAATCATTATCTTCAATCGTAATATAGGCTTCTTTATTTTTAAATTCTAAGCCGTCATAGATTTTATCGGCAATTTCATACTCAAAATTATAAGTATTGCAGAATTCTAAAAAGCCATCAACCAACGACCCAGGAGCAGGAAAAGCGGCTTTTTCGGGATGAACAAAAATAATCTTTTCGTATTTTTTTAGTTTATCAATTCCTTCTTTTAAAGCGTTAAATATATCCGATTTAAAATCTTGATAAACTGCTGTGAAATCGCCTGTAATTTCTTCACAGGAATTATCTAAAATTACCAATTTTTCTTTCGGAATATTTTCAATGAAATTAATAACATTCGGAGTATAATTCACGTGACTCTCTTCTGTATTTCGAAAATGAGGCATAATGACAAAATAATTGTAATTGTGAATGTTTTTTTTCAGGACTTCTATAAACAGCTGTTCGTCATTGTAATAAAGATGCATGTCAACATGAACGTTGTTTCCAATCGTCGTCACAAAAGAGTCGTAGACTTCCATTTTGTAGGAGCAGGGTTTGTTGATGAGAAAAAGAACATTTTTGGACTTTTCATCATTAATAGACACAAAATTACCAACTCCCATTACAGAAAAGGCTAAATTTCGATCTCGCAATTCTTTATAGGCTTTCTCTGCTGTATCACGCGATATAGATCTTGCTTTGCTCAGTTCGTTAATAGACGGAAGTCTCTGTCCTTTTTCCATTTTTCCAGATAAAATTTCCTCGGCTAAGCCATTGGCAACCTGAATGTATTTTGGAATACTAGAATTGGATTCTATCTTTATTTCTGAATGTTCTGTTGTTGATATCATGACTTTTATTGTATTGATTAAAAGTACAGTCCTGTAATCTGTAAATAGGTTATTTGCTGCCTGATTCCTTTTTTAAGTTATTTAATTCTTCTGAAGACACTTTTATTACAGTGCCATGGCGTGTTCCAGACGGAAAACTGATTTGCTCCGAAATATCTTCCCAGCCTTTTGCAGTTTCTTTAACTGCGCCGTATTTCTTCTCTGTATATTTATCAAAATAGACAATCCAGCTGTTGTCGATTTTAACAGCAGTCGGTCCTTCTGCCCAATACTTTCCTGTTATGGGTTCGCTGGCTTTACTGTAAGGCCCTGTCAGATTTTTACTGTAAGCCACTTTAAGATTCTTCTGAACCGGATTTCGGGTTTCATCTTTTAGATACATTACATATTGTCCTTCTTGCTTTACAATTGAAGCATCAATTACATTAAAACCAGGATCATAAAGTAATTTGGTTTTGCTGAATTTTTTAAAATCTTTGGTTGTAGTATAATAAATTCGATGATTATAGCCTTTCTCTTCTTCCGATTTTGTTTCAGGGAATTTTCCATCAATAGTAGAAGCCCAGTAAATCATATAGTCTTTGCTTTTTTCATCATAAGTTATTTCTGGAGCCCAAGTATTACGGGTTTTTTCTTCATGCATCATAACCGGAATAAATTCCTGTTTCGACCAATGAATTAAATCTTTGGACGAAGCATATCCAATTCCTTTATCGGTCCAGCTTACCGTCCAGACCATATGGTATAATCCGTCTCCGCCTTTGATTACGCAAGGATCACGCATTAGTTTATCTTTTCCAACTTCAGGAGTTAAGAAAGAAGTATCATTTTTAAGCGTATTCCATTTATAACCGTCTTCGCTGTACGCCAAATGCAGTCCATCTTCGCCGTTTCCTTTAAAATAAGTAAAAATATAGGCATCAGGCTGAAGGGTATAATTATTTGCTACAAGCCATTTTTCACAGGCTTTTGGCCAGAAAGAGTTAGTTCCATTAACGCCTAAACCAAAACCATGTCCGCCGTTTTCATACAAATGCATTTCGGCCGAAACTTTTTCCTTTTTTAAAGCCAGATAGTAGTTAATGCTGTTTTCTACTGGAACGGCCTTGTCATCTGTTGCATGAACCAAAAAAGCTTTTGGTGTTGCAGCATTTACCTGTTTTTCATTAGAATAGAAATCAACTAATTTAGGTTCAGGATTTTTGCCCAGCAGATTGTCTTTCGACCCTTGATGCGTAACACCTTCCTGAGTTGAAATAACGGGATAGATTAAAATAGAGAAATTGGGTTTTGCACTGATTGTATCTGACGGAATATATACTTTGTCTTTATAATGAGTACTTAAAGTTGAAGCTAGATGTCCTCCGGCAGAAAATCCCATGATACCGATTTTGTTCGGATTAATTTTCCATTTCACAGCATTGCGTCTCACCATACGCAGTGCTTCCTGTGCATCCTGCAATGGTGCGACAGTTTTGTTTTTCATTATCAAATCACTTGGGAGACGGTATTTTAATACAAAAGCGTGAATGCCGATACTGTTAAGCCATTCCGCAACTTTAAAACCTTCTTTGTTAATGGCTAGCATTCCGTAAGCTCCGCCCGGACAGATAATAACGGCGCTTCCATTTGATTTTTCGGGGTCGGCAAAATAAGGCGTTAAAGTTGGTATAGTTACTTTTCTGACTCCTTCTGCAATTCCGTCTTTATTGTAATCTATTTTTTCTGCGTATTCTTTTGACTGAATTTCATCAGGGATTTTATCCCATAATGGTATTTCTTTCTTTTGTGCCAAAGCAGCAAAACTTATCAATAAAGTAGCTAAAAATGTGGTTGCTTTTAGTTTTTGGATGTTAATCGATTTTTTCATAAAATTCTATTTCTACAATGCGTAATTGTCCCGAGGCATCAACGGAAGTTTTATCTTTAAACAAATCAAGTTCTTTTGTAGGATCTACTTCAGTAATCTTTGAGAAATTGTCTTTTTCGGTGTTAATGCCGATTAATTCAATTGTGATTTTTTCAGCTAAGATAGGTTTTAACGGAATTGTGATATAACCTAGACTCTGAGTTGTATTTCCTTTAAAAACTTCCTGTCCATCTGCCAAAATCCTGATTGGGTAAATTTTGGATCTCCAGCCTGTAAGTTTTACTACTATTTCGTTTACAATAGAGGCTTTCGCCAAAGTATACGTTATAGTTCCAGTATTGATGTTCCCATCGTTTCTCCATTCTGTCAACTCGTTATCATCATAACTTTTGTAAGTGTCGTTATTGTTTGACGGAGAAACAGCATTTAAAATGTTAATTGGATTTCTTTTTATAGTATAAGAGGATGTTTTAGGAGTTGGACCACGCTCTAAATACGAAGGAAGATCAGTTCCTGGAAGCTGTTTTGAAAGACCATTTGAAGTTTCTATTGGCTTGCTTTCAAAAATCAATTCAGCAGGCTGTAATCCTTCAGAAACGGCTTTAATCTTAATTTTGCCTGATTGTATCATCGATTGAATCATAACTCTGTTGATGCCGTTTTCAACTGGAATTTCTTTAGAAAGAATATAATTTTTAGGGCCAAGCGCAATACCTCCAAGCCATTCTGCAGGTCCTTCCAAAGTAAAAGAAATCATATTGTTGCTGATTGGACATCGATTACCTTCTTTATCAACTGTTTCAACATCAATCAATGCTGTGTCAGCACCGTCGGCAGTAAAGCCATTTGGATTTGTGTTTAATTTTAATCTAATGGCATAAGGCTCGCCAGAAGTACTTTTAGAATCCTCGCTTAAAATAATTCCGTTCTCATTATAAGCAATTGCTTTTAAGGTTCCTGATTTCCATTTTATATTTTCAAATGTAAAAAGAAATTCACTGCTTCTTTTCCCGAAACCCTGTGAAGAACCATTTACAAAAAGCTCCACTTTTGAAGCAGTTGAAACTACATAAATATTTTTGGTAACGGAATCAGAATAATTCCAGTGCCCCATAATATGGATGCGGTGTTTTTCAATATCAACCCAGCCATCCCACATTACTTGATGTGCCCAAAAACCGTCTTTAGGAATCCGCATGGCATCGACTTCGCCACTGGTTCTGTAATTTACTTCGCCACGATGGTGCGTATTGGAATCCGAAAAAATAATATTGACGCCACCTGAACTGACTCTCTTTCCAGTTCCCGGTCTTTCTCGATAATAATCGTACCATCGCACAATATTTTCAATGGCATGTTTGTCCTGATTATGATTGTAAGCTTCAGCAGGATTACCGCGGTATAAGGGGCCATCGCCTTCTTTATGATAGGGAGGAGAAAACTCATCCCAATATTTGCGTAGTCCTTCATCTCTTGAATATTCGGTTGCCCAAAGCGGTTTTCCAGCGCTTTTGTTAATGTAAAGCATTTCACCGCCGTATTCCGCTTCACGGCTATCAAGCATTTCGCGGGAACCAATGGCGCGTCCTCCAAAAGGGTCATAAGTGTTGCGAAGGCTTTTCATTTCGTGCATATGGGTTTCGCTGATGGATTCATTACCGCTTTCATAAAAAATAATACTTGGATTATTTCGGTTGTAAATGATGGCATCCCGCATCAGGTTTACTCTTTGTTTCCAAGTATCGCCTTGGGCATCTTTTTCTGCATCTCCTGCCGGCATTGCTTGCAAAAGCCCAACCCTGTCACAGGATTCTATGTCTTGTTTCCATGGCGTGACATGCATCCAGCGAACCAGATTTCCGTTTCCTTCCACAATCATTTTATTACTGAAATCACTGAGCCATGCTGGAACAGACATTCCGATGGCAGGCCATTCGTTGCTGGTTCTTTGCGCATAACCTTTTAACTGTAATACACGATCGTTTAGCCAAAATTGACCGTCTTTAAAATCAGTTTTTCTGAAACCTGTTCTGCTCACTACTTCATCAGCCGTTTTCTCGTCAATTTTTAAAATTGTTTTTACATTATATAAATAACCATATCCCCAGCTCCAGAAATTTAGTTTTTCAACTAATTGATGCGCTTTGATAATTTTGGTTTCACTAGGTTGAATAAGGATTTTGTCTCCTGAAAATAACGCTTTTTGATGTCCTTCTAAATCTTCTAGTATAACTTCAAATGTTGCCATTTTAGGAGTGTCGAATTCATTCTTGATTTGAGATTCAACGTTGATGACGGCACTTTCGGCTTGTATATTTATTTGAGAAGGATAAATATATACTCCAGTTGTATTTAGATTAGAATAAAGCGGTAATGTCTGATATAGTTTTCCGGTAATGTGAAGAAATACATTTTTGGGAATACCGCCATAGTTTGCATTAAAATTAATGTTATTCCATTGGTAAGATGCTCCGGTGGCTTGTTCCTTGTATTTCCAGTCGTTATCAATTCGGAGTGCGATACAATTTTCCTGCGGATAAGGTTTAAGCAGGTTTGAAATATCAAATCCAAAAGCCATTACGCCATTTTCATGAAGCCCGATTTTTTGTCCGTTTACATAAATAACGCCTGCTTGACGAATTCCTTCAAATTCTATAAAAACTTTATTGTTTTTAATGCCTTTCGGTAGTTTGAATTTTTTACGATACCAGACAATTCCTGTAGTAAGATGTTCAATATCTTTTTCAAATGCCTCTTCTTGATTGTAGGCATGAGGAAGCGTGATATTTTTCCAAGAGTTATCATTAAAAGCAGGTGATTCTGCATTTTTAGAATCACCTGCTTTCAGTTTCCAATCAGAATTGAAATTGTATTTTTCTCTCTTAAATTGCTGAGAAAATAAAGCGGTATTGAATAGAATTAACGCAGTATATAAGAGAGCTTTTTTCATTATTTCATTTTATAAATTTCTGAACCAGCCAGTAAAAAACATCCCAATCCGTAATCTTCGAAATCTGGAATTTTGTCGTAAGATAATGGTTGTCCATCTTTAGGCTCTTTTCCAGTTGACTGTAAAAATCCTAAAAATCCGTTTTCGTGAAGACTTTCTTTTGTAAGGGCATTCCAAGCTTTTTCAATTACAGGAAGATATGTTTCTTTTTTCAAAATGCCGTTGTTTACGCCGTAAGCTATTCCGTAAATGAATAATGCAGTTCCAGAAGCTTCTTTTCCTCCAAAATTAGTTGGGTCGTGCAGACTCACATTCCAAAAACCGTCAGGTCTTTGAATTGGGACAAGTGCAGCTGCCATTGCTTTCAAATCTTTTGCATATTGCTCTCTGTGAGGTGCATTTTCAGGAATAATGGTCAATACTTTTGCTAAAGCGGCAATTACCCAGCCGTTGCCACGACTCCAGTAGCAGTCTTCTCCGTTTGGTTCTTTGTACGGAGGGTCAAAATCGGCATCACGCCACCATAAACCGTCTTTTGGATTAAAAAGTCCATGATCGCCGTGTTTATTTCTTGAATACATATACATTTGGTACATTTTTTCGAAATAACGATTGTCTTTTTCTAAAACCCCCATTTTCGCAAAAACTGGCATTCCCATCTGGATAGCGTCAATCCACGACCAGTCATCAAGCTGAGGCGTGTTTAAAAGCATGTTCAAATTGGCTTTTGTATTTTTTAATTTTTTAGAATCCGGTTCCAGATTGTACAAATCAATATATGTTTGGGCTGCGCAGTAATTATCTGCATTTCGGGTAGTGTTGCCACCGTTGAATCCCCATTTGTGGAACTCAGACCACGACATAGCATAATCATAATAAGCATCTTTCGGAAAAATTTCGTGTAACGCCATCAATCCTTCATAATAAACTCCTCTCGTCCAGATATTGCTAGGACGCTCTTTATTGGTAATAATTGTTTTTCCAGTTTCTGGCCATTTCTGCATAAAATAATCATTGGCCGAAATCATTTGTTTGAGTACTAATTTTTTATCAAATTGCTGTGCGGTGGCATTATAAAAAGCGCCTATAGCGAATATTAAAAGTAATTTCTTCATTTTAGATATCGTTATTTAATAGTTAGTTTAAAGGTTAAAGGTGTAATGGTCACAGGGCCTAATAATCCAGAAGGCATCGGACTCCATTTTGTTGCGTCGAATTTTTTATAATCTTTATCGACCATATTGATTTCATAAAAAATCTTCCATTCTTCTCCTTTTAATTCTTTGTCACGAATTCTGTTGGCAGAAAGATTCGTTACCTGAATCTTAAGAATGTTTTTGCCTGATTTTAGTTTTCCAATATTCAGTTCATACGGAACAGACCAAGCGGTGCCAATATACTGGTCATTCAGCCATACTTTTGCGCTTTCGCGGACATCGCCCAGATTTAGATTCCAAGATTCTGTTTTCGTATTCGGATTATCAAATTCCAAAGTATATGTTGCAGAACCTGAAAAAGCTTCGGCTTCGGGACTTAATTTTGTCCATGATTCCAAATTTGAAATTGTAGCGGGACTAGGCAGTTTTGGACCTCCTTTGTCAAAATTAATTTTCCATTTTCCTTTTAGAGGAACGGCTTCGGCGGTTGGTTCAAAATAAGTCCATTTTTTTTGTGAGGTCGTATTTTCTGTTTTTAGAAAATAAGACTTGCCCGGTTCTATTCTGATTTTGACAAATGTTTTATCGCCTGTTTTTTTTACGATGGCATTGCCAAATTCCCTGTCTAGCGGATCAAGAATAATAACTTCTTTATTGCTGATTTGCAATGGAATAAAATCATCAATTGTTTTGGTGGTATGATTGACCAAATAGTATATTTTTTCTCCGTCGATTGTTCTTCGGATATATTTTAAACCTGTATTTACAAGTGTTTCTGGGTAAATCTGCACACTTTCTAATGCTGTAAAAATATCAGAGACAGGTTTTACTTCTTTATTTTCTGCCAAAAGCGACTGCATTTTCTCTTCCTGTTTTTTATAATCATAAAAACCGGGAACAGATTCGGGCAGATTTTCAAAAATAATTGAGGCTCCAGCCTTTTTCAATTCAATTAATTTTTGAAGCGTTGCCAAAGGCATTTTTTTACAGGAAGGAATAATTAAAGATTTAAAAGTTCCTCCTGGCAGTACTATTTTTCCATCAATGATTTTGGCATCAGCTATGAAATTATCCGAAATAAAATCAACGCCATATCCTTTTTTCATAAGCTTGTTGGTCATATCATAAAATGAGGTTCCGTGCAGCCATTCGGAAAGAGAATGTATTTTAAATTCAAAAAATAAAGTACCTTTTTTATATTCGTTCCAAGTATCAAAAATGGGAAAGTACAATAGGATTTCATTGTCTGATTTTCCCTGTTGGAGCAATGATTGACAATTGGAGATATATGAGAATAGGGCAGGAGCATTTTCCCAAATGCTGTTGTTGGCATTAAAATTTACTGAAGCATAAAACTGCCAGCCCGGCCAAGCTGCTCTTTCTGGCGAATAAGTAGAACCGTGCAGGAAAATATGATTGATTCCGTTTAGCATTAAATCTTCGGCTTCTGGTTTACATTGTGACAATGCTGCTTTAAAATGTTCGCGAAGCCAAGTAAATGTTTCAGAAGAAACGAGATTCTTTCCTGAAATATGTGCCGCAGATGAAGAAAATTTCAGCATAACAGGATCTGCATCTCCAGGACGAATATCTTCTTTTTCACGTCTAAAGCCTGGAATATCAAAAGGCATGGAACCAAAAGTTTCGCATTCTGGAATATCAGCGGAAGCATATAAATCAATTAAATTCCCAGGAGAACCATGTGCTTGTAGTTTGGTTTTAAAGTTTTTAGAATTGCCCCATTTAGTCCAAGGTTTGTCAAATTTATTCAGTAATAAATCACCAATAGTCTGGCGGTAATCACTTCGTATTCTGTTGCTTATTTCATCGTCGGTTTCATTGAGTAATAAAGGCAGTTGTTTTTTAAGGTCATAACCTCTAAGTTTTAGGAATTCATCAAAAAAAGCAGGAGTAAAATCGGTGCCATATACTTCATAACTGTCATTAAATATAGCCCTGATTTTGCCTTCTCGGCCTTTAAAAGCATTATTAAATGGAACAACATAAGCATTCAGCGCTTCTTCAGAATAATGGTCTAAAGTAAAACCAGCTCCACCCGGAGCTGCTCTCTTTACTTGCTGTCCTGTTTTGCCTGTAAAAACGGCATATAGAGTATAATCTGTTTTTTTGGCGGTCCATTTTAGTTTATTAGGTTCTGGATTTGGTAATGAAACTGAACTTCCGTCAAAACCTTTGTCTTTTGATTTTGATTTACTTCCAGCAAGCTGATCTGTTAGATTAATATAAGATCCGTCACTTCCATAAGCTACAACATATAAAAGTGAAGCGGGATTTTTTTCTTTACTGTTTTCTAGTTTAATAATCCTATCGATTGTTTCGTTCTTTTTTAGAGGATATTTTTCGACGATAAGTTTGGTCGCGGCATATTCTGGTGTAACATGAGATCCGCCATACGGCCATCCTGTGCCTAATACCATATCAACCTGCATATGAAGACTATCTGCGACCTGAATGGTATAATCGAGCATGTTCAGCCATTTTGGAGAAAGATAATCGATGAAGTTTTTTTCTTCTCCCTTAACTCCGTAAATAGGAGTGATTTCTACACCGCCAATTCCCGCTTTATGAAAATCAATTAAACTTCTCTTTAAATTAGGTTTGTCCACTGCGCTTCCCATCCACCACCATCTAGTCCATGGCTGGTTTATGTTGGAAGACGCTGGCCAAGGAGATTTGGACGTTTCCTGGCTAAAAGAACTAAAAGCCAGAAAAAGGAGCATAATAGAATATGGTTTGGTTAGTCTCATATTTTGGTTTTCGATAGTTTAGATATTCTTAATGTGCTGTTTATTGTTTGATTATTAATCGTTTCTATAATTTCCAGCCACATCGATAAGGTAAAAATATTTCTTGTGAGGGAGATTGCTATCCTGTAGCGTCCTGTTTTATTGTGTTTTTGATAAAAATCATATTTATAAAAAAGTAATTGATTTTTTTTACAATTCGTATTTTTTGTCAAAAATAAATAGGAATAAGTAAAAAATATTTTTATAAAATTTCACACTGTGTAATTGTGTATTTCGCAATGATTTCAGCCTTGTAAATCAGTCAGTTGAGATTTTTTTTTGTTAAAATAAATATAATAAAATTTATAATAACCTGAAAGTTAACAGGATACTACAGGATACCGCGGAGGTCGCTTCTAAATAAATTTGGAATAACTAATTAATTAACCAAATTTAACTTTTATGAAAAACAAATTTAGTCTTATGCTGATTTTGGCCATGTTTATGCTGCTTCAGGCTTCGGCATATGCGCAGAGCAAAGTGGTTAAAGGTACGATTACAGATGCCTCAGGATTACCAATTCCGGGAGCAAATGTGACCCTTAAAGGAACAAAGCAGGGAACAAGTACTGATTTTGATGGTAAGTATTCGATAAGTGCCACTCAAGGACAAGTGTTGGTTTTTACTTCTACCGGATCAAAAACAGTCGAAATGACTGTTGGGACATCATCAGAAATTAATGTGAAGCTCCTTGATGATGTTTCGCAACTGAATGAGGTGGTTGTGGTTGGATACGGAACGCAGAAAAAATCTGATGTTACGGGATCTTTAGTAAATGTAACTGCAGAGCAGTTGATGACAAGACCAGTTACAAACGCTCTTGAAGCATTGCAAGGAAAAGCGGCCGGTGTTGATATTACCAGTAACGAACGTCCTGGAGCTTTAGGAAGGGTGCGTATTCGTGGTGTACGCTCACTGCCGATTTCGGGTAGTGATGATAGACTTAATGAGCCTCTTTATGTAGTAGATGGTGTGCCTTTGATGTCTTCGTCTGCTATTGAAACATTAAATCCAAGAGATATTGCTTCTATTGATGTTCTTAAAGACGCATCGGCTACGGCAATTTATGGTTCTCGTGGTGCAAATGGGGTCATTATTGTTACTACTAAACAAGGAAAAGCGGGGCAGTTTTCTTTAAATTACTCCGGTACAATTACAACTTCACAAATTGTAGATCGTGCTCCTTCTATGAGTGCAGCAGATTTTATTACGTTTAGACGTTGGGCTGCTTATAATCTAGATCCTAATACTTATGCACATCCTGACTCGCCAACTATCGCAAATGACAGATTGATTTTTGATAGTGCGCTAGACGGACAGACTTCTAGGGATAATGTTTTGAAAGGTTGGCAAAGTGGAACTTGGGATGCTTCTAAAGTAACCAATACTGACTGGGTGGATATGGTGACTCAGGCGGGAATCAGTAAAGAGCATGTTTTAAGCGCTAGTGGAGGTTCAGAAAAAGTAAATACATATGCTTCGCTTGGTTATTTGGATAATGAAGGAACTCAAAAAGGGCAGTGGTACAAACGATATACTGCGAAACTGACTTCGAATATTAATCCGGTTGATTGGTTTAGAATGAATGCATCGTTGAATGTTTCGTGGAGTGAGCAAGACTACGGAATGTCTACATTGCAAGCACGAAGTGGTACGGCACCAGATGCTATCTATGGAGCAGCAAAAACGTTGTACAATATGGCGGTACCTTATGATGCCAACGGAAAAATGGTGATTAATCCAGGAGGAGAATCTGCGATTTATACAGTTGCAAATGAATGGGATAAAAGTACGCAACAGTCTCAGATGATGAGAATATTAGGTAATTTTTCAGCGACTTTTGATATTGGAAAAATTGTAACTCCTTTAGAAGGGCTTAGCTATAAAATAAATTTTGGTCCTGATTTTCGTAATTGGAGAGAAGGAGTTTATGTAGACGGAACTTCATCTCTTAAAATCAATGCAGACGGAAGTACAGGTGTAAACTATGCCCGTCTTAGAAATAGTAGAGATCTTTCTTGGACTTTAGATAATATGATAACTTATGATCGTACTTTTACAAAACATAAGATTGGTGCTACTTTATTACAGACTGTATCTTCTTGGGATATTGAAGAGTCTTCGATGAGTGCTAATAATATTCAGAAGCCTTCTTTCTTATGGAATGCAATGAATACTGTAGATTTGACCAATGCTGCAAATAATGCCCGTATGGGGTCTGATATTACGAAACGTCAGCTTAATTCGTATATGGTTCGTCTGAATTATGGCTTTGATAATCGTTATTTGCTTACAATGTCAGGACGTTGGGATGGTGCATCGCAATTGGCAGATGGTTATAAATGGGATTTCTTTCCTTCAGCCGCCTTGGCTTGGAGAATTAATAATGAAGAATTCTTAAAAGATACAAGTTGGATTGATAATTTAAAGCTTCGTTTCGGAGTCGGTACAACAGGTAACTCATCTGTTGCGCCTTATGGTACAAAAGGAGGTATTTCGTCTATCTATCTTCCATTTAATGGAATGAGTAATCAAATTGGTTATACGACCAATGAACCATACTATACGAACACACAGCTTCCGATGGCAAACAAGGAATTAGGATGGGAAAAAACGACTCAATATAATGTTGGTTTTGATTTTGGTTTCTTCAACAACCGTGTAAGCGGTACTATAGAAGCGTACAGATCTTTTACTAGTGATATTCTTATGTTGGTTAAAATACCAACACTTACAGGATTCCCTACCACTTATGCAAATGTTGGGAAAACAAGCAACAAAGGGGTAGAGGTAACGCTTAACTTAATTCCGATTAAGACTAAAAGTGGCTTTACATGGGAAACCAATTTGAATGCTGCTTGGCAGAAAGATCAAATTGAAGAATTGGCTTACGGTAAAAATGACATGGTTGACAATACTTGGTTTATCGGGCAGTCGATTGCTGTGCGTTATGGTTTTGACAACTTGGGATTATGGCAAGACACTCCTGAAGACCGTGCTGAAATGGCAAAATGGACAGGTTATAATTTTTCTCCAGGAAATGTACGACCAAAAGATCAAAATGGCGATTACGTAATGGATGCTAAAGACCGAGTGGTGTTAGGAAACAGTAACCCAAACTGGACAATGGGATGGAACAATACTTTTACTTATAAAGGAATTGAATTAGGAATAAATATTTTCGGACGTGCAGGATATTTTGGCAATTTAGGAGGTGAAGCACTTACAGCTCACAGCAACCAAAGACAAGTAGATTACTGGAGACCTGATAATCCAAATGCAGAATTCCAAAAACCAATTCTTGGCCAAGCATCTTCAGGTTCTGCAGATAAATTCTCTGGTCTTCTTGGTTTTCCAAAAGCTGCTTTTGTAAAAATTCGTAACATCACTTTAGGATACAATCTTCCAAAAGATTTAACCTCTAAAGTGGGCTTGGCAAACATGAAATTATATGTTCAGGCAGTAAATCCAGGTAATATCTACCAATCTTTAGACTGGTATGATTTTGATACTGGTTCGACTTACTTCAACCGCAGTTTTGTGATGGGTATTGATGTAGGATTTTAATAATAATATGTTGTAACGAGTTGATGTATAACACAAAAAAGTAAACAAGATGAATAATATAAAAAATATCGGAATCGGTTTTTTGATCATGATGGGATTGACAATTTCCTCTTGCTCACAAGACTTTCTTGACGAAGATCTGACAAATCAGTATTCGACAGATTATTTTGAAACTCCAGAAGGTCTTCAGTCCCTTGCAGTATCGCTTTACGGGAATATCCGTTGGCATTTTGGTTTTGAGTGGTCCTATGCCAATACATTATATGGTACAGATGAGTTTACCAATGCAAACGATTTAACCAACGAAATGTGGAACACCTACGATAATCGTTTCGGGCCAATTGGAGCTACAACTTCAACTGGTGCAGCCAATGGAAATGCAACAAATCCTGCTGCTCTTTGGGATGAGATGTATTACGGAATCGCTTCTTGTAATACTATTATCGCTAATGCAAGCAAGATTGATGATGTAGCGATTCGTAATCGCTGTTTAGCACATGCTTATTTTTTACGCGGTTATAATTACTATCGTCTTACTGCACAGTACGGCGGAGTCGTTTTGCAAACACAGCCTGCAGTTGGTGTGGTTCGTAATTTCGTTCGTTCTACAGATGAGCAATGCTGGGAACAGGTAGTTTCTGATTTGCGTAATGCTTATACGCTTTTTGAAGGTGAGGTTTTCACTTACGGAAAAGGAATTACTTGGACAAAAGCTACAGCAGCGCACTTTCTTGCAAAAGCATTGTTGTTCCGTTCTTCAGAGCGTAATGCTGCATGGAACAGCAAATACAAAGACACCGATCTTAAAGAAGCAATTGATGCGTGTACTTATGCAATTTCTGCACGTGGCCCGTTGACTCCTAATTACAGTGATTTGTATGCTAACTGGACTGGTATTGACTGTCCTAATGAACAGTTGAACGAAATATTAATGGCTGCAGGACATAATGGAGATGCGGCTACAGTAGGACGTTTTGGAAATCGTACATATAATTATTTTGCCCCTCAGTTTTCAAGCTTTTCAGGTGGATGGGTTAGAAGAGGTGTATGGATTGGAAGTATGGACTTTCAGCGTTGCCGTCCAACGGAATACACATATGCAGTTTATGATCACGTAAACGATGCGCGTATGTGGAAAACATTTAGAACCGTTTATGGAGCTAATAATGTGGTTACTGCTAATGCTGGCGTTAAAGTTGGAGATCCAGGTATTGTAATGATTTTGAATACTAAGAATGATAATACTTATAACAGCGCTAAATTTGGAGCAAGTGTTCAGGCTCCTACCTGGACAGACGTTAACGGACGTCTTCCAGAATGGACAACGGGAAAAAGACAGACTCCAACAACCGGGACTTTGGCCGCTGTAAAAGGACAATATGTGCCTAACTCTTTGGTCTTGTACCAAAACGGAAATTACGTAGCGCCTACATTTAAAAATCAGCCGATTTGTAACTTCTTTGCAGGTATCAATAAAACAGATTGTGGGTCGCGTACCGCCGAAAGAGGAGATTCACATCGTGATGTAATTATGGCACGTCTAGGAGAAACATACCTTGTTCGTGCAGAATGTTATGCTCGTTTGGAGCAATACGGGAATGCAATGCAGGACATCAACGTAGTGAGAGCAAGAGCACAATGGAAGAGCGGTGAAAACAGATCTTATTACAGTGATGGCTCTCAAGCGTTTAAAGTAAATCCATTGAATACTGGAACGGCTGCTACAAACTATACGGCTTCAAATTTAGATATGAATACGTATTATTTGTCTAATCCTACAGTTGCTGTTACAACCGCTGCTTCTGATTTAAGATTAACTTCGTTTCCTGGTAATTTACCGGCTGAAGATGAGGCTGTAATTGCCAAAGTTGGAGCTGCTTCAGCTTACGAACGTGCTCTGAATTTTATTCTTAACGAATATACTCGTGAATTAATTGGAGAATGGCAGCGTTGGGAAACGCTTTCTCGTACTGGAATGCTTATTAAAAGAGCTAAAGCATTTAATGCTGAAGCTGCGACAAATATCACGACCAACAAACACGAACTTCGTCCAATTCCGCAGTCATTTATTGATGGATTGTTGAATGACGACGGTTCAAACTTGTCAGATGCTCAAAAGAAAGCATGGCAGAATCCAGGTTATTAAGAAAAAAGATTTCTTGTTATATTTTGTTTTTTTTTGAAAGAAGCCGCCTCGTTATTGAGGCGGTTTTTTTTATTTGTTATATGAATGTTTTGTAGGTTAATTTTTTCAATTAGATATTATGCTTTTAAATTATTTATTTTTGATTTATTTGATGAAAAAAATAATAAAAAATTACGATATTTTTTATGTAATAATATATTGCTTTTTGTATTCGTAATTTTTGTCTAAAGTTCGGAAATTCTTTTAAAATCAAGTGTTTCGAAGGTTTTTATGGTTAAAAAATACTTAATTAAAATTTTTAAAACGCTGTAAATTAGAAATGTACTAAATAATTTTGCAGGATACTACAGGACACGACGAGATTAACTTCTGGATAAATTTGATTAACTAATTATTAACCAAATTTTACTTTTATGAGAAACAGATTTAGTCTTCTGTTGCTATTGCTGATGATTGCATTTATGCATGTGTCTGGTTATGCACAGAACAAAACAGTTAAAGGTTCAGTAACTGATGCCGCCGGTTTGCCAGTGCCAGGTGTCAATGTGCTTGTTAAAGGAAGTCAAAATGGTGTAAGCACCGATCTTGATGGAACATATTCAATAAAAGTTTCGTCAGGAAATGTTTTGGTTTTCAGTTTTATTGGTTTTAAGAAACAGGAAATCACTGTTGGTAATGCAGCAGTTTATAATGTGGTCTTACAGGAAGAAGATAATTCTTTAGAAGAAGTTGTAGTTGTGGGATATGGTGTTAAAAAGAAAAAAGACCTGACTGGATCTATAGTAAGTGTTGGTGCCGAGGAAATCGCTTCGAGGCCAGTTGTCAATGCGGTTCAGGCCATGCAGGGAAAAGCTGCCGGTATTGATGTAGCTTCAACAGAACGTCCAGGAACAGTAGGAGCTATTACCATTCGAGGAGCGCGTTCTATTTCGGCATCAAATGCACCTCTTTATGTTGTAGATGGGATTCCTTTAAATTCAAGATTGGTAACCGATGCGGCAACTGGAAAAATAAGCGTGGATCCCAATTCTGGAGGAATCGACTTTTTAAATCCAACGGATATTGAAACTATCGATGTTCTTAAAGATGCTTCTGCAACAGCTATTTATGGTTCTCGAGGTGCAAACGGGGTTGTTATCGTAACGACTAAAAAAGGTAAAAACGGAAAATTTACCTTAAACTACGATACTTCAATAATGATGGAAAACATTCATGAAAATGCTCGAATGATGACTTCTGCAGAATATATTGAATTTAGACGCTGGGGAAGATATTATTCAAATCCGACCGCTTTTCCTAGAGGAGATGCTCCGAATATTGAGAATGATAAGTTGATTTTCTTGGCTTCTGCTGATCCATCGGCTTGGGCAAATGTTGAAAAAGGCTGGAAAGATGCAAATGGAAACTTTACCACAACTTGGGATGGTTCTAAAGTTGCAACCACCAACTGGGAAAAATTTGTTACCCGTACCGGAATTACGCAACAACATACATTAGCAGTAAGCGGTGGTACAGAAAAAATGAAAGCCTATGGTTCTTTTGGTTATCTGAATAATACCGGAACTTTAAAAGGACAGAGTTTTGTACGTTACAGTGGTACAGCAAATGTAGATATCACGCCTACAAAATGGTTTTCTATGGGAGCGAGCCTCAATACAAGTTATGGCGTTAATGAATATGGGCAGTCGAACGTAGGAAGAACGGCGGTTACAAGCTCAATCGGAATTTACAATACCGCAAGAACCAATCTTCCGTATGCGGTTCCTTATGATAGCAATGGTGTAAGAATTGATAATCCGGGTGGTGACTCCACAATCAGGACTCCTGTTGATGAAGATAAATATTCGCAGGATCAGCGTATAACTTTACGAGCTTTTGGAAGTATGTATGCACAGCTTGATTTTGGAGCGATTTCTCCTTCATTGAATGGATTGAAATACCGAATGAATTTTGGTCCCGATATCACTTCGTACCGTGATGGGGTTTATTTGGACGGTAAATCTGCAATTCGTTCAGGAACTAGTTTTGCTTCATTAGCCAATGAAAAATCAATTTCATATACGCTCGATAATCTTATTTTTTACAATAGAACATTCGGCAATCATAATTTTGGAGCCACTTTATTGATGAGCCAGACAGAATATCATAACGAACAAAGCTCATTATCTGCAAATGATATTAAAAATCCAGCAAATAAATGGAATGCTTTAACGCCTGCCAATGTTACGCTTGCGGGATATTCGTCAGGGCTTACTGATACGGGACTGTTGTCTTACATGGCTAGGGTTAACTACGGTTATGCCGATAAATATTTGTTGACAGTTTCAGGACGTTATGACGGAGCTTCGCAGTTGGCTTCAGAAAACAGATGGGCCTTTTTTCCGAGTGCTTCTTTGGCATGGGTTTTAAACAAAGAAAAGTTTTTAGAAAACGTAACTTGGCTTAATCAGCTAAAAATGAGAGTAGGTTATGGTGAAACCGGAAATGCTGCGGTACCAGCCTATGCTACACAGCCTCCGCTGACGGGAATAGTTTATCCAAACGGATCAGGAGTTGTTAATAATACTTCTTTAGGAAATGTCGAATTAGGATGGGAACAAACAGCGCAGTTTAACTACGGTATCGATTTTGCCATGTTTAATAGCAGAATTTCTGGAGCCTTAGATTATTTTACCAGTAAAACTACCGATTTGCTTTTAAAAAGCAGTGTGCCAACTGTAATAGGTGTAAAAGATACCTATCAAAATGTTGGCGAAACCGAAGGGCATGGGGTAGAGCTTACCTTGAATACTGTAAATATTTCCACAAAAGATTTTGAATGGACGTCTAATTTCAGCGGTTCGTATCAGCAGAGCAAGATTGTTTCGCTTCAGAATGGAAAATTTGATGACATCAATAACAATTTATTTATCGGTCAATCACAGAACGTTATTTATGGTTTTGCGTCAAATGGAATCTGGAAACCGGAGGACGCTGCAGAAATGGCAAAATTTAATGCAGCCGCGGGTTCTAATATTTTCTCTTTTGGTAATGCAAGACCAGTAGATCAAAACGGCGATTATAAGATTGACGCTAACAATGACAGGGTAATAATTGGAAGTAAGGATCCGAAATATATTGTTGGTCTCACCAATACTTTTACTTATAAAGATGTTGATTTCTCAATCTTTGTTTACGGAAGAATGGGGTATTTGTACGATACTTTGGGAGAAAACGAAGGAGCGAAAGGAAGCCAAAGAGCTATTGATTATTATACAGAAAACAATACAAATGCCGAGTACCAAAAACCTATTTATTCGGCTGGTACTGGGGATCCTTATTATCCGACATTAGGATACCGCAATGGATCATTCTTAAAAATAAGAAACATTTCATTAGGATATCGTTTTGATAAAGATTTAGTAAAGAGCCTTGGACTTTCTAAATTGAGATTGTACTGTCAGGCGAACAATCCAAGGATGATTTTCTCAAAAGTAAAATGGACTGATCTTGATACGCAGACAACTGCTTCCAACAGAGGGGTGACTTTAGGTTTAAATGTAGAATTCTAAATAAATTTTAAAAAGATTATTATGAAAAATTATAAAATACGATATAGTAATTTCATACTTATTGCCTTGCTTGTTTTGAGTAGTTCCTGTAATAAGGATTTTCTTGATGAAGAGTTGACAACCGCTTACAGCAAAGATTATTATAAAACCGAAGCTGGAATTCAAGCTTTGGCAGTAGGAACGTATTATCAGGTATTTGCTGCTGAATTTGTTGGTGAAGTGCCACTTACGGCTACAGAATCGGGTACAGATGAATTTCATGCAGGAGGAGACCCTTCAAACTGGATTTGGAATTCTTATTCTTCTGGATTTAAGGCTTTTGTGACGGTTTCTAATGCCAATACAGTTGCAGCAAATACGAATTGGGATAATCTTTATATCGGAATAGGAAATGCAAATCAATTGATAGAATCGGCAACAAATATTGCTTCTAGCAATGATGCCATCAAAAAAACGGCCTTGGGTGAAGGCTATTTTTTAAGAGCTTTTAATTATCTGAAATTGGTAAGCCAATATGGTGCTGTTCCGTTAAAACTAAAAACAAGTTCTACGGTTGAATTAGAATTTGCAAGAACTCCTCCTCAGGAAGTATTAAATCAAGTGATTGCCGATTTTACACAGGCGTATAATCTGCTGAGTAATGCCGGAGCTCCTTCAAAAATTACAAAAGATGCCGCAGCTCATTATTTAGCTAAAGCCTATTTGGTACGTGCTAGTGAAATTAATGACGCATGGAATTCTGCAACCAAAACAGCCGATTTACAGCAAGTGGTAACTTTATCTGATGAGGTTATTGCGCACCATCCATTAGCAGCAAATTACCAGAATTTATGGAGTTATACTGTTGCTGACGGCGCAAACGAACAATTGCCAGAGTTGATTCTTTCTGCTCAGTTTAACGCCAGTACACTCATTACAGTTGCAAACCAGCAGCATTTGTATTTTCTCTCTACTTACGATCAGTTGCCACAAATGAAACGTAATCTTGCTGGCGGAAGGCCTTTCAGCCGTTTGGCGCCTACTTATTTTGTTTATGATGTGTTTGATCATGTAAACGATTCTCGTTTCTGGAAAAGTTTTCAGACCAAAAGTATCATTAATAACAAATCGGGTAATTATTATGCAAACGGCGATTTAGGTATTATGTATGTTGTAAACAATGCGTCTGATACTCGTTTTGCGAACACAAAAAATACAGATGTAATTGTTGATTCAAAAACCGGAAAAACAATTCCAAGTGTATATGTGGCATACGCAGCTGATAAAAAGGGCTTGATGTCAGATGTTCGTTTTCCTTCTTTAAGTAAATACATGGACGGCAATAGAATCGATTTGAGCAGTATAAGAGGTTCGCGTGATGTAATATTGGCACGTTCGGCCGAAACCTATTTAATGGCAGCCGAAGCAAAAATACGTTTGGCAAAAGCAGGAGGTGCGAGTTTTGCAGATGCATTGACTTATATCAACATTGTACGAAACCGTGCAACTTACAAATCGGGAGAAAACCGTAGTGCGTATGCAGACGGTTCTGCTGCATGGACAGTAGCGGGTCAGGCAGGAATTCCGATTTCATACACTCCAGAAAACTCTTATTATGAATCTAATAATATCGCGGCTACAACTGCAGCTACAAATTTAACGATTTCAAGTGTAAGTGCGCTTCCTGCAGAAGATATGGCAGTTATTGCCAAATTAGGATATAGCAGCGATTACGACAGAATGTTGTGTTTGATATTGAACGAACGAACGAGAGAGCTTTGTGGTGAATTTCATCGCTGGCAGGATCTCAGCAGAACAAAAACTTTGATTGCAAGAGCAAAAGCTTATAATATCGAGGCGGCTCCAAATATTCAGGATTATCATAGTCTGCGCCCGATTCCGCAGACCTTCTTGGATGGCGTTTATGCAAGCGGAAAACCTTTGACTTCTGCCGAAAAAGATGCGATGCAGAATCCAGGTTATTAATTTTAGATTTTTATAATAAAATAGAACCGCCCACTTTGAGGCGGTTCTTTATGTTTTAGAAACAGTCAAGATTTTTGTTTAATACCTATTTAATAAACAGGGCACTACAGGATACCAATAATGATTTAGTGTTATATCTTTAAAATTTTAGGAGTAAAATTGTATAACTAATTATTTATTCGGTGAAAAATTTTGTATTATTTATTTTTTTTGGGCTAGGCCTAACTGTTACGGCGCAAGTAAAATTGCCAGCTTTAGTAGGGGATAATATGGTTTTGCAACAGAAAGCAAAAGTTAATTTATGGGGATGGGCTTCTCCAAACGAAAAAATAAATATTAAACTAGGATGGCAGCAGAATGCAATAGAAATCTCAACTAATGCTGACGGTACTTGGAAAACAGCCGTTGAAACCCCTCAAGGAAGTGAAAAAAGTTATGAAATCACAATTGAAGCTTCAAATAAAATCATTCTAAAAAACATACTGATTGGAGAAGTCTGGGTTTGTTCTGGACAATCAAATATGTACTTTCCTGTTGGAAAAGAAGACGGTACTTGGAAAACAGGTGTTAAAAACTACGAACAAGAAATTCAAAACGCCAATTTTCCATCCATTAGATTATTTACCGTTCCGACCAAAGCTTCTCAAAAGCCTTTAGATGACGTTAGCGCAAACTGGAAAGAATGTTCACCAACCTCCATCAAAACATTTTCTGCCGTGGCTTATTTTTTTGGACGTGATTTGTACCAAAATTTGAAAGTCCCAATAGGATTAATTTCGTCTTCTTGGGGAGGAACAAAAGCAGAAGCTTGGACTTCGCAAAAGGTTTTGGAAGAAAACCCAGATTTTTTGGGAATATTAGAAAATGATGCCAAAAATGAAAAATTATTTCAAGAGAAACTAGAAAAATATTACGCAGATTTAAAAACGGAAAGAATTTCAAATAATAATAATGATTTAACCAAAACGGAGCTTAAAAAACCGAAAAAAGAAGAAAACAAAACTTCTTATGTATTGTACAATGCCATGTTGCATCCTTTAATCAATTATACTATAAAAGGAGTAATTTGGTATCAGGGCGAAAGTAATGCTACAAAAGCATTTTTGTACAGAAGTCTTTTTCCTGCTATGATAAAAAATTGGAGAAGTGACTGGAATCAGGGAGATTTTCCGTTTTATTTTGTTCAGATTGCACCGCACAAAGGACAGAATCCTGATATAAGAGAAGCGCAATTATTAGTTTCAAAATCGGTTGCAAATACCGGAATGGTTGTCACTACAGATGTTGGAGATGAAAACAATATTCATCCTATCGATAAACAGACAGTTGGTTATCGTTTGGCTTTACTGGCAAGATCTAAAACGTATGACGAAAAGAATCTAGTGCATTCTGGACCAGCTTACAATCATATGAAAATCAAAAAACAGAAAATTCAGTTGTTTTTTGATGAGGTAGAAAACGGATTTAAAAAGACAGAGGATTTGAAAGAATTTGAAATTGCAGGAAGTGATCAAGTTTTTTATCCTGCAGAAGCAAAAATTGATGGTAAAACAATTATCGTTTCTTCATCAAAAGTAAAAAATCCAGAAGCGGTGCGTTTTGCATGGAAAGCCGTTCCTAATCCAAATTTATTTAATGTAGAAAATCTTCCAGCATCTCCTTTTAGGACTGATGATTGGGTGAATATTAAAAATTAAATGTTTGTAGAGTTTGTTTAAGAGTAAGTCTAGTTTGTCATTCCGAGGAACGAGACTCGAGCGATAGCGAATAGGCGGAGCAAATCACACTAGAAACTCGACACAGTATGTCGCCAATCTTTATCGAATCCCGAGTGTGATTCCTCGTTCCTCGGAATCACAAAATTGAACAAAAAATAACAAAATCAAATGAAACCAAAACTAAAATATCTTTTTCTAAATCTTGCAACTGTGTTGTTCACTTTGACAATCTCGGCTCAGAATGAAAATAAAAAAGATCAAAAACATACAGCATCAAAGCCATTGTATCGCGACCCTATTTTTGACGGTGCCGCAGACCCTACCATTATCTGGGACAAAAAAGAAAAACTGTGGATTATGTTCTATACCAATCGAAGAGCAAATGATGCTACAGCCAAAGGAATAACATGGGTGCATGGCACTAAAATAGGAATTGCAGTATCAAAAGACGGCGCAAAGTGGACCTACAAAGACACTTGCAACATTAATTATAAACTTAAAGATATAACCTACTGGGCCCCAGATGTAATTGAATACAAGAATAAATTCCATATGTATCTTACGATTGTACCTGGAATATTTAATGACTGGTATCATCCGCGTTCGATAATTCATCTTACCAGCAGCAATTTGATGGATTGGAAGTTTGAATCGGAACTAAAATTGGCTTCTGAGCGATGCATTGATGCATCAGTTTTTAGATTGCCAAACGGAACTTGGAGAATGTTTTACAATAATGAAAACGATGGAAAATCAATTTATTATGCAGACAGTAATGACTTGTACAATTGGAAAGACAGCGGTGCAAAAATTATAAAAGATCGTGGCGAAGGGCCAAAAGTTTTTGTTTGGAAAGGAAAAAACTGGATGATCTCTGATTCTTGGAGAGGATTGAATGTGTATTCTTCCGAAGATTTTCTAAACTGGAACCGTCAAGAGAAAAATATACTGCAGCTTCCCGGAACTGGTCAAGATGATAAAGTAATTGGAGGACATGCAGATGTTGTGGTAAATGATGGAAAAGCGTATGTTTTTTATTTCACTCATCCAGGAAGAACTCCAGAAAACAAAGGAATTGACAGCTATGAAACCAAAAGAAGCTCTATACAGGTTGCAGAACTTGAATATAGTAACGGAGAAATTAGCTGTAATCGTGACGAATCAGTTCAAATCAATTTAAAACATTAGAAAATGGAAAATAAAAAGACCATTAGGAATGCTTTCAAAATGAAATTAAAACCGGGTTTTGAAGCAGAATATAAAAAAAGACATGACGAAATCTGGCCAGAATTACAGACTTTATTGTCCGAAGCGGGAATACAGGATTACAGTATTTTTTTAGATGAAGAAACACTGATTTTATTTGCAGTTCAAAAAATCAGTCCAGATTTTGATGAAAAGCATCTGCCGAACCATCCATTAGTAAAAAAATGGTGGGCTTATATGGCTGATATAATGGATACCAATCCAGATAATTCTCCGATTGCCATTTCGTTAAAAGAAGTTTTTCATTTAGATTAAAAAATAATTTTATAACTTCTTCGCTTTCAATGACAATAGACCACTTTGGGAAACCAAAATTGTTATTGCAATATTAAATTGAATCTTATTAACCAAAAAATACTAACTATGAACCATTCATCTGTAAAAATACTTGCCTTAATCACATTTGGGGTTTTTGCTTCCGCGAATGCGCAGACAAATGATGTAACCACACCTTTGCATGCCATGCAACCGGATTATGTAACGCCTTATGTTGTTCCAGAAAAAAATAATATTGAGGCGGTTTTAAATCGGGTATATAATTTCCTTGAAGAAAATACCGCTTCAAAAGTTCTCAATGCAAGTGATAATTCAGAAGTAAAAGATTTCAAAAAAGCAAAAGGCAAACTTGTATTTTCTCCAGGCTCTTTCAGACTTACAAGTTACGAATGGGGCGTTACTTATGCTGGAATGCTTTTGGCGACTGAAGCAACAGGAAAAAAAGAATATGCAGATTATGCCAATAAGAGAATTAAATTAATCGCGGATCTTGCTGAAAATTTTAAAAGCGAAAATGTACAAGATTCGCCAATTCGCACCGTTTTAAAGCCGCATGCATTAGACGATGCTGGAGCGCTTTGTGCTGCTTTCATCAAAGCAAAAAAAGGAGGACTAAATGCAAATGTTGATCCGGTAATAAATAACTTCATTAAATACATAAGCGAAAAAGAATATCGTCTAAAAGATGGAACGCTGGCTAGAAATAGACCGCAAAATAATACACTTTGGCTGGATGATATGTTTATGAGTGTTCCAGCTTTAGCACAAATGGGGAGTTATACAGGAGACAAAAAATATTTTGATGATGCTGTAAAACAAGTCAATCAGTTTTCAGAAAGAATGTTTAACAGTCAAAAAGGAATTTATATGCATGGCTGGGTAGAGTCAATGCAGACACACGCCGAGTTTCATTGGGCGAGAGCAAATGGCTGGGCAGTGATGACTATGGTAGAATTATTGGAAGTGCTCCCAAAAAATCATCCGGGATATCCTCAGGTTCTGGCGCAGCTTCAAAAACATATTGCTGGACTTATGCAATATCAAGACGGAACAGGTTTCTGGCATCAATTGCTGGACCGAAACGATTCTTATCTTGAAACTTCGGCAACTGCCATTTATACGTATTCTATTGCAAGAGCAATCAACCGAGGATATGTGGATAAATTGGCCTATGCACCTGCAGTTTTATTAGCGTGGAATGCTGTAGCTTCCAAAGTAAATGAAAAAGGTCAGGTAGAAGGAACCTGTGTAGGAACCGGAATGGCATTTGATCCTGCTTTTTACTATTATCGTCCTATAAACTTATTTGCAGCTCATGGTTATGGGCCAGTGTTGTTGGCTGGAGCCGAAATAATCACACTTTTAAAGAATAATCAATTTGAAATGAATGACAGTTCTATTCAGTTGAAAATTAAGGGATAATAGGTTGTAAGTTGTGAGTTATAAGTTATTAGGTTATGAGGTAAGAGGTATGCGGTATTCGGTATTCGGTATATGTGAGAGTTTACCGTTCAAATTTTTAAAACATAGCCCATAGTTTCAACTATGGGAATGTGATGATGTGCAGTATGCGTTTATCATTTTAATTTTAAAGACATAGCGCATAGTTTCAATTAGATAAGATTAATCAAAAGCAAACGGATGAAATTCAAATCAATCTCAATTATATTTTTACTTTTTTTCTCGGCGACAGCTTTTAGTCAGATTGGAAAACGCTTCCCATCTGAGAAAAAGATAATCAAAGATCCTGTCACGGGTGTTGATTTAATCTTTTTAACTACGAAATCGGCAGGTGATTCCAAAACATATCCAACTCATCCACAATGGACAGCAGATGGCGAGTGGCTTATTTTTAGAACCAAAAGAGCCAATGGTGACGCAGTTGCGGTAAATGAAAAATCAGGCGTGATGGTTCAGGTTACAGAAGGCGGTTACAGCGGTACTTTGTGTATGGCGCAAAAAACGATGAAATTGTATTATATGCGCAAAAGCGAAGAAAATACAATGCAGATTATAGAGGTAAATCTAGAAAATGTTTTTAAGGATAGTCAAGCTGGAAAAATGAAAGCTGTTGCTGCTTACGAACGTGTTTGCGGGACAACACCTTCAGAAATGGGAGCATCAGGAGATATGGCTTTGGATGCCAATGAAGATCGTGTGTATTTTAGAATTGGAAGAGAAGAAGCCGCTAAACATTTAGATCCGAATGTTAAACTTGAAAAAAACTACGGTCCTAGAAATATGGGTGCCGGTCCTGGAGGTATTGGCAGTATGAATATAAAAACGGGAGAGTTGAAACATGTAGTTTCGGTGCCGTTTCAGGTAGGTCATATTCAATCCAATATCTGGAATCCGGGCGAACTGGTTTTTTGCTGGGAAACGGGTGGTAAATCGCCTCAGCGTACTTGGACGGTTATGGCAGACGGAACGGGTTTAAGACCGTTGTATCCTGAATCGGATTATGAATGGGTGACACACGAAGCAGTGATTTCTAAAGATGAGGTGGCAATGGCTATTATGGGACACCGAAAAATTGATATTCAAAAAGAAACTCCGGTTGAAGTGACGGAAAGCACAGAAGTGAGAAATCCGCAGAATCCAGGACAAGAAAGCAATTGGGGAAATTCGGGAACCCGTGAAAAACCAACAGGTCTAGCTATTGTAAATTTAAGAACCCGCGAAATGATTATTGCTGGACAAACCAAAAGAGGCAGCGGATTATGGCACGTACACGGTTCCTCTGACGGAAGATGGGCTGTTGGCGATGATTTCTCCAGAAGTTTGTATTTAATCGATCGTAAAACCAACGAAATGATAATGCTGACAACAGGTCATAAACAAACTGCTGCAGATCATGTGCATCCGACTTTTAACAGAGATGGAACTAAAATTCAAATTCAGTCAGCAATGCTTTCTGAGGATAACAGAACTTTGAATATCTGTATTGTAAATGTGCCTAAAGAATGGCTGAAGAGAAAGTGAATTAATGAAAATTCCAAAACTCAAATTCCAAATTCCAATCGAAACTCAATCGAAACAAAAATATAAACAATGAAAAAAGCAGTATTCTGGATTGTTTTCTTTGCTAATATCATTATCTCTTCTGCTCAAAAGTTGGAGAGAATGGATGCTGTTTATTCTGGAGTACCATGGTTTGATCAGAACGGAAATATCGTTAGTGCACATGGAGCTTGTATTGTAAAAGAAAAAGAGACATTTTATCTTTTTGGAGAAGCTCATTCTGATGACAGTAATGCATTTGCAGGATTTAATTGTTATTCGTCCAGAGATCTTTATAATTGGAAGTTTGAAAGTGTGGCTTTGCCGTTGCAAAAAGAAGGAAAATTAGGTCCCAATCGTGTCGGAGAAAGAGTAAAAGTGATGAAATGTCCCAAAACGGCTGAGTATGTAATGTATATGCACGCCGATTCTCTGACCTATAAAGACCAATTTGTAGGTTATGCTGTTTCAAAAAACATAGAAGGTCCGTATACATTTAAAGGCCCGCTTTTGTTTGAAGGAAAACCAATAAAAAAATGGGATATGGGAATTTTTCAAGACGATGATGGTTCGGGATATATTTTGGTTCACGGCGGTGAAATTTATAAATTAAGTGATGATTATAAGTCGGTTACAGAAAAAGTGAACGAAAACATAACAACAGGTTTTGAGTCGCCAACGATGCTTAAAAAAGATAATCTGTATTATTTTATTGGCTCGCATCTAACCAGCTGGGAACGAAATGACAATTATTATTACACTTCAAATTCAATTAAAGGCCCATGGGAATCGCGTGGTTTAATTGCTCCCGAAGGAACATTGACATGGAATTCCCAGTCGACATTTGTTTTGCCTATTAACGGAACAAAAACAAGAAGTTATATATTTATAGGAGACCGCTGGTCTTTTCCAAAACAAGCTTCTTCGGCAACTTATGTTTGGCAGCCGCTTACTATTTCGGGAACTTCTTTAAAAATTCCAGAGTATCACGAAAGCTGGCAGATTGATTTACAGACAGGAATTGTGTCTGTACCTAAAAATGCAACTAAAATTCTAAAAAATACAGATTCAAAAATTAAATATTCTGGCAATTGGAATCATGCTGTTAAAGAGAATAGGATTTCAGAAAGCAAATCAGATGATAAAAATGCTTCATTTTCAATACAATTTAAAGGACAACAGATTGGCTTTTCGAGTTTGGTTGGCAGTGAAAATGGTTATGCCAAAGTTGTTTTGACAGATAAAGAAGGAAAAACGATTACCACTGCAATCATTGATATGTATAGTAAAAGTGCAATGGAAACAACAGTTTACAAATCTCCAGTCTTAAAAAAAGGCAATTATGTCTTAAAAGTTTATGGAACAGGAGAAAGGCCAAATTGGTCAGACAAAAGAAAATCAAATTACGGCAGTACAGGAAATTATATTTCTATAACCCAAATTGCCATTAGATAATAAAACAAAAATAAGGTACAATGAAAAAGTTTTTCACTTTAATTTTTTGCATTTTAGGAATGGTTCAAAATGCATCTTCACAAAAATACAGCAATGATAAATTTCCCGATGGAAGTGAAATTACACCATGGTTTAAAGATTATACCAAACTGGAGCTTAAAAGTCTAGGTAAACAATATAAAATTACAGACCATGGAGTGGGAACTGACAGCACTAAAATACAAACAGCTGCCATTCAGAAGGTAATTGACAAAGCTGCTGCAAACGGCGGCGGCGTAATTGTGATTCCAAAAGGTGTTTTCTTGAGTGGTGCTTTGTTTTTTAAACCTAAAACTAAGCTGTATGTTAGCGAAGGCGGTGTATTGAAAGGCTCTGATAATATAGCTGATTTTCCGATTATGGCTTCCAGAATGGAAGGACAGAATCTAGATTATTTCCCGGCTGTAGTCAATGCTTACGGAGTAGATAATTTTTCAATTTCTGGAAAAGGAACGATTAACGGAAATGGCAAAAAATACTGGGATGCTTTTTGGGCGCGTCGTAAAGAAAATCCAAAATGCACCAATCTGGAAGTTTCGAGACCTAGATTAGTATTTGTATGGAATTCAAATAATGTGCAGTTTCAGGATGTGAAATTAATTAATTCTGGTTTTTGGACGAATCACTTTTACAAATGTAATAATGTTAAACTGCTCGATTTGTATATTTTTTCTCCGCATCTTAAAGACAAGGCACCAAGTACCGATGCAATTGATGTAGATATCTGCACCAATGTTTTAGTAAAAGGTTGTTATATGTCGGTTAATGATGATGCTGTTGCGCTTAAAGGCGGAAAAGGCCCTTATGCAGACCAAGATCCAAACAATGGAGCAAACAAGAATATTATTATTGAAGACTGTAATTTCGGTTTCTGCCATTCCGCTTTGACCAACGGAAGTGAAGCGATACACAATAGAAATATAGTTATGCGAAATTGTAAAATTGACGGCGCTTCAAGATTATTGTGGCTGAAAATGAGACCTGACACACCGCAACGTTACGAATATATCAGAGTTGAAGATATTAAAGGAGAAGCAAAAACTGGATTGGGCGTTTTTGCCTGGAAACAATTCTTTGATTTGAAAGGACGCCCAGATATTCCGCTTTCGTACGGCGATAATGTAACTATGAAAAACATCGAATTGAAATGCGATACTTTTTACGGAGTAGAAAACGACCCGAATGTTCGTTTGTCTAATTTCACTTTCGAAAACCTAAATATAGAATCAGTAAAAACAAATATTGATAAGAGTTTGATAAATGGTGTGACGTTTAAGAATGTTTATTTGAATAAGAATTTGGTTGAGTAATTAGGTGCAAAGTAACAGAGAAACAAAGAGACAAAGGTTTTTAACTGCCGAATTCTCTAATTTTAAAAAATAACTTTGTGCCTTAGTGCCTTTGTGGCAAAAGAAAATAAAAATGAAGAAAATACTAACATTAATTTTCGCAATAACAGCTTTAAATTGCTTTAGTCAGAATAAAGAATCAGTACAGTTTTTAATTGCAGATTCCAATCATGCAGTAAATATTTTCATTGACAAAAACACGGATTCACTAATTGTTTGGGCTGTAAATGAACTAGCAGACGATATTAAGGAAATAACAGGAAAACGTCCTGAAATTGTTACTACAAATAAGGTTTCAAAGAAGGGAATTTATGTTGGTCAGATTTCTTCAAAATTATTTCAATCCAAAAACAATCAAAAAGAATTAGGAAATCAGTGGGAAAAATTTTCAATTAAAAAAGAAAAAGATAATCTTCTGATTGTTGGTTCAGATGTTAGAGGAACTGTTTATGCAGTTTTTGAAATTGCCGAACGTCTCGGAATTTCTCCGTGGAAATGGTGGGCAGATGTTCATCCGTTAAAAAAAGAAAATCTTTCGTTGTATCTTCCATCAAAAGGAATTGTTGAAGCTCCATCTGTACAATATCGAGGGATTTTTCTAAATGACGAAGACTGGGGATTACAACCTTGGGCAGCTAAAACTTTTGAGCCAGAAACAGGAGATATCGGCCCTAAAACCTATGAGAAAATTTTTCAGTTACTCCTGCGTCTAAAAGCGAATACAATTTGGCCTGCTATGCATCCGTCTACAAGAGGTTTTTTTACCCTTTCGGGGAATAAGGAAATGGCACAGCAATATCGAATTGTGATTGGTTCTTCTCATGCCGAACCGATGCTGAGAAACAATGTTGACGAATGGAAACCGAAAATTTATGGCGATTACAACTATTTTACGAATAAATCTCAGGTCGATAAATATTGGCAGGAGCGATTGGATGAATTAAAATCGGCTCAAAATGAAACAATTATGACCTTAGGAATGCGTGGTGTTCATGACAGTAAAATGGAAGGCGCAAAAGATTTAAAGGAATCGATTGCAATGGTGGAAAAGATTATTTTAAACCAGCGTGAGATGCTTTCAAACACTTTTAAAAAACCGCTTTCAGCCATTCCACAGGCTTTTGTTCCATATAAGGAAGTACTGGAATTATATGATAACGGACTCAAAGTTCCAGATGATATAACGCTTGTTTGGCCCGATGATAATTATGGTTACATTCGTCGTTTGAGCAGTCTAGAAGAACAAAAGCGAACAGGAGGAAGCGGTGTGTATTACCACATTAGTTATTGGGGACGTCCTCATGATTATCTTTGGTTGAGCACTACACAGCCGGGTTTGATTTGGTACGAAATGGTAAAAGCCTATCAAAATGGCGCAAAAAAAATGTGGATTGTAAATGTTGGAGACATCAAACCAGCAGAATACGATACCGAATTTTTTCTGGATTTGGCATGGAATATCAATAGCATCAAATCGGACGGAATTGATGAATATCTGAAAAACCGGACGGCAAGAGAATTTTCTGCTGCAGTAAGTGAAGAGTCGGCATTGATTATGAAAGAATATTACCGTTTGGCAATGCTCAGGAAGCCTGAATATATGGGATGGAGCCAGACGGAGCCAACAACTCCCGTTAAATTTTCTGATTTTTCTGAAGAAGAATCCTTGAATCGAATAAAAGCGTATGAAAATCTAGTTCAGAAAATTGACGAATTAGAAAAATTTGTTCCTGAAGAAAGAAAAGACGCATGGTTTCAATTGATGGTTTATCCTGTTAAAGGTGCTGCCTATATGAATTACAAATTTTTGTATTGGAATTTAGCAGCTACAGTTTCTGATACAGCTGAAAAAGAAAAGTATAATACTTTGGCCACTCAGGCTTTTGAGAAAATTCAGGAATTGACCAGTTTTTATAATGAGAAAGTAAGCAATGGCAAATGGAATTATATGATGTCAATGCAGCCACGAAGACTGCCCGTTTTTGAAGCTGTTAAAAAGAGTGAAAATTCTAAGAAAAAGTCAGGAAAAACAACAGGTAGAATTTATATTCAAGCTAATCAATTTACTTCCAAAAAAGACACAGAAAATTATCAATGGAAAACAATTGAAGGTTTGGGATATAGTGACAATGCCATCACTTTGTTTCCGTTTATGCATCGTTATTTTAAAAAGGAAAAACCGTCTGTTTCTTACGAATTTGAAATTGAAAAATCAGGCGATTATGAAATTGAAGTACGTCTGCTTCCAACACATTCCAATAATTTTGACCATGAAATCGGAATAAAGGTAGATGGAAACAATACAGAATACTTTAAGATAAATACGAAAGACCGTGATAAAACCTGGAAAGAGAATGTGCTTAGAAACAGTGCAGTAGTAAAAATTCCTACATCAAATCTTTCAAAAGGAAAACATATCGTTAAGATTGAAGTCAATCAAACCGGAATTGTACTCGACCAATTAGCGGTATACTTGGCTGCTGAAGGAGGAACTTATGAAATTCCAGTCAAATAAAATTTAGCTCAAAAGTAAAGCTCTTTTTTTGTAAGCTTCGGAGGAGCTAAATATTTATAGCAAAATTTAAGGTTTACAATATAAAAAGCTCCAGAGGAGCGACATATTTTTAGATTATAAAAATCATGTCGATAATCTAAAGTTTTTTTAACTGCAAATTGCACAAATTTCCACAGATTAATTTGCGGAAATTTGCGCAATTTGCGGTTAAAATCAAGTTTTTTAATTTTGAGTCTTCAAGTCCATAACTGCTTTATTTAGGAATTTCAATATAATCCCTCAAATTACAGTTTTTTAATTTTTGAATGCTTTCAGCCACAGTAAGTGCATTCAACTGTGCGCCTTCCAAACCAGTATGGGTGTGGTCTTTTGGGAAAAAAGCTTTTACTTTTTCTTTTCCAAGTAACTCATATTTTTGCGCCACAATTTCATTTAAATCAATATAAAAAACATTTTGTCTTTCTGCAGCAATTTTGGACCAATTGCCATAAGTATCAGTTCGGCGTTCTACTTTGTCATTTGGCCATTCATTTCGTGGTGTCTGGCTCAGTACAATCGGAATTGCACCTTTTTCTTTGGCTTCGCGAATGAATTTCTCCATATACCAGCCAAAAGTATGTACAGTTTCTTTAGTGCCGTCAGGGCGGATGAATTCCTGTGTTTCTTCGCCGTTTCCTTTCAAGGAACCTCTGAATTTTTCTTTATCAATATCCCCAGCATCATTATGTCCAAACTGAATCAGGATGAAATTTCCAGGTTCGAGATGGTTTTTGACTTCATTCCATAAACCTTCATAATCGAAAGTTCTGGTGCTTCTGCCACCGCGTGCTTTGTTGATGACTTCAATTCTGGTCGTATCGCAATATTGAGGAAATGGAACTCCCCAGCCAACGGCATCAGGATTATTGTTATTGTTTGCCATAGTAGAATCGCCAATCAAAAAGACTTTTTTCTTGGCAGGAAGTACAATTTTTGGATTGTTTAGAATGTATTTTTTTAGGGAATTTTTACTGTTTTTCAGTTCATCAATAATAACAGAAGCGGAAAGCACAGCTCCTTTTGCCGAGGTATGCGTATGGTCTTTTTTATAGAAATAAGTGCCGGTAACTTTTGTTTCGCCAAATTTTTCCATTTCAAGAGCCATTTTTTCGTTCAGGTTGATAAAAGTTACCTTTTCCTTTTCCGCAATCTGTTTGGCCCATAATCCGTATGATGTGTCATTTCGAGGTACTTTTCCGTCCTGCCAGTCATTGCGCGGAATAGGAGAGCAAATAATCGGAATTGCACCTTTTGATTTCGCTTCACGAACTACCTTCTGAATATACCAGCCGTAAGTATGTACAATTTCGTGTTTTTTGGTTAAGATATTGTCGATTTCTTGGGTTTCAGAACCAATTCCTTTAATGGTTCCTCTTGCACGCAGACTGTCATTTACAGGGCCATTATCGTTGTGTCCAAACTGAATCAGAACATAATCTCCTTTTTTTAGTTTATTTAAAACCTCTGTCCATAATCCTTTATCCTGAAATGTACGGCTACTGGTGCCTCCCAAAGCATGGTTTTCAATCTTGATTTTTGTCGTATCGAGATATTGCCCAATGAAATCTCCCCAACCCCAAAGACCTCCGGCTCCATCTCCTTTTCCATTTTTTACAGTCGAATCTCCAACCATAAAAAGAGTAGGTCTATTGTCTTGTTTTGATGTAAAATTGAAAAATAATACAGCCAAAAGTGATGCAGTAAGTATTTTAAATAATTTCATGTTTTGAATTATAAATTTTGAATAATGTTATGCATATTTATTTTACCGCAAAGTTCGCAAGGGTTTACGCGATGAGCGCAAAGCTTTGCGAACTTATTTTCTTTCAATATAAACAGATAAAAATCTTAGCGTTCTTTGCGGTTAAAAGATTTTAGTATTTAAACCTGAAACTAAATTTTATTTCTAAAATCAAACCATAGATTCATTTTTATTCCTTCATCGCCGCTTTTAATTCGAATATTTGTCGGCTGACTTTGAGGTCCCTGTTGCTCAAGAGGTTTAAAATCTCTCATGGCTGGAATTTCATACATAAACGAAATATCTCCTTCCGGAAAAGCCGGCTGCGGATAACTGCCAGGGAAACCATTTTTAGGCAAGTCCGGAGTAAATAATCTCAGAAATAAATTATCAGACTCGCTGAAAACTTTAAAAGAAGAAGTTCCCGCTTTTAAATTTGCTCCAATAACATTAGCATGATAGCCCTTGAATTCAGGATATACCAGATTTTCAAAACTTTCTCCTGTAATTGTAGTATTATAATCTTTCTCCCAAATTCCGTAGGTTGTGCCTTTTATTCTATTTTTCCAAACACGGTATGGCCCCCTTCCAAACCATTTCATACCCGTGACATCCTTTTCAGGAAAACTGAAAGTGATTCCGAAAGAATTGATTTTATCTTCAAAAAATGCTCCGTCAAAACCATCAAAACCGCTTGGTGCTTTTTCGTTTTTCAGTACAATCATTTCCATTTTAAATCTTCCGTCAGCTTCCATAGTCCATTTTATAGTTGAAATTCCACCAACATAGGAAACCAAACAAACTGCTTTATCTCCCTCTTGTGAAACCTGAATGTCTTTTAGTTTCGCTTTCATTCCGATAGGACGCGGGCCATTTGTTATTGGAATAGTTGAAATTCCGTTTTTAACAGAAGTAATTTCTCCATTAGCAGCATTGAGAACAACGGTAACATTATTTCCTTTTAAAGTAACTTCGGTTGCAGTTTTAATTGCCGATGCTTTTGCTTTTGTATTTTGAACGGCTAAAAACTTATTTGCATAAAAAAGCGCTTTATGAATTGGCCATGTCCAAGTATAAATTTCTTTGTCAAACTGGTCATAAGCGGTAATGGAAAGTACATCTCCCTCTGCAAAATTGTTTGGAACCGCAAACTGAATTTTACGTGTTTCTCCCGGATTTATATCTGGAATTTGAATTTTGCCAGAACTTATTGTTTGTGTATTTTTATTGCTGTATAAAACGTCTGCATCAGATTTTAGCACTTTAAATTCCATTCTGCACGAATTTAGATTACTGAACAAATAATCATTTGTAATCAGAAAAGACCCGTCAAAATTCGGAGTAACTTGTTTTGGCTGAAACTGGATGGGTGCCCAAACTTCCTTTACAGTATAATAACTTCCTTCTTTTTCGCGATGAGGCCCTAAAATTCCATCGGCAGCTAAAGAACCTTTCGAATCAAATTTTACATCTCCAGTCCAATCTGAGCGTTTTACGGCTTCGTCTAGCATCGCCCACATAAAGCCTCCAGCAAAAAGCGGACTTTCTTTGTAGCGGTTCCAGAAATCTTCCAATGCGGCGCCGTGACCGTTGTCATAAGTTCCGTGCATGAATTCGGTTGGAAAAAACACATTCTCGCCCGCATTAAAACGATGCATTCCTGTTAAATAAGTTGGATAATGATGCGTATCCCAGCCATTAAAATCGGCCCACGGATGAATCACAATTCGTTTCTGAGGGTCTTTATCGGCAAAAACTTTATCGACTTCATAATTCCAGCCGCCTTCATTACCATTATCCCAAATAATTACAGATGGATGATTGACGTCACGTGTTACCATTTCGCCGACCAATTTTGTTCCCGTTTCGGTATCGTACGAGTTTTGCCAGCCTGCCAGTTCATTCAAAACAAAAATTCCAAGAGAATCACAAACTTCCAGAAAGTGTTCGTCTGGAGGATAATGCCCTCGGACAGCATTCATGTTCATGTCTTTGATTAGTTTTCCGTCCAGTTCGCTGATTCTTTTGCTGGTGCTTCGTCCTCCTTCTGGCCAAAAAGAATGACGGTTAATTCCCTTCATTACAATTTTAGTTCCGTTTACATAAATTCCGTCCTGTTTTTTAAACTCTAAAGTTCTGAAACCAATTTTTTTGCTGTATTCATGAATTACATTTCCGTTTTGTTTTAAAACCAATTGCAACTCGTACAAATTAGGACTTTCAGGATTCCAAGGTTTGATGTTTTTCCATTGTGCCGAAATCCTTTCTTTAGTAGTTTTCGCTTTAAGCGGAAAAGAAAAAGCTTCCAGACTTTCTCCGTTTAAACCTTTTAGCGAAGCTTCTAAAGTGGTATTTTTTGCAATATTTTTTAAATCCAAATCAATTGTCATACTGCCATCCATTTTTGGATTTACGGCTATATGCTGAATATTGGTCTTTGGGGAAACTTCCAGCCAAACGGGACGATAAATACCTCCAAACAACCACCAGTCGGCTCTTCTTTCAGCTGCATTAACCGATTTATTGGCAGAGTGTTTCCAGACATGAACTTCCAAAGTGTTTTTAGCACCATAAGTTACTAACGATGAAATATCATATTTAAACTCATAAAAACCGCCTTGATGAATAGCGCCTGCCAGTTTTCCATTTACTTTTACTTCGGTGTCCGTCATGGCACCGCCAAAAACAATCTTCACTTCCTTGTCCTTGTAAGACGCTGGAACTTCAAATTCATATTTGTATAAACCCTCTTCTTTGCTTGGTTCTTTTTGGTTTAGTTCTTTATACCAGCGTCCATAAGTATATTCTCCAAAACCTTCCAATTCCCATTGAGAAGGAACATTTATTTTTGACCATTTTTTACTGTTATTACCGTCGGTGCAGTAAAAATCCCATTGTACAGGATGTTCAAAATCTTTTCCCGAAAGATAGATTTTGTCAGTCTGCTGCGCTGTAAGGTGTAACGAAATAAAAATGGTCAGGGCTGTAATCCACTGAATTTTAAGTTTTTTTAGTTGCATAAAAGTTGGTTCTTTGGTTAGTTTCCATCTGGTTTAGAAATTTCAAATCGGGCACTCATTGGCAGTGTCCAACTCGAAATATAGTTAGGTTTTTTGGGGTCATAATCCGGAATATCTTTTTTGATTTGTTTTTTTAACGGAACGTCGAGCTGACGGATTCCCTTAATTACACAAAGCGCAATTTCGTTAGCCCCAAAGCTATTAAAATGCGTATTGTCGTCCAAAGCTTTTTCCTGACCGGGAAAGGTGTTGGCAGGATATTGTACAAAAGCTTTTCTGGATACTTCGTCGCCCCAGATTTCATACAATTCTGTTGTCATTTTTGTAATATCAATAAGAGCTGTATTGCTTTTTTGAGCTACGGCACGCATCGCTGGAGGAAAATCGCCATGCGTATCTTTTAGAGTGCCGTTTTCATTAAAAAAACGGCGCTGTGTTGGAGTAACTAAAATCGGAATTGCGCCTTTATCTTTAGCTGCCTGAGTAAATTCTGTCAATAGATTGGAATACGATTCCCAAGGGCCATTGCCGGCGCCTTTGATTTTTTCGTCATTATGACCAAATTCCACAAAAAGATAATCTCCTTTTTTGATTTGGGAAAGTATTTTTTTCAAGCGGTTGCTGGCTTTAAAAGAACTCAATGAAGAACCCGAATACGCATAATTTGCTACAACAACATTTTCATTAAAATAAGCAGTGATAAATTGTCCCCAGGATGCCCAAGGCTCTACATCTTGGTCGGTAACAGTAGAATCTCCGGCTAGATAGAGAACAATTAAATTGTCTTTTTTTGTGATTTTGATACTCTGAACGGCTGTTTCGCCTAGAAATTCAAGTGTCAATTTATCATCCCAATCTAAGATGTCTTTTTCACGGTCTTTAAGAGTAACATTCAAATTATCATCAATTCTAGGATTTCGAACATTTATATTAAAAATCTGTGCAGCTGATTTTCCTTTTGCTACAATAAACTCATTAACCATTAATCGGCGAGATTCTGCTTTTATGGTTGTTTTAAGGTCTTTTTGAGGACTTCCTAAAACTACTTCGATTTGATAATTTCCTTCAGGAAGTTTTACAGAAAAATAGACAGGCTTTTCAATAGAAAAAGAATTGGAGTTTAATTTTAGGTTGGATTCGGTATTAAAGTCAAATCCATATCCTAAATCAGATTTGTATTTTAAAGATTTTGTTACCGAAATCCCTTTTTTGATTTTTAAATCAGTGCCAAACTGAAAGAGCATTGTCTTTTTTAAACTGTCTTCAGAAACTGTTTTGTTGTCCAATACATTTTTTGTTGAATTATTTGAAAATGCTGAAAACGGCATTAAAACAGAAAGAAAGAATAAATACGAATATTTAAAAAATTTAGTCAATTTTTTGAGATTTTAATTTATTTGTTTTTCAAATCTAATCCTTATGATTTTATATAGTATCCTGTACTATGATGTTAAAAAACGATTAAAAAAATAAAGTTTCAATAAAAAATAATCTTATAAGTCAGGTATGTACAGGATACGATGTAATGAAAAAACAAAGAAATTGCATGAAAATAATATTGAATTAATAAAAAAATCAGTAAATAATTTCGTTATGTATTTATTTTAAAAATATAATTTTTTTGCCATTTTATGAAATCTAAAACATCCCTTATTGCAGTATTTATCGGCATTTTTTTCTTGAGCTCGTTAGTAATAAACGGACAGGAAAAAATGACGCGTAAAATTCATTACGTACCTGAGGGAAATAGTTTTGTATTAAAAAATGGCACTAGAAAATTTAACAGGGCACTTTATGGCTCCAATACCGGATTTAGGGCAGAGGCGGGGGATTTACCAGAATTTGCGCTCTATATGCCAGGAATGGGAGGTAATTTTAAATTGGGTTTAATAAGTGGTAAAAACAGCAGATGGATTACTGAAGTATCAAAAATTCATACCAGCTATGTTCAAGGAACCATGCATTATGAAATTCAAGATGCTCTTTTGGGAAGTGGGAAACTGATTGTTGATGTTGTCGCTTTAAAAGAAAAAGAAGGTTTTATTATTAAAGTATCAGGTAGCAATGTGCCAAAAGATTGTGGTCTTGTTTGGGTTTACGGTGGTGCGACAGGGAAAAAGTTCAGTCGTGATGGAGATATCGGAGCCGACCCCGAATCGGTGTTTTATTTGAAACCTGAATATTGTATCAATAATAAGTATATTTTAGAAAAACAGTCCTTTCTATTGGAATATGGTTCAGAAAGCAACAAACAAAAAGACGGAAACAATAAGAGGTTAACAGGTTATTTTCCGGATTCAGCTGTTCATTTGGCTAATGCCGAAAAACAAAACTCCCCTTTAGAATTATACAATTCCAATTCAGAATCACTTATGGTAGTTGTAGGAAAAGTTAAAAACCTTCAAAATGAAAGTTATTGGCTTCTAGCTCCTGAAAAAACACAGAATCTTACGCAAAAAAATATAGCATCACTTTATAAAGAAGCTGTGCAGCAAACAGCAGTTTTAGCCAATAGAGTAAAAGTAGTTACTCCTGACCCTTATATCAATACATTGGGTGGAGCGCTTGCAATTGCTTCTGACGGAATATGGGAAAGCCCAGCTTACTTGCATGGTGCGGTGGCATGGAGAATGTATCTCAATGCATGGCGTGGTGCTTACACAGCCGACCCTTTAGGTTGGCATGACCGTGCAAAATCTCATTTTAAGAGTTATAGTAATTCACAAGTTACAACTCCTGAGAGTGGCCCAGTTGTGTTTGATGCTGAAAAAAATCTCGCGAGACAGAAAGAAGAAATGGGAACATCCATGTTCAGCAGTGGTTACATCAGCAGAAATCCAAACAAGAATACTGTTGCTCATCATTATGATATGAATCTGGTTTTTATCGATCAAATGCTGCGTCATTTTAAATGGACTGGAGATACCGATTTTATGAAGGAAATGTGGCCTGTACTTCAAAGACATATTGACTGGGAAAAACGAAATTTCGATTCAGACCGTGATGGTCTATATGATGCTTATGCCTCAATTTGGGCGAGCGATGCGCTTCAATACAGCGGAGGCGGTGTAATTCATTCTTCGGCTTATAATTATTATGCCAATAAAACCATTGCAGCTGTAGCTCAAGAATTAAAGGTGGATGCGCTTCCGTTTTCAAAAGAAGCTGATAAAATTTTAAAAGCTTCCAATCAGATTTTATGGCTTCCTAAAAAAGGAATTTTTGCAGAATATAAAGACGCTTTAGGAAATAGATTATTGCATGAAACTCCCGGAATTTGGAGTATTTACCACACGATTGATTCAGAAATGGCTACTCCGTTTGAGAGTTTTCAAATGTTGCATTATGTGGATAAACAGATTCCTAGAATCCCGATTCAAGCAGAAGGATTAGATAGGACTGACTTATTCACTATTAGTACAACCAATTGGCAGCCTTACACTTGGTCAGTGAATAATGTGGCATTAGCGGAACAATTGCACACCGCTTTGGCTTTTTGGCAGGGCGGGCAGAGTGAAAAAGCGTATCATTTATGGGAAAGTGCTTTAATCGAAAGTATGTATTTGGGAGCTTCGCCAGGTGCTTTCGAACAGCTTTTGTATCAAGATGCGATGCGTGGCGAGCTGTATCGTGATTTTGCCGATCCGATAGGAATGGCTTCAAGGACTTTGGTTGAAGGACTTTACGGAATTCAGCCTGATGCATTAGCGGGAACTTTGACTATCAGTCCGGGTTTTCCTTCTCAGTGGAATGATGCTTCAATCGAAATTCCAGATATTTCATTTTCTTTTAAAAGAGAAAACAAAAAAGACAGTTACAAAATCGAAAATCGTTTTCCATCCAAAATGAGTTTAAAATTATTATTGGATGCGCCTTATGATAGAATTGAAAACATCATGATAAACGGCAAAATTGCTTCATACAAAGCAATTTCGGAAAACATCGGAAAACCGAAAATTTGTATTGAAGTGCCTTATAGTGCTATTTATGATGTGATTGTAAACTGGAAAGGCTTTCCTTTAGAAGAAAAAAAACAGACCCCATTTTATACCAACGGTCAAGATTTACATATGATGACTCTTAAAGCTGAAATTCTTTCGGTTTACGATCCGCAATCGGTTTTAAGTGCTATTTCGAAAACTCAAAATGAGCTTCATGCAAAACTTAATGGGGAAGGAAACAGCGTGTTTTTTATAAAACTGAAACAAGGCGAAATGTCTTGGTGGCATCCTGTTGAAGTTAATTTTAAACCAAAATTAGAAGCTGAGGGAAAACTTACAGAAGCCAATACTTTAGAAGTTTCCATTAAAAACAATACTGTAAAAAAGATGGAAGGTTCTTTGGTTTTAAATACAAATGAAAAAGCCACCCAGCCAATTAATTTTAATGTATTAGAACAGAAAACAGTTCAAGTTCCAGTTCAGGATTTAATGCCAGGGACTAACAGATTTGAGATTAAGAGTGGCAATTCATCCATTCAAAATATGGAAATAATCAATTGGGATATTCCGTTTTCGGCTTCCAATAAACAGGAATCGATAGTTCTTTCGTCTTATTTTAATGCCAAAGTTACCGATGTTTTTACCAATGAATATCTTTCGCCAAGACCTAAAACAACGACATTACAGCTTCCGAAACAAGGAATTGGCAATTGGTGTTATCCTAATTTAGAGGTAAAAATTGATGACAGCGGACTTCGTGAAAAAGCTAAAAATAGTGACAAAATAACTTCTCCTGAAGGAATTGTATTTAAAACGCCTTCTGCAGCAGACCAAAAAAATATTGTTTTCACTTCTATGTGGGATAATTATCCGGAAAGTGTTTCGATTCCGTTATCTGGAAAAGCATCGCATGTTTATTTTATGGTCGCTGGAACGACGAATCCGATGCAGAGCCGAATGATAAATGGCGAAATCACGGTAAATTATACAGACGGAACTTCTGAAATTTTAGCACTTAAAAATCCAGAAAACTGGTGGCCGATTGAGCAGGATTATTTTATTGACGGATTAGCATTTACCACCGATGCTCCAGAACCACCAAGAGTTTATCTGAAATCGGGAGAAATTTCGAGAGATTTTAAAGATTTTAAACCCATAAAAGGACTTACCAATTATGGAGTCGAAGGCGGTGCGGGAACGATTCTGGATTTGCCATTGGATAAAAATAAAACATTAAAAAGTTTGACTTTGAAAGCAATTACAAATGATGTTGTAATTGGATTGATGGGAGTGACTTTAATTAGATAATAATATGAAACAGCTTGAGATTTAACCGCAAAGCACGCAAGTTTTTTTTGCTTTTGGAATTCTAAAAAAACGCAAAGTTCGCAAAGCTTTGTGTAGATAAAGCTTTGCGAACTTTGCGTTTTACAACGTAATGTTTAGTAAAAAAACTTGCGTGCTTTGCGGTTAAAATTTCATTTCAATTAGAAACCAAAAAACTAACCCAATGAAAAAACAATTTTCAATTATTGCCATCCTATTTTCGGCATCGCTTTTTGCTCAAAAAATAGACCGAAAAGCCTTGGTAACACGACATAATGTTCAAATTACGGCAATCGATACGCTGGCTTCTTTAACAGTCGGGAATGGCGCTTTTGCCTTTACGGTGGATGCAACAGGACTTCAGACTTTTCCAAAAACGTATCAAAACGGAATTCCGTTAGGAACACAGTCAGAATGGGGTTGGGACAGTTATAAAAATGTAAACGGCTATAAATTTTCAGAGACTTTAAGGGATTACAAACAGTATGGAAGAGACATTTCATATACTGTTCAAATTAAGGAACCAGCGAGAAGAGTTGAGGCGGTAAACTGGTTCAGACAGAATCCACATTTATTGCAATTGGGAAATTTAGGCTTTGAAATCACTAAAAAAGACGGAAGTATTGTACAGCCAAGCGACCTTAAGGCGATTTCTCAGAAATTGAATTTATGGACAGGCGAAATTGAAAGCTATTTTGAAGTTGAAGGAACTCCTGTAACCGTTTATACTGCTTCGCATCAAGATAAAGATGAGATAGGTGTAAAAGTTAAGTCTGCTTTATTGAAAGAAAAACGACTGAAAATCAGTTTGCGTATTCCATTTCCAACAGGAGATTGGGCTGATATGGGAACAAAATGGGAAGGAAAACAAGATTATAAAAGCACGCTGACAGAAAAATCTAGAACACAAGCAGTTGTAAAACATGTGATGGATAGTATTTCGTATAATGTGAGTTTAAACTGGAAAGGAAATGCGCAGATTAAGAAAACAGGGGAACATTATTTTGTTTTAGAACCTTCAAATACAGATATATTAGAATTAAGCTGTCTTTTCGCTTTAGCGGAAAAACCAGTTTCAAATTCTTCTTTTTTGGTTATCGAAAATAGCAGTATCAAAGGCTGGGAACAGTTTTGGAAAAGTGGTGCCGCAGTTGATTTTTCTGGAAGCACAGATCCGCGTGCCAAGGAATTGGAACGCAGAGTAATTTTGTCGCAGTATCTAACCAAAGTGCAATGTACAGGAAAAGTGCCTCCGCAAGAAACGGGTTTAACGTATAACAGTTGGTATGGAAAACCGCATTTGGAAATGCATTGGTGGCACGGTGTTCATTTTGCGCTTTGGAACAGAGCAGATTTATTAGAAAAAAGTCTTCCGTGGTATCAGAAAGTTTTTGATAAAGCAAAAAATATTGCCAAAAGACAGGGTTTTGAAGGAGCAAGATGGCAGAAAATGACTGATCCTGATGGTAACGAAAGTCCGTCATCTGTAGGTTCGTTTTTGATTTGGCAGCAACCTCATTTTATTACCTATGCTGAATTAATATATCGCAATAAACCTGAAAAAGCAACTTTAGATTTATACAGCGAAAGAGTTTTTGCAACCGCAGATTTTATGGCTTCGTTTGCTAATTATGATGCTAAAAAAGACCGTTATGTTTTAGGGCCGGGCGTTATTCCGGCGCAGGAACGTTTTAAAGCTATGGAAACTTTTAATCCGACTTATGAGTTGGCGTATTGGAATTGGGCTTTGAAAACAGCTATTACATGGAAGAAAAAATTGAACCAAAAAGTACCTGAGAAATGGGAAACGGTTTTAGCTAAATTGTCTCCACTGCCAATTTCAGATCAGGTTTATCTTGCGACAGAAAGTGCGACGGATTCTTATACCAATCCAGAATTTAAAACTGATCATCCTTCGGTTTTAGGAACTTTCGGAATGCTTCCAGAAACTTCTTTGCTGGATAAGAAAATCATGAAAAATACTTTTGATTTGGTTTGGAAGACTTGGTCATGGGATAAAACCTGGGGTTGGGATTTCCCAATGACGGCAATGTCGGCCGCTCGTCTGCAAATGCCGGAAAAGGCAATTGATGCTTTGTTTATGAATGTGACTACGAATACCTATTTAAAAAATGGACATAATTATCAAGCAGAACGTTTAACGCTTTATCTTCCTGGAAATGGTGGATTGTTGACAGCAGTAGCCATGATGTGCGCGGGTTGGGACGGAACAACTGAAGAAAATCCGGGTTTCCCGAAAGATGGAACATGGAAAGTAAAAAGCGAAGGATTCCAAAAAATGTTTTGATTCTAAAGGCTCTAAGGTTCTGAGATTTTTTGTCTTATGTTAAGTACAGTTTGTCATTTCGACGAAGGAGAAATCTTCGCAAGTAGCTCTACAAAGATTGGACTCTCGTTGCGGAGTTACTCGTGGAGATTTCTCCTTCGTCGAAATGACAAAAAAACAAAACAATCAGTGTAAACCCGTCAAAACCCGTGTCATCCGTGTGCCAATAACAATCCAAAATAAAAAATTACCAATCATGAAAAATATAATTCTATTAATAGTTTCATTTTTAACGGTTTCTATTTCTGCGCAAAGGCAAATGGAAAACCTCGATAGAGGCGTTATTGCTGTAAAAAACAAGGGTCAGTTTTTTATTGGATGGCGTGTTTTAGGAACTGATGCAGACAATCTGGCTTTTAATTTATATCGTAAAAGTGGTACTAAAAAAGCAGTCAAATTAAATGATAAACCCATTACTGGTGCGACAAATTTTATAGATGAAAAAGCAAATCCGCAAGAAGAAAATACTTGGTTTGTAAAAACGGCTTTAAAAGGAAAAGAATCTGATGCAAAAGGAAGTTTTACGATTCCGGCTTCAAGTCCTGATAAAGATTATTTGTCAATTACATTAAAACCAATTGAAGGTTATACGGCAAATGATCTTTCGGTGGGTGATTTGGATGGTGATGGAAAGTATGATCTTGTGGTGCACATGACGGGAAAAGGTCATGACAATTCACATACAGGAATTACCGATCCGCCTATTTTTCAAGCTTATACTTTGGAAGGTAAATTTTTGTGGGAAATCAATTTAGGAAAAAACATTCGAGAAGGCGCACATTATACTCAGTTTATGGTGTACGATTTGGATGGTGACGGAATTTCGGAGTTTGTATGCAAAACAGCAGACGGTACAAGAGACAGTCAGAATAATGTGGTAGGAGATGCATCAAAAGACTGGGTTGATCGAGATCCAAATTCAGCAACTTTAGGGAAAATTTTGAAAGGCCCTGAATACCTTTCTGTCTTTAACGGAAAAACAGGAAAACTAATTACAACAGTCGATTATATTCCCGAAAGAGGTGATTTGGCAGGTTGGGGAGGGCATGGCGGAAGCGGTGGAAATGATACTAAAGGAAATCGTATGGACCGTTTTTTGGCTTGTGTTGCTTATCTTGATGGAATTCATCCAAGCGTTGTAATGTGCCGTGGTTATTATGGAAGGACAGTTTTGGCTGCTTGGGATTTTAAGGATCAAAAACTAACTTCAAGATGGGTTTTTGATAGTAAAGATTCTGAGAATCCCTATTCGGGAATGGGAAATCATAATCTTACCGTTACTGATGTGGATAATGATGGCAAAGATGAAATTATTTACGGTTCGATGTGTGTTGATGATAACGGAAAAGGTTTGTATACAACAGGTTTCAGACATGGGGATGCTATTCATGTTTCAGATTTGGATCCTGATCATCCAGGTCTAGAAGTTTTTGGAATTCATGAAATAGAAAATGGGACAAAAGGACCTGGGGTTACTATTTTTGCCGCTGCCGATGGAAAAGTTTTATTTACGGATTCTCTAAATGAGGATGTCGGCAGAGGTGTTGCAGATAATATTGATCCAGCCCGAAAAGGCGCACAATTCTGGTGGTCAGGTTCTCCGAATTTGTATGATATGAAAGGTAATGTCGTTGGGAAAGCACCAAGTTCGGTTAATTTCTTAATTTATTGGGATGGAGATGCATCACGTGAAATTCTCAATTCGAATTATATTGATAAATATGAAAAAGGCCGTTTGTTTACTGCCAATGGTGCGGTTTCTAATAATGGTACAAAATCGACACCGGCACTTTCTGCAGATATTCTAGGCGACTGGCGTGAGGAATTAATTTTGAGGTCGGAAGACAATAAAGAGCTACGAATTTATTCTACCACTATTCCGAGCCAAATCAGACAGTATACGCTCATGCACGATCCGCAATACAGATTGAGCATAGCGTGGCAGAATGTTGGTTATAATCAACCTCCGCATACCAGTTTTTATATGGGTGCAGGTATGGAACCTGCTCCAAAGCCAAATATTGTGCTGGTGTCGGCGAAGAAATAGTACCGATTATGTATTCAATGAGACTATTCGAAAAGTATCAGACAGAAAAATACGCTTCGGAGAAGCGAAATATTTATAGAAATCGTATCAGTATCGATAGTAAAGCTCCAGAGGAGCGATATCTTTTTTTACAATGATTATATATTTCGCTCCGCTGGAGCTCTTTTACATATGCATAATTGAAGTTCTATAAATATTAAGCTCCTTTGGAGCTTGATAAAATAATTAATTTAGAAAGAACAGCATTCATAAGATTAAAATCAATTCAATCATGAAAAAAATAATATTTTGTACAGCTTTAGTGATTTCGTTTGTTTTTGTATCGTTCAAGAAAAATGATTCAGGTGTAACCTTAAAAGAAGTTAACGTAAAAGCTCCTTTTGAAATGCCAGCTATAAAAATTCCTGATTTCAGCAACTGTAAAGAATTTTCGATTACAGATTTTGGTGCTGTTGCGGGAGATTTGAATAAAACTTCTGATGCCATCAGTAAAGCTATTGCTAAGGCCAGCAAATCAGGTGGTGGAACAGTTGTTATTCCGGAAGGAGAATGGTTAACAAAGAAAATTCATTTTAAAAGCAATGTAAATCTGCATTTGAAAAAAGGCGCAGTTTTGCTTTTTTCAGAAAACCCAAAAGATTACTTGCCAGCGGTACGCTCGACTTGGGAAGGCTATGAATGTTATAATTATTCGCCTTTGATTTATGCGTATCAATGTAAAAATATAGCCATTACAGGCGAAGGTGAACTAAAAGCCCAAATGGACGTTTGGAAACAATGGTTTGCAAGACCTAAAGCACATATGGAAAGCCTGAAGAGATTATATTATTTGGCTTCGTACAATAAACCAATGAAAGAAAGACAGATGGTAAATGATACTGCCAATTTCCGCCCGCAGTTTATTCAGTTTAATAGATGTGAAAATATTTTGATGGAAGGGGTGAAAATTACGAACAGTCCGTTTTGGACGATTCATCCGTTTTTGTCTAAAGATGTAGTGCTTCGAAATCTGAATGTTTATGCTCACGGACATAATAACGATGGTGTGGATCCCGAAATGAGTCAGAATGTTTTGATTGAAAATTGTGTTTTTGACCAGGGAGACGATGCGATTGCGATTAAATCAGGAAGTAATCAGGATGCCTGGAGATTGAACACGCCTTCAAAAAATATTGTAATGAGAAACTGTATTGTCAAAAACGGTCATCAATTGGTTGCTATTGGAAGTGAACTATCAGGAGGTATTGAGAATGTTTTTATTGATAATTGTACGGTGGTAGATGGAGCCAAACTCAATCATCTTTTATTCATTAAAACCAATGAACGAAGAGGTGGTTATGTAAAGAATATTCACATGACCAACATAACTTCAGGGAAAATCGACGAAGGAATTCTCGGCATTGAAACCGATGTTTTGTACCAATGGCGAAATTTAGTTCCAACAATAGAAAAAAGACTTACACCGATTCAGAATGTATATCTTGAAAATGTAAAAGCTACAAACGTCAAATTCATCTCTAGAATTTTGGCGCAGAAAGAACTTCCCGTCGAAAATGTTTTTCTTAAAAATGTAACGGCTCAGAATGTTCAGGGAGAAAAATCCATTCATGAAAATGTGAAAAACTTTAGTGCTCAAAACTGATTTAAATTTTAGAAAGATGAATATCAATACCCTTCCGTTCAAAATACTTTTCATTTTTATATACTTTTTTAACGGTCCTGTTGCTGAAGCACAGTTGTTGAATATTAAAAATGATTCTTTTTGGAAAACCAAAGATGGAAAACCAATTTACAGTCAGGGAGGCGGTATTTTTAAATTTACAGACCCGATGAGCGGTGTCCAGAAATATTATTGGTATGGCGTACAATATGAAGAAGCAGATGTTTATCGCAATAATCCTGCGGTAACACTGCCAACATCAACTTTCAAGTCGGTTACCTGTTACAGCTCTACAGATTTGGTCAACTGGACTTTTGAAGGGGATGTTTTAACGAAAGAAAAAGTAAATAAAAACGGAAAAACATGGGTTGGACGTTTGGGAGTTGCTTACATCAAAGAGTGGAAAAAATATGCAATGTTCGTACAGCACGACACAGAAGTATTGATTACGCTTTCAGATTCGCCGACTGGTCAGTTTGAATGGCATCAGAAAATCAATATGGAAAAAATGATTGGAACGAGCAACACTGGCGACCAGACTGTTTTTACAGATGAAGATACTGGAAAATCCTATTTAATTTATTCTTACGGAAGAGGCCGAAATAAAATTTATGTTTCTGAAATTGGTATCAAAGACGAAAAAATAAATCTTTTGGACTGTACAGAAGTTTTTAAAGGCGAAAGTCGTGAAGGAAACTGCATGTTTAAATACAAGAACAAATATTATATGTATGCATCGAATATATATGGCTGGGATGCTTCTTTTGCTTATTATTTGGTGTCCGACAATATTCGCGGCCCTTATGTTCCTGTAAATGACATGCAGGTAATGAAAGGGACAGAAGACGATTTTGCACATATCTCGCAAACTGGATTTTTCTTTTCTGTAAAAGGAAGCAAACAAGAAACCATAGTTTATTGCGGAGACCGCTGGGCCAATTTTGCTGGAAACGGATTAGGTTATAACCAATGGTGCCCAATTTCGTTTGAAGGCAGTACACCGTATTTTAATTCGCTTAATTCATGGAATCTGGAAGAGAAAACAGGAAGATGGGAAGTAGCAAAAGATAATAATTACATCAAAAATCCAAGTTTCGAAGCCGACCGCAGACATATTCCGAGTCCTGTAAAACCTGTCCAAATTCAGCTGACGGGATGGTTTTGTGAAGTGATTCAGGGTAATACGATTTCGTTGGATTCGATTTCGCCTGTTTTAAATCATTTTAATACCGAAGAAGAACGAAAAACGGTAATTGGAGAGAAAAGTCTCGAAATCAGTGATAAAATAGATTTTAAAAGAAAGACTTTTCAAACTATCGCTTCTTCGCCATTCGTAAAACTGAAAGACGGTGTTTATACGCTTTCTGCCAAAATCAAAAACAGCGCTAATTTTAAAAATTTAGAAATGTATGCTGTGAGTGGCAACAAAAGATTTTCCTATTCCATTAAAGAAGAAAACACATCTTGGAAAACTATCACAATTTCAAACATAAAGATAAAAGGAGGAAAGGTTGAGGTCGGCTTTTTGGCTGATGGGAAAGCAAATGCTTATTGTTATGTGGATGATTTGGTTTTGGAGGAGAAGTAAATTTGCGTAGACGCAAATAATTTAAAATAAAGAAAAGGCTTTAAATATTAGTGTTTAAAGCCTTTTTTGTTTTTAAAGTTTTGGAGTAATTATACCGACTAATTAATTTTAGTTTTACTTCAGAAAACATATTTTAGAAGTATTTTGTTGATTTTCTTTTTCAATTTATATATTTGTTTGAAAGAGAAAGAATACAAACCTTGTATTTAGTTTTTTAAATAAAAAAAAGGAATTTCATGAAATAGTGCTTCTAGGTACAATTTTACAGGGATGTGCGGGAGAATCTGAAGATGAGCCAGATGCTCGTCTTACTATAAAAAATACAAGTAACGAGCTTATCTACTATCCCTTTGATTATGATGCAGTAGAATTGGTTCCCAAAAGGTATCCAGTGAAGCCTTATCATAAGTTAAACAGTGGTGATAAAGCTACAATTAGTATCTATTTCGATTCACTAAACGGAGATTATAAGCTCTGGATATTGATTTATAAAAAAGCTACATTCGATACTCATACTTGGGAGGAAATAAAAGAACAAGGGCTGTATGATAAGCGGTATGAGTTTACTTTAGAGCAACTAAAGTCAATGAATTATGAATTGATATATGACGGGAATTGACCTTGCAACTTAGAAACCTAATGCAGTAAATCTTAGATGCTACTATCTTTTTGACTCCTAAATATCTTTTACCAAAGAATAATCAAAATTAATGAAGAAATTTCTAATACTTGTTGCAATAATTTTAAAATCTAATTTATGTTTATCCCAAATCAAAGGAAAATGCGTTGATTCTACAGGTCAGCCAATTCCTTATGCAAACGTTGGAATTTCAAACACTTCTGTTGGCACAGTCACTGATTCAAATGGTGATTTCATAATAGACAACAAAGCTTTGCTGGAAAATGCCATAATTATAGTTTCGCATATTGGATATGAAACGAAATCATTCTTGCCTGCCAAAAATGCGGAAATTGAAATTGTGATGACACAAGTAGGTTTTCAGCTAGATGAAGTTAAAATCGAAACTCTAAAATTTACAAATGAGAAAAAAATAGGAAACAATTCCCTGAGCAAGCACGTAGTTGTTGGGTTCTCTTCTAGAAATTTAGGAGCTGAAGTTGGTAAGTTTTTCAAAATTCAAAAGAATAAAAAAATAAAAATAGAAAAAATTCATTTTGAAATTGCCGAACTGGGTTACAAAAAAGGAACCTTTAGAATTAATTTTTATAATGCAGAAAATGATACAAACATTGAAAAAGTGAGGCTTAACAATGATGATATCATTATGGAAGTTGAAGAAACTGGCGATGTTGATGTTGACATAAAAAATAATAATCTAATACTTGAAAATGATTTTTTAGTCTCTATTGAATGCATAAATGTTGTTGAAAAAGAGAATCAAGATTCCAAGGAAAAGAAAATAATATATTTCAGTTCGAATGTTTTCTGCGGACCTGTTTACAGACGTTCAAATAATCTGACAAAATGGAATCTTAAAAAAGAAAAATACAACGTAGGATTAGGAATTCAATTATTTGTGAAGTATCAAGCCAACGAAAATTAGTAATCCTACACTTCATTAGAATTTTACTCGATTGAAAAGAAGCATCTCTAGTTTGATGATGTTGTAAAATTCTATAGATTTGTTTTTTACTTTTAAATCGGCTTTACTTTTTATTTTGGAAATTAATATTGTCTTAGAAGAACTTAAGAAACAAAATAAAACTGTTTATAAAACTGTCTTTGATCATTTTTATAAAGGGCTGGTCGTTTATGCCAATAATTTTCTTTTTGATCAGCAGGCCAGTGAAGATGTTGTTCAGGATGTTTTTATTTGGTTATGGGAAAATGCAGAAACCATAGAAATCAAAACTTCTTTGAAATCTTATTTGTTTGCAATGACTCGCAATAGATGCCTGAATTATCTTAAGGCATTAAAAATCACCGACGATTTGAATTTGATTGATTTGAATTCGATGTTGGTTTTAGATGAAGACCTAGATTTAATTACAGAAGAAGAAAAAAACATTCTGTACCACCAAATTTTAAAAATCATAGATACTTTTCCCGAAAGTATGCAACAGGTTTTTAAGCTTAAATTTATCGAAAATTACAGTTATAATCAGATTGCAGACGAGCTTGGCATTTCTGTAAATACAGTAAAAACGCAATTACAAAGATCCAAAAACAAGATCAGCCAGTCCTTGGTTGTAATTCTTGCTTTGTTGTCAATTCGCTCGTAAGAAAATTATCTTGCTTTATTCAAAATTTAATTTTTTCTTCATTTTTTCTTAAACTTTTGTCACCCATATATAGAATTCGGTTGTCTTAGATGTAAATTACCATCAAGTAATTGTTAATTTAAAAGAATTCTCAAAATGGATTTTAAACTGATCATAAAGAAAATAAATGATACTCTCAGCCCCGAAGAAGCATCAATTTTTGCTGCATGGTACAATGAGTCTGACTCAAACAGGGAATATTTTGAAAGGGTAAAAAGAAATTATCAAAATGATATTGAGCACATAAATCTTGATAAGGCATGGCGGTCTGTCAACAAAAAAATCACTCCTAAAAGAAGTCTAAAACCATACTATAAATATGCAGTTGCAGCTGCAGTGATTTTATTTATTGGAATTGGATATTTTTCTACAACCCAAAATTCAGTATCAAATGTTGATACTACAAATGAGGTCATTCTTGCCAATAGAAATGAGAATGATATTGTGCTTACACTTGCCGATGGTTCAGAAGTAGTTTTGAACAATAAGAAAAACGGAGTAGTGGCAAGTCAGGAGAATGTTGTGATTACAAAAGACGAAGACGGCCAGATTCGTTATGAAGACCGCAATCAATCAAATGCAGGAAAAGTGCAGTATAATACCTTGATGATTCCGAATGGAAGAACTTTTCAGCTTAAACTCCCTGACGGAACCAAAGTATGGCTGAATTCTAAATCATCTTTAAAATATCCAGTAGAATTTTTAGGCAATAAACGAACGGTTACTTTAGAAGGAGAAGCCTATTTTGAGGTAACAAAAAATCCGCACAGTCCATTTACAGTTAGCACAAACTCTGGAAATGTTACCGTTTTAGGAACGCACTTTAATGTAAATGCTTATACTGAAGATCAGAACTTTCAGACCACTTTAGTTGAAGGAAAAGTAGAAGTTTCGGAAGCCGGAAAAGAGAACGATGCGGTTGTTTTAAATCCTGGACAACAAGCTGTTGCGAGAAAGTCATCTTTAAAAATAAAAGAAGTTGATCCAGCGGTTTATACTTCATGGAAAGACGGTAAGTTTTATTTTGAAAACGAAAACCTAAAAGACATTTTGACCAAAATGGCCAGATGGTATGATTTTAATGTGAAGTTCGAACAAAAATCATTAGAGCAGATCAAATTTACGGGAATCGTTCTAAAAGAAGAACCTCTGGATAATCTGTTGAATATCATTAGTAAAACATCCAATATTAAATATAAAATAACCAAAGTAAACCAAACGTATGAAGTAACCGTAAGTAAGTAAAAAGAAAAAAACCGGAAAATGTTGCAGCATTTCCCGGCGAGTATTTGTTCAGTCGAAAAAAGAGTTCGAAATCTATTAACCAACCAAAACATTTTAAAAGTATGAAAAAAAACCTATCCGCAAAAGATTGTGGGGTAAAATCCGCGCTTTGGGATAAATTTCTTGATCTGATGAAGAAATCCCTAATATTGTCAATTTTTCTTTTCAACATAGTTGCTTTTGCTTATTCTCAAAAAGTAAGTATTAATGCAAGAAATCTCTCTGTATCAGATGTTTTAAAAACAATTACGAAAAAAACGAATGTGGAGTTTTTTTATAGTGATGACGTTTTTGATGCACAGAGAAGAGTAAATATAACTGTAAACAACGCTGATGTTATGGCAGTTATTAAAGAATTAATTGGGGATAATTATAAAGCAGAATTCGTAAATAACAAATTGATTGTTATTTCATTAAGTCCAAAAGTAAAAACAGGCTCAGCTTCTATAATAGAAGAAAGAGTAAAAATAAAGGGAGTTGTAACCAATGCCAAAAAAGAATTTTTGATTGGTGCGACTGTTTGGGTAAAAGGTACAAAAGATGGTGCTATTACCAATTTTGACGGTTCTTATGAAATCATGGCTAAAAAAGGCGATGTTCTTGTTTTTGAGTATTTAGGATACAAAAAACTAGAAGTTACCGTTACAGACAGCTTGATTATTAATCCGGTTTTATTGGAAGATGTTAGTAAGCTTGATGAAGTAAAAATCGTTTCTACAGGATATCAAAAAATTGATAGAGAGCGCTCTACAGGATCTTATGTTGCCATTACAGCTAAAGATTTAGAAAAAGTTCCGGTAAATAATGTGCTTCACAGATTGGAAGGTCAGGTTGCGGGATTGCAATTAAATGTTCAGGACTCTGATAATACTTTTGTTTACGGAACGACATATGGAGAAGGCCAGGGCAGAAATAGTTACAATCTTGCCATTAGAGGAAAATCTACTTTTGAAGGTACAACAGGCTCTAATGCAATGCCATTAATTGTACTTGATGGTACACCTACAGAATTAGATATCAGAACTATTAATCCGAATGATATTGAGAAAATTACGTTCTTAAAAGATGCTGCGTCGGCTTCTATTTACGGAGCAAGAGCGGCAAATGGAGTAATGGTAATTGATACTAAAAAAGGAAAACAAGGACAAACTAGAATTAGTTTTTCTCAAAATTATGGTTTTTCTAATAAGCCTTCTTTATCAAAACTTCCCTTGATGAATTCATCTCAGGTTTTAAATTTAGAACAAGAATTTGTAGATAAAAATTTGGTTACAGACCCGGCAAGTATAACATACATGCTAGCTCCACCTATTAGTCAGGGAATGGATCTGATGTTTCAATACAAAAGAGGTGCTATTTCTGAGGAGCAAAGAAACGCTGGATTAGATGTATTGCGTAATCGCAATACCTATGGACAGGCAGAACAATACTTACTGCAAGCTTCATCTACTCAAAATTATAATTTATCGTTTAGTGGTGCACAAAATGATTATTCTTATTTCATGTCTGGATCGTATTCTAAAGAAGAAACTCAGTCAAAAGGAAATAGTGGACAGCGTTTGACTTTGTTGTCTAATCAAGATTTTAAGCTTTTCAATTATTTAAAAATGACCACAAACTTGAGAGGTTCTATCTTTAAATATAATGACAATGCTTTAGGACTTAGACCGTTAGGAATTGATACGAATACGTTATTGCCTTACAATCAAATTGTTGGAGATGACGGGAATTCAGTAAATTACTATCAGCGTTATTATAGCGCGCAAACTATTCCTTTAGAGCAAGCTGGATATTTACCATGGACTTACAATTATGTCGATGAATTAAAGAATAGCGATAAGTCATCAAATGAATTAAATTTTGGTGCAACCATTTCAGCTACAGCTCCTTTATTAAAAGGTTTAGATGCCGTAGGAACTTATTCTATAGAAAATTCGCGTACATCAAATGATAATATGTACAATGAAAATACCTTTTATGCACGTGATAGAATTAACTCGGCAACTTCTATAAACAGTAATGGTGATTTAGTACATGCAATTCCGTTAGGAGGTATTTATCAAAATAACGAATTTGGAACGAGCAGTTACACGATGAGAGGACAGTTAAATTATGATGGTATTATTGGTCAGGATCATTTGATTAACGCTATGGGAGGTATAGAAGCTAGAGAAACCAGAGAAAGTCAAGACAGTAGAACATTATTTGGATATAATCCAAAAACGCAAACTTCTGTAGATCTTCCATCTCTAAATTACGTTGATGTAAACGGATTTAACTACACGCTAGGATACGGTAATGAGCATAAAGATGTTCGCAGAAGATTTTTATCGTATTATGCCAATGCAGGTTATACATATAAAAATAAATATACAATTACTGGAAGCGCACGTTTAGATGACTACAACAATTTTGGAGTAGATAAAAGATTAAGAAGAACGCCACTATGGTCAACAGGGGCAAGATGGAATATTAAAGAAGAATCTTTCCTAAAAGACAGCAACTTATTTAACAGTTTAAGTTTAAGAGCTAGTTATGGTTACAATGGTAATATCAATATGGAAGTCTTTCCTTTTACCAATATAACTTTAAATAATTTAGATAATTTTTCGCAACAGCCTTATGCTTCAATAAGTAGGCCTGCAAATCCTAATTTACGTTGGGAAAAAACGGCAATCTTAAACTTAGGAGTAGATTTTTCTATCTTAAACAGTAGATTAAACGGTACTATCGAATATTATAAAAAGAATAGTAAAGATTTGATTGTAGAGTTCCCAATTTCTCCATTTTATGGTGTTCAAAATAACGCGTTAGTACAGAATGCAGCAACATTAGCTGGAAATGGTGTTGATTTAAGTTTAAGCGCGACTATTTTAAAAGCAAAAGATTTTTCATGGAATTCAGGTCTTGTCGTTACTTACAATACTACAGAAGTAACCGATTCCCGTTTTCAAAATTTCAGTCAGTATTTGAATGGATCAGGAGGAACACCACCAGTTGAAGGCTACCCATTGGGCAGTGTATTTGCTTTTAGATCAGCAGGATTAGATGCTACCGGTAGAACTCAGGTATATGATAAGTCTGGTAATATCGTGAACTCTTTTACTTCTTTAAAAGACATTGAGGACATGAAATATATGGGAACAAATATCCCTTCTTATTTTGGAAGTTTTAGCCACACCTTTACGTATAAAAAATTGTCGTTATACATTTTGGCAACTTACAAATTCGATTACGTAATGTTTAAACCAACTTACGGAGGTTATGTAGACAGATCAGGAAGATTTAGCAGATACGATTTAAATACTGATATTGACCAAAGATGGAGAAATCCAGGAGATGAGGCTACTACATCAGTTCCGGGAATTGTAGGTTCGTCTGGTGTAAGCCTTGTAAGATATTTTTCTTCAGATAACCGTATTATGGAAGGAGATCATATCCGCTTTAGAGAGCTTTCTTTAAAATATGATATTAACGATTTAATTAACAGAGGTTCTATAACAGGTGCTTCTATAACTTTTACAGCAAGAAATCTTGGTTTCTTTTGGAGAAAAAACAAAGACGGTTTAGACCCTGACTTTTTACCTTACACAGGAACTAACATGAAATTGCCAGCAATGGCTATGTATTCAATTGGTTTTAATGTTAATTTTTAATTTTTTAAAGATGAAAAAATATTTAAAATATATCGCGATAATAGCTCTAGGAGTAGTTGCTTTGAGCTGTGATAATTACGTTGATATCAAAACAGAAGGTAGGTTAATACCAGAAGAAACTGAAAACTACAGATTTCTATTAAATAATTCGGCCATACTGGATATAACATACGGAGCTTTAGATGTAGCATCAGATGATATAAGTTTTCAAAATGAAGCTCAAACAACTGCCTTAGGAGCTTCAGATTATTATCGTCCTTTTGTAAATCAATATAAGTGGGCGGATCAAATTTATTTTGATGGTGAATTAGATTATAATATGAATACTATGTACACTGCATTGTACAACACTAATGTCGTGATCAATGAAGTAATGCAAAGCAAAGAAGGAACCGAAGCTCAAAAACTAGCCATTAAAGGGGAAGCACAAGTACATCGTGCTTATATCTTTCTAACCTTAGTAAATGCTTTTGGAAAAGCTTATGATCCTGCAACTGCTTCAACAGATCTTGGAATTGTACTTTTCACAACTCCAACAGTTTCAGACAATATCAGAAGAAGTACTGTTCAAAATGCATATGATATTATTTTAAGTGATTTAAACGATGCTGTAAATTCAGGGTTAAAACCAATTAATTCAGGTAACAATGTTGCGTTTCCTTCTAGAGCGTCAGCTTATGCACTTTTGGCAAGAACATATTTGTATATGCGCAATTATCCTTTGGCTTTAGAAAATGCAGAAAAATCATTGGCAATTCAAAGTACATTAAACAATTATGAAGATTTTGAGTTTAGTTCTTTTCCAAGCAGAAGATTAGATAAAGAATTGATATTATCTAAATTCAACGGATACAATTCTTTAACTTATGCGCCACAGATTCTATCTTTAAGCAATGAGCTTATTAATACTTTTGATACAAATGACTTACGTTATGTATTGTTTACACAGCCAACAAGTACATTTAGTTTTGATTATACAATAGGAAGAACTTATGCGAAAGAAGGTTTAACAGGAGAAAGCCGAAATGGAGGCCCAACAGTACCAGAAATGATGCTTATAAAAGCAGAATGCCTTGCGAGAGCTGGTTCTGGAGAAGCGGCAATGGTTGAAATCAATAAGCTTAGACAAAAAAGATTTAGAGCATCAGAATATGTCGCCATGACAGCAACAGACAGTAAAGATGCCTTAATTAAGGTTTTGGCAGAAAGAAGAAGAGAGTTAATGGGAACAGGCAATTTTAGATGGTACGACTTGAAACGATTAAACAAAGAACCTGAATTTGCCAAAACCATTACGCATACTTTTGCAGGACAAACGTTTACACTTGCTCCAAATAGTGATCGTTACCAAATGCCTTATGCTCCAATTTACTACGATTACGCTCCAAACTTACAGCAAAATCCATAATTAGATTAATTACATAAAGTGCACTCTTGTTGCAAGAGTGCACTAAAAATAAAAAAACAGACATGAAAAATTTCAAACTGATACTATTTCTTTTTAGTATCACCACAAGCTTATTTGCTCAAGATTTAGCAATTAAACTTTCGCCAGAACATCCAAATCCGGGAGACGAGGTTACTTTGACTTATGATGCGTCTAATGGACCACTTGCCAATGCGAAATATGTAAATGGAGTTGTCTATACTTTTGATAACTTCAGATGGCTTATCAGCGACATCACTTTAAAATCTGATGGAAATAAAAAATGGACCACAAAGATGAAGCTTTCAGATCATGCTTCTTTTATCAACTGTGTTTTTAAGTCGGATACCCTTGTAGATAGAGGAGAAAAAATGCCTCATGCTTATATGTTTGCACAAGTTCCAGGAGCTTACACGGGCTGGGGACTTTTACGAAGCAGAGCGTTCATGGATGAAGTTCCAAATGTTGTGCACGATAGCGCATACATTAGAGACGAAGTAGGTTTAATGTGGATTAAATATGAATTGCAGTATCATCCTGAAACGCGTAAAAATGTTTTCTCTTATGGTTTAAAATTCAAACAGCTTTCAACCGAAGGAGATGTATCACCTATTTTTAAGAAAGAACTTCGTTTTATTTTGAGCGAAAATAATTTAAGCAACGTCACACAGTATCAAATTCAGAAAACATTAGGTTTAATGCCACAACCAGCCAATAAAGCCTTTACCGATTCTGTTCAAAAGGTTTTAGTGACTAGATATCCAAATGGGGTTTGGGCTCGTGATTTAGAAATTAGAAAAATATTCAACGAAGCCGATTTTAATAAAAAAGTAACTTTATACAATGCCTTTGAAAAAAACTTTCCACAAAGTAACTTTCAGGATGTAGTTACTGATACAGAAGCACTTTTTTACGACAAAATGTACAAAGCCATTGCTTACAATTACATTGTGAAAAACAAAGATTACAATTATGCAATTAGCAATGTTAAAAAAACGTCATACGGAATTCTATTAGATTATGCTTGGCATTTAGTATCGATTCCTTTTGATAGAGATCAGGAAGGAAGCGAGAAAACATCTTTAGAAACATTGAAAAAATATGCAGATATTATTTATCCAGAATTAGAAAGCAGAGAAGCTTTTGTACCAAAAGAATACGCACAGAAATTATCGTTGAAAGAATGGCAATTACAATGTTTGAACTTTGGAGCAAGAGAGTTTTTTACGTATGCAAAACTTCAAGAAATTTTCAAAAATTACGATTTAGAAAGAAAATATCTAGATAAAATTAAACCAATAATGCAGTTCAATAATGCTTCTTACAACGAGGTTTATTCTAGAATGCTTTTAAGAGAAGGAAAGACAGAAGAAGCAAAAGCTTTTATTTTAGAAGCTGCAAAACAAAACCAAATTACGCCTGTAACAATTGCAGCTTTAAAAGATTTGTATTTGAAAGAAGGTAAAAAAGAAGCCGATTTTGATACTTATTTACATTCTTTAAAAGCTGATAATAACGAAGAGCACAAAAAGAAATTAATTTCAGAATTAATCAATCTTCCAATCGATGGATTTGAAATGGAAAGCAGCCGTGGCGGAAAAGTAAAATTAGCTGACCAAAAAGGTAAAATTGTGGTTCTAGATTTCTGGGCTATGTGGTGCGGACCTTGTAAAAATGCAATGCCGGGAATGAATATGGCAGTAAATAAATACAAAGCCGATGATAATGTAAAATTCTATTTTGTGGATACAATGGAATACATTAAAGATTTTAAAGCACAGACTCAGGCTTTCATTAAAGAAAAAGGTTTTGATTTTACTATTCTTTATGATAGTAAAAATCCAAAAACAGGAAAATTCGATGCAGTTTATGATAAGTATTCAAAAGCATTTCATTTCTCTGGAATTCCTGAAAAAATGATCATCGACCAAAGTGGAAATTTAAGATGGATGTCTAATGGTTATTTTGGAAGTCCAAGCGAATTGTCTGACGAAATTTCGATTATAGTTGAATATTTAAAAGCTGAGAAAAAATAATTTAGTTAAAGGTTATAAAAATGAAAATTGTTAATTTTTTATATCTCAGTATTTTAGTATTGTGCTGTCAGATTGGTTTTTCGCAAACCATCTGGCAGGGGCAATACCATTCGTACCGAATTGTGGTGAAAGGTGATTTTGAAACCGCCAAAGATTCTCTTTTATTAAGTCTTCCAGAATTGCAATACGAGTCAATTAAGGTTGGAGTTCGTAAAAACAAGGACAGTATTTCTTTTAAAAATGAAATGTATAATTTCTCTTTTAAAGGAAAATACAATGCCGATAAAACTGCGGTTGAAGGTGTGTTTAATCATTATTCAATTCCAAATGCAGCGGTTGTTTTAAAAAAGCAAAGCGAAATAACGCCTTTGTTTTTTGCACAGCATCCGCAAAAACCTTATCCGTATCAGGTGATTGATATGACTTTCCTAGGAAAAAAAACTAAGCTGACTTACGGAGCGACCTTGACAATTCCGGAAAATAAAAAGAAATATTCTTTAGCGATTTTAATTTCGGGGACGGGACAGCACGATCGTAATTATACCTATATGGGAAGAGAATCTTTTACAGTTTTAGCTGATTATTTAGCAAAAAACGGAATTGCTTCTTTACGCGTAGACGACCGCGGTTTTGGAAAAACAACTGGAGATTTTGAAAACGCAACCACTGGAGATTTTGCAGATGATGTCGATGAACAGATTGCTTATTTAAAAAGTGATAAAAATATCGATGCATCTTTTATTGGAGTAATCGGACATAGTGAAGGCGGTATGATTGCCTCAATCGTAAGTTCACGAAACAAAGATGTAAAGTTTATGATCAGTCTTTCAGGCGTTGGCGTAAGCGGTTTAGAAATGCTGAATCTTCAAAATACAGCCATTCTAAAAAGTTATAAATTCTCGGACAAAGTCGTTGCCAAACAGATGGAAATGTACAATATCATGTTTAAAGTGGTTTACGATACAAAAGACGGAGAATCTGCACAGCCAGCGATGGAAGTAAAATTGAAAGAATGGATGCAGAAGCAAGACACCACAACTTTAAAAGAAGTACAAATGTGGGACGGACGCGACCAGACTTTCTTATACCGTTACGGAAAAGATGCCGATAGAAAATGGTATCGTTACACCATTCATTATAAACCAGAAAATTTTCTGCCGAAAATTACAGTTCCGGTTTTTATTGCAAACGGAGATAAAGATATCCAAGTTCCAGCTGTAGAAAATATCGAGTCTTTCAAAAAGTATTTGGGAACAAAAGATCTTACAACTACAATTTATCCCGGCTTAAATCATATGTACCAACATTGTAAAACGTGTACGCAAGGCGAAGCCAAAGAAATTGATGAGGTTTTTGCAGAAGAAGTTTTAAACGATATTTCAAAGTGGATTTTGATTCGATATAAAAAGTGACCTAAAATTTTTAAACACATAGAAACATAGGTTTTTCTTTTTTATTAAAAGATAATAAAAGAGAAACTAGTTTCTCAACACATAGCTTTTTGGAAGTATTGCGGACAACTTTGACAAAGTTTAAAGACCCTGAATCTATGTTTATTTAATCAAATGAAATGCCTTTTATAGATAATCTAAATCCTATGATTCTATGTGTTTAAAACAACATTTAGATAAAAAAATACAATAAGTATATTTCTCTAACATCATGAAAAAATTATTCCTTTTTATCGCATTTTTCTTTGCGATAAGCAATCTTACTGCCCAAATTTACGATCCCGTTTCGTTTACCACTTCGGTTAAAGAAATAGGAGAAAATAAATATACTTTGTCCATTATTACTAAGATTGACAAGGGCTGGCACGTATATTCGCAAAATGTACCGCAAGGCGGACCAGCGCCGACCAGTTTTACATTTCAGCCTTCAAAAAACTATAAAAAAGTGGGCACTGTTGTAGAACCAAAAGGACACGAAGTCGATGATCCTGTTTTTAATATGCGTATCAAATATTTTGAAGATAAAGCCATTTTTACGCAAAATATAGAACGTAAAACAAGCGACGCCTTTACTATCGATGCAACTGTATTTTTTATGGTCTGCAATGATAATAGCTGTCTTCCTCCAGGCGAAAAAGAAATAAAGTTTACTTTCAAAAAATCGGATGTACCAGTTAAAAATGAAGAAACAGCAACTATAGCAACAGAAAAAAATACTGATTTGGCTGTAAAAGACGAATCAATTACTAAACAGGATACCACAAACAACACAACAGATTCTGTTACAATAGCCAGCAAAGACACTCCTGAAATTCTAAAAAAGGAAACAGAAACTGCTTCAGGAAAAACAGCCCCTGAAGAAAGCCTTTGGACTTTATTTTTCTTCAGTTTTTTAGGAGGTCTTGCGGCTTTGTTTACGCCTTGTGTATTCCCGATGATTCCCATGACGGTTAGTTTCTTTACCAAACAAAGCAAAACCAAAGCGGCCGGAATAAGAAATGCTACGATTTACGGCATTTTTATTATCGTGATTTATGTAATTTTAGGAAGTTTGGTTACAGCGATTTTTGGTGCCGATGCATTAAATGCTTTAGCAACTAATGTCGTTTTTAATATTGTATTTTTCTTGATTTTACTGGTTTTTGCCCTATCCTTTTTAGGCGCTTTCGAAATTGTTCTGCCGAGTTCATGGCTAACCAAAATCGACCAGAAATCGGAAATGGGCGGGGTTTTCGGAATTTTCTTTATGGCATTGGCTTTGGCCGTAGTTTCCTTTTCTTGTACAGGACCAATTGTTGGAACTTTATTAGTTCAGTCGGCAAGTCAGGCGGGAATCGCACCAATTATCGGAATGCTTGGTTTTTCTTTAGCAATTGCATTGCCGTTTGCATTGTTTGCGGCTTTTCCGGGTTGGATGAATTCGCTGCCAAAATCGGGCGGATGGTTGAATTCAGTTAAAGTAGTTTTAGGCTTTTTAGAATTGGCTTTAGCTCTTAAATTCTTAAGCAATGCCGATTTAGTTTTACAATTGCATTTATTAGAAAGAGAAGTATTCTTGGCTATTTGGATTGGTATATTCACTGCTTTAGCTTTTTATTTATTTGGAAAAATCCAATTGTCGCATGATACGCCTTCGACCCATATTTCTGTTGGAAGACTGAGTCTGGGAATTATTGTACTGTCATTTGTGGTGTATATGATTCCGGGACTTTGGGGAGCTCCGTTGCAATACATCAGCGGTTTTCCTCCGGCAAAACAATACAGTGAATCGCCAAATGGCTTCGGAAATGCAGCGACTCAAAATACAGAGAAAAATGCACTTCCTGAAGGTGCAGAAAGCGGTCCAAACGGAATTGCGACTTTTCATGATTATGACAAAGGATTGGCTTATGCGAAAAAAGTCAACAAACCCGTAATGATTGATTTTACAGGTTATGCCTGCGTAAACTGCCGTAAAATGGAAGAACGTGTTTGGCCGGATCCAAAAGTTTTGAATGTCTTAAATAATGATGTGGTTCTGATTTCTTTATATGTAGATGATAAAAGACCATTGCCAAAAGAGGAACAAGTTGTTTCTAAAATCTCAGGAAAAATCCTGAAATATACGGGTCAGAAATGGAGCGAACTTCAGATTTTGAAATACAAAACCAATGCACAGCCGTATTATGTTTTAATGGATCATAACGAAAAAGATTTGAACAAACCATCGGCATACAATCCAGATATAAATGCTTATTACGAATGGCTTCAGGAAGGAGTCCGGAATTTTAAAAAATAATTTGGGACACGGATAAAACGGATTTACTTCGTAAAGACGCTGATAAAAACGGATTTTTTTTTAAAATATTATGCTAAAATCAGTGAAAATCCGCGTTTTCGCGAAAGCGAATCCGTTAAATCCGCGTGCCAATCAACCCAAAAATAAAAAGTATCAAATGAAAATCTTTCAATCAAAATATTGGCTTTTTGTCCTTTTAATCGGATTTAAAAGCGCCGCTCAATTTTCGACTACAGTTCCATTGAGCAAAGAAGTTGTTTCTGGAAAATTGAAAAACGGGATGAAGTATTATATCCTGCATAACGAATGGCCAAAAGATCGTGTCTGTTTTTATTTTGCTCAAAATGTGGGAGCAATTTTAGAAAATGACGATCAAAACGGACTGGCGCATTTCTTAGAGCATATGGCTTTTAACGGAACGCAAAACTTTGAAGGAAAAGGCATTATTGATATGTTGGAGAAAAAAGGAGTAAGTTTTGGTGCAGATATTAATGCTTATACGGCGCAAGATCAAACGGTTTACAATTTGAGCAACGTTCCTGCCGACGATTCAAAATTGATTGATTCTTGTTTGCTGGCATTACATGATTGGTCTGGTTTTCTTTCTTTAAAAGATGCTGAAATCGATGCAGAACGCGGTGTAATTCGCGAAGAATGGCGTACGAGAAGAAACTCGGATTTTAGGCTCCGTTTAGAAACCGATAAAGTGTTGTACAAAGATTCTAAATATGCAAAACGAGATGTGATTGGCGATTTAAATTTGATTAATACTTTTGATTATCAGGTTTTAAGAGATTATTACAAAAAATGGTACCGTCCAGATTTACAAGCTGTTATTGTGGTTGGAGATATTGATCCAGCAGCAATCGAAAAGAAAATCATCGAGACTTTTTCTTCTATAGAAATGCCTAAAAATGCAGCTGAGCGTTATTATGTTTCTGTTCCAAAAAATAAAGGAATAAATTATGTTTTGGCAAAAGACAAAGAAGCACAAGAAACCAATGTCGTTTTATATTTTAAAAAGGATTTTGATAAGGTAAAAAGCAATGAAACCATTCGAAGAGATTTGGTAAATAATCTATGCATCGACATGATGAACAGACGTTATCAAGAGTTTATTCAAAACAATGAAACCGCTGTTTTAGGAATAGGAACAGGAAGTTCTGAAGTTTCTAGATTAACCGATTCTTACTATTTGTTTGTGACTCCAAAAAACAATAAGACCTTGGAAGGTTTTAAAGAAATGATGATCGAGACTGAAAGAGCAATTCGTTACGGATTTTCGCAAAAAGAATTGGATCGCAACAAAGAAGCAGTTTTGAGTTCTTACGAAAACTTATTGAAGAATAAAGACAAGTTTGAAAATGATGCACTTTCAGAAGAATTGGTGAATTATTTCCTAAAAGCAATTCCGTTCGAAAACATCGAAACGCAATATGAAAATGTAAAAAAGAGATTGGCTTCTATTACATTGACCGAAATAAATCAGGCGGTTAAGAAATTGCAGTCAACAGATAATATTGTGATGACGGTTACCGGCCCAGATAAAAACGATGTTGTTTATCCTTCAAAAGAAGATTACATCAGCATCATGACATCGGTTAAGAAAATGCCTCTTGATAAATACAAAGAAACTGATACAGATAAACCTTTAATTGCTACAGAATTAAAAGGTTCTAAAGCAACAAAAGAAACACCAATTGAAGGAATCGCTGGAGCGAAAAGTTATGTTTTAGGCAACGGAGCAAAAATTGTTTTATATCCTACGACTTTGGCAAAAGACGAGGTATTGTTTTCAGCTTTTAGTTTTGGAGGAAGTTCATTAGTTAAAACAGAAGATATTCCGTCTGCTCAAATTGCAGTGAGTTTGGTAGAAAGTTCGGGGCTTGGCACTTTTAAAAGTACCGATTTGAAAGACAAACTAAACGGAAAAATCGTTGATATCAAGCCTTATATCACAGAATTAACAGAAGGATTTAGAGGATCGAGCAATCAGAAAGATTTTGAAACCTTATTGCAATTATTGTATTTGTATTTTGAAGCGCCACGTTTTGATAAAGATTCGTACACAAGAATGTTGACCGGTTTCAGCAATTCATTAGAAAATACCTTGAATACAAATCCGAAAGTTTTTCAGGATACGATTTCACAGTTGAATTACAATCACAGCAAGCGCGTGCCTCTGTTGAATGAAGAATTTTTGAAAAGATTAAGTTTCGAAAAAGCTTCGGAAATTTATAAAGAGAGAATTCAAAACGCTGCTGATTTTACTTTTGTATTTACCGGAAACCTTCCTGAAAATACCCTTGCATTATTAGAAAAATATATCGGAAGCATAACTTCAAACGCAAACAAAAAAGAAAATTTTGTAGACAATCATTTGGATCCCGCTTCAGGAGTTGCTAAGAAATTGTTGGTTCGTGAAATGAATGTGCCAAAGGCAAGCGTGTATATTCGCTTTGTGAAACAATTTCCATACAACTACAAGAATGTATTTACAATGCATATTTTATCTGAATTATTGTCTAAAAAGTATTTGGATTTAATTAGAGAAGAAGAGGGTGGAAGTTATGGTGTTCATGTTTCCAATTCGGTAAGTCGTCTTCCGTCTGATGAATATTCAATGACAATTAATTTTGATAGTGATCCTGCAAAAGAAGAGAGATTAACTAAAATTGTTTACGAACAAATTGATTTAATTCAGAAAAACGCACCAAAAGAAGAAGACATTCAGTCAGTTAAAAACACACTTTTAAAAGCTAGAGCAGAAAAAACTATGACCAACTCATTTTGGCTTGGAAATTTGAATAACATGATGCTCAACAATGAATCGTTTAAAGATGATGCTGTATATAAGAAAACCTTAAACGAAGTTACAGCAGAAGATATAAAAGCTTTTGCAAAAGAGTTTTTTGCCAAACCAAGCACCGTTGAAGTAATTATGAAATCTAAAACTCAGGTTGCTGCACCGCAATATTAAAATACCATTGGTTTTTCATTCATTTTTTAGAAGTATTTGAATTAGTAAGCTTGTACACTACTTGAAAAACCTATAAAGAGCTGTTTTTGCCAACAGCTCTTTTTTTGTTATAATAAATGATGTTTTTTGAAAATACTTTTTTACAGCAATTTTAACTATGAAAAGCAAAAGGCCTTAGATTTTTTTGTGGTAGAAAAATTGTCATTTAATTTATGGCACTACTTACTTTTGCGAAACCATAAGTTTGAAATAAATTATTATCTTGTAAAAATAAAATAAATTAATCATGTCGAAAGAAATTGAAAACTTAATTCCGCATAGAGTGCCTTTTTTATTTGTTGATGAGATAACATCTTTTACCAATGAGACCATTATTGGTTTTAAAACTTTTGATGAAAAGGATAGTTGGTTAAAAGGCAGTTTTGGAAGCCTTCCTGAATTCGAGTACATTCCTGGAACAATCTTAATTGAATCAATGGCACAATGTGGAGGTGCAGGCGTAAAGCTATTAGGAATAACTGATGGCATTTTTGGTCTTGTAAGTATTGAAGATGCTGAATTTTATGCGGTCGCTAAGTTTACAGACAAAATAAAGTTTGTAATACAAAATATCCGTTTAAGTGAAAAAATAATTAAACAATCAGGAATTGCTTATATAGAAGATAAAAAGATTTTGAAGGCAAGTTGGATGTGTGTCAAAATACAATAAGACTTTCTCCTGAACATAGAATCAGGTATTTTTACAAAGTTTCGGACTTACAAAAAAGGTTCTGTTAATCGGTGTTTAAAAGAAAACAACACAAGTCCTACTTTAGACTTAATGTTGTATTTTTCAAATAAGGTTGCTCTGTAAGCTTCGATAGATTTTATCGAGAGATTCATAATTTCTGCCATTTGTTCGTATGTTAATTCTCTTTCATCACAAACCAATCGGAGGAAATCAAATTCACGTTGCGTCAAATTAATATTTTCTTTTTTTCCACTATTGTTGTCATAATTACGCACGCGTTTCAGAATTTCAGAAACGTTGTTGTAGCCTATTTTAATAATGTTATCAATAGCAAATTTTAAATCATGAGCTGTACAATTTTTATGCAAAAAACCTCTCGCTCCATGATGATAAGCGGCATCGATTATCTGCTCGTCAAGATGTTGTGTCAGCAATAATATTTTGTATTCTTCCTCTTTTTCTTCAATTACCTTCAATACTTCGATGCCATTCATATGAGGCATTGAATAATCTAGAATGTAAATATGTGGAGACGGATTTATGGGTAACGCCTGCAAGAAATCGTCACCATTATCAAATTCATGAATTACTTTGTAGTTGCCTATTTTATGCAGTAATTCTTTTAGACCCTGTCTTACAATAGCATGATCGTCGATAATACAAATAGTAGTTTGTTCCATACTTTAGATTCTTTTGTTTTCTGAAAGGGTAATTTCTGTGCCTGATCCGACCTGACTTTTTACGTCTAAATCATAGGCTATGCTATTGGCTCTGTTTGCCATGTTGATCAATCCCAAAGACAATTTGCCTTTTTTCTCGGCAGAATTAAATCCTTTACCGTTATCTGAGATTATCATTTTGAAATCAGGACTGGTTGTTATAAAAACACTCATTTTAGAAGCTTTGGCGTGTTTAAAGACATTGTTGATGCATTCTTGAAAAATACGATAAATGATTATCTTTTCATTGTCACTAAATTTCTTAACCTCGATTTCTTCAAAAGAGTAAACAATGTCAATTTTGTTGTTTTTTTGCAATCTTTTTAGTTCTGTGATTATGGCTTTTATCACATCTTGCTGTAATAACAATTGGCTATTCAAGGCATGACTGATGCTTCGTATCGATTTTGATAAATTACCCAAAGATTGTGACAATGGTTCTAATGTTTTTTCTAGTTCGGGAGAATCCAACTTCATGTTTTCTATCTGAAAATTGATGTAGGTCAACTGCTGTCCGGCATCATCATGAAGATCCTGAGAAATATTATTCAGCACCTGTTCTTGAGTTTCAATTACAGTTTGAGTAATAGCTTTTTGGAAATTGAGATCTTTCTCATGCAGCATTTCGGTATATTTTTTTATCTTATTAAAATAAAGACGAATCAGAATAACACAAAAAAATAGTATTAAACCAATAAAAAGAAAGGCGATTATTATTCCTATTACGACTTGATTCATTTGTAGTTATTTTTTTCTCTGTAGATATAGATATTAATTAAAGAATAATAGGCGATACAAACTATATTGACAATGAAAACATATAGTGTAACTTGACCAAATAAAAGCATTTTTGTAACTCCCAAGGGTTTGAACCCCAACAGTAAACCCATGCCAAAAAAGAAATACACTGGCGCAAACAGAAGCAGATAATTATTAGATAAAAAATACATTAAGTTTTCTTCTTTTAACTGTCTGTAACTTTCATAAATGAAAAGCGAGACATATAAAAGAGCGCCAAGAACAAAGGTGTAATAATTATATTCGTCTACTATTTCTATAATTATAAAATTAACAACAGAAAAAAGCGCAAAAAAGCAGAGTATTATATTGGCCATTTTTTTACGATTAATATTTTCTCTGAATGCGAGCATCCAAAAAATATCATGAAAAATAATACTGATATTAAATGGTATTCGAATAGGTCTGTTATTATATACTAAAATAGAATTGATCAATTCTGTCGAAAAAACTACAAAAAGAATATAGAGGAGATAACGATGCATTTTGATTTTCCATCTCAAGTTCCATAAACCAAAAAGCAGCGTTATTACAACGCATGCTTTTATTGGATTTATGATGTCTAATATATTCAAATTATGTTGATTTATAATGGTATATTAAGCTTCGGATTCTTATCTTTTTTTGAAGGATCAGTTGAATAGTCAAAATATATTTCATTGACTGATATTCTGTTACTAGGGTCATTAACCTGAATGACAACAGCAGGTTCTACAGATTTATCTAATATGGCAAAACTGAAATGAAATTCAGCATTATCATTCTTAACATATCTTTTAGCCAGACTTCTTATTAAAGCTGTAGAAAAAGAATAAGTTCCATTTTCGTAGTCTGGTACCATACTCACTCCCAAGACTTCTTGTTTTTTATTATTAACTTCCAATCTGAGATACTTATCGTATCCATAATTTTTAATGATATTTTTAAGTTTCCCCCAGCTAATAACATATTTCTCTTTTTGATTGGTTACAGTTCCTTTTACTCTATGAGTTGCTAATACAGACTCTTCTAATGTGCAGGGACAAACACTATCACCACGTTGCTTTACCCATTCTGCTTTTTTTTTACTATCAGCTGATGTATAGTAGCCTTCTAAAGTTATACAATTGGGAGTAGAAATAGAATCGCTAGTTTTAGTAAAAGTAGAATCACTAGTTTCAGTGGCTACAGCCGTGCTGTCTTCTTTTTCTTTTTTACATGCGACAATGGTTAAAATAACCATTAAAATTAAGGTACATTTTTTCATGATTAAAGTTATTTAAGGGTTAATAATTTATTCTTCAAATTTTATAATTATACTCACCTACATAGTAGGGTAAAACCCTATTTAATCAGATTTTACCCCTATTAATCATTTCGTTAGCTAAAGTAGCGATTTTCCTGTAAATAAAACACAAATTATTAAAAGCTAAACGATTAGTTAAAAAACTACATTTTTCTTAGGTATTTACCCTAGTTGCTAAATTATTGGCCGAGCTACTTTTGGAATGCATATTAGAAATTATGCAGCCAGGTAGCCGAAAAGGGAGTTATAGAGTAGGCAGGTTTAAACATTAAAAGTCATGTCTAGAGAAATTAAATCAGCTCCACAATTGCAAGTGCAAAATGTAGCTCCAAATGATTTTAAAGATCGCTTAATAAAGCTGATTCCAGCAGAAATTATCGCTGCTTATGTTTCGATATCAGGTTTGATAATAGCTTTTGCAAAGCAAAAACCTGAAGCAGAAAAGTCTCATTTGTTATGGATCATTATCCTTATCCTAATGGTTCTTACGCCTGTTTACTTGATTAAAGTCTTGGGAATTTCGAAGAAAGGCCAAATCCTGTTTTCGACAATTGGTTTTTTAATTTGGGCTTTTGCAACAGCTTCACCTTATACAAACGATGTGCTTGGCTTTTCTTTTGAGTTAATTACTTCTGTCATCTTGATTTTGTACACTTTATTGATACCTCTTTTCTATAAAGGATAAGCATGGAATATAAATTATTAACTAAAATAAAAATGGAAACAAAGAAAACAACCCCAACAGATTCGGCTTTTGATTTGAATACATCAACATTTTTGCCAGCTGAAAAATACAGACATGTTTACAACAACAAAGTAATTTGTGTTACAGATTCTAAAGGCTATCCTGAGCCAGATAATATGAGCCCTACTAAAATTAGGGTAGACGCTACAGATGGATTTATTCCTCTCTGGGATTTTGGAGTAATTCTGAATTGGAGATTCAGTAAATCTTTTGATAGTTATTTTAAAAATCCGGAAGCTGCAAAAAATGGTGTAAGAGAACTTTTTGTGCAAGCAACAATAGGCTGGAAAGATGCATGTCCTGTTAAATTTCATGAAGTCAAAGATGGATGGGATTTTGAAATAGACATGCACGTAGAGGACTGTGATGATTCAGGTTGTGTATTGGCATCAGCATTCTTTCCCGGAGCAGGCCAAAACATATTCTATATCTATCCAACTATGTTCAAACAATCCTATCAAGAACAAATAGAAACGATTCAGCATGAAATGGGGCATATTTTTGGACTGCGCCATTTTTTCGCCAACATTAGTGAAACAAGATGGAAAAGCGAATTGTTTGGAACAGAAACACCTTTCTCTATTATGAATTACGGTGATAAAAGCAAATTAGAAAACACCGACATTGAAGACTTAAAAAAATTGTATCAATTGGTATGGAGTGATCAATTAACCGAAATTAACGGAACTCCTATAAAGAAATTCGTTTCGTATCATATGAACGAAAATAGAAGAACTAGTTCTTTGAGAACAAAAGACTTAAATCTTACACAAGTAAATGCTGAAGCAGCTTCAGATGGATCTGTAAACTATCTACGAGCAGATAATTATTATGTAGATCAGTTTTCATGCGTAATGCATGGATACAGTTATTATAGGCTTACAAACATGCATAGCACTAGTGTAATCACTGGTTGTGTCACAAAAAGTTGGCTTTATGAAGGAAGGGAAGTTTTTGAACATGTTCCCTTTACTTTAGCACCCGGATCCTGGAAAATATTTGGATGTTTTTTTGTAACACCGAGTCAGCCCATAACCTTTAAAATTTGCTCTTTTTATGGCAATGTGCAGAAATGTAATTGCTAAAGTAAAAAAAATCAACAGAGACATAATTATTTAATGATTTGAAATGAAAATTGATAATCTCTCCTAATAAAAAGAATTAGAAACATTAATCAAACAACTATGAAACAAACAGATTTAAATTTAGCTGCTAAATATGAAGCCGCTATATACACGACAGATCCACTTAAGATTGAAGTCATTTTAAACAAGGTGATTCATAATCCAGATACAGTTATTCTTGTTGAACCTATTAAAAATGAATATTGGCTTTTTTATACAGGTACAGCATCATTTCCTGAACCAAGTGCTGACTTTAAAAGTTTTAAGGTAGAGAATAGCGAAATTAAAAATATTCATCTTACTGATGATTCAGTGTCTAATAGAGACCGTTGGACTTCAGAAGTTGTTACTATACAGCCAGGCGAATTCTTTGTTATAGAAATCTGTAATGCAATAAATAAGATACGAAATAAGAGTAGTATTAGGATTGCTGTGGAACAGGGTGAAGGCGTAAATCGCAAACTATACTTTTATTATAAAAGATGAGAAAGTTAAGCTTCATTCTATATTTGCTGATCTTTTTTCAAACAAAATCTATTGGCCAAAATACGGTTCATGGACCTTCAGTAAAGGTTGGATATAGTGCGTTGGAAAAATATTCTTTTGGAATCGGATATAATTTTTTAAAATTTAAAGACGATTGGGGCTGGTCCAGGCCATGTCATAATTATTATGTTGAATATATCCCTGAATATAAAGCGTTTGGATTATCAGCAAATTTGCAATATACTTTGATATTTATAGAAGCGGGAATGGAAACGAGTTTTCGTTCAAAAAATGAAAATAATGATTCTTATTTTTCATTTTATCCTCATATTGGTTTTGATTTGATTAACGTTGATTTGTCATTTGGCCCGGAAATAATAACATATAAATCAGATGGTAAAAATGTCGGTTTTAAAGTATCTCTCAAGATTCATCCCAAGCTATTTAATCAGGGAAAAAACAGATTAAAATTTAAAAAAGATTAAAAAATAACATATTGTGCAAAAGAGGAATAACTAAAAATCTATCGGTTTTTAGTTATTCCTCTTTTGGCATGAAGCTCCCTCTCGTGGACATAATAGTCATAATTCTTAGGCTATTATATGTAGAATGATTTTAATGGTAAATTATTGTAATTCATTATGTTATATAGAGTTTTTTTGATGATGTACTAGAAGAGAAGTCCTGCTTTGAATTATTCATGTTTTAAAAGCCAAGTCGATTTGATTGCAGAATCTGTCTATAGAATAGTTGCATTGATCTATTTTATTTCTGCAGCAGTATCATTTGATTTAATTTAGTCTACTGTAGTTGAAATTTATTGTTTGTATCAATATTGTTGTGAACTTAAATCCAAGTAAAGCAAGTTTTCTCATCTTCTTCTTAAAGTTGTTTTAAATGTGTTTAATGCCACAATTTATCACTGTACTGGCATAAGTTTTTGTAATGAAAACTGGATTGAAATTTTACTACAGACCAAGTTTTGATGTTCATTTTACAATTATAAATTTCTAAATATTAAATTACATGAGAGCTAAAAAAAATATCTATCTCTATTTCCTTTTAGGCCTGTTTGTTGTATCGTGTTCAAAAGATAACGATTCTAATGAGGACGACGCGAATATTGAAACAGAGAATCCTATCACAATCAGTGCTGCAGAAGCAAAAGGAACGGCAGAAGGATCATCAGAAACTGGAGCAAACGATGATGATTTAATCGCCAATTCAACATTTACTTCTACGGTAAAAATTACGTTTAGCGGTACAAATGCCACCGTAGAAAATGCAGTAACAGGAGTAAAAATTGATGTTTCTGGAGCTGATGTCACGGTTACTTCAACAGTAGCGGCAGTTGCTTACGAAATAACCGGCAGCACAACTGATGGAATGCTCAAAATTTATAGTGACAAAAAATACAAGCTGACGCTGAACGGCGTGTCTATCAAAAACAACAATGGACCAGCAATTAATATCCAGTCTGGAAAGAGGGCTTTCGTTGTGTTGAGTGGAACAAACACATTAGAGGATGGTGCAGTTTATGCTGCATCTACAGAAGACCAAAAAGGTACTTTTTTTAGTGAAGGACAGCTTATTTTTTCAGGTGATGGCACCCTTACTATTGTTGGAAACAATAAACACGGTATTGTGGCAGATGATTATGTACGAATTCAAAGTGGTACAATTAAAATAACTAAAGCCTCTTCAGACGGAATCCATACAAATGATGGAGTTTATATTGATGGAGGCAATCTGAATATCACTGCATCTAGTGATGGTATCGAAGCAGAAGAAGGGCATATTATTATCAATGATGGTACAATTACCATTAATGTTGCCGATGACGGAATAGTTGCTTCGTACGATACAGACGATACAATCGATCCTTATGTTGTAATCAATGGAGGAACCATTAATATCACCACAACGGGCGAAGGTGGTGAAGGAATCGAGAGCAAGAGTAAATTGACAATCAATGATGGTGAAATTTATATTAAAGCTATTGATGACGGAATCAATGCTGGCGAAGCAATCTACATAAATGGCGGAACTATTGTGGCCTACAGTACAACAAATGATGGAATTGATTCGAATGGAACATTGACAGTCACTGGCGGAAGAGTTTTTGCGATAGGAGCCAAAAGTCCAGAAGAAGGTTTTGACTGCGATAATAATACGTTCAAGATTACTGGAGGATTGTTGATTGGTGTCGGAGGAGCCACAAGTTCGCCAACTGCCAGCGTTTCCACCCAAGCTTCTGCCATTTTAAGCGGAGGAAATTCAGGAACTATATATAGCATTTTAGATAGTGACAATGCCGAAGTGATGACGTTCAAATCACCTGTAAGTTTTACGACATTATTGGTGTCTGGAAGTAAATTCAGCTCGGGTAAAGCCTATAAATTGGTTACAGTTTCTGCTGTGACGAGTGCTTCCGAATTTAATGGATTATATTTAGGCGGAACCTTTATCAATCCAGTATTATCATCAAGTTTTACACTGACTTCTATGGTCACAAAAACAGGGGGAAGTACTGGTCCGGGCGGCAGGTAATAGAAGATTTAGAGTTTCCGGTAAAGCTTTAGATTAGATTAGGCGTTGTGAAAAAATAAATGAAACTTAAAAAATCATAGTATTATAGAGACGACTTTTGGTCGTCTCTTTTTTTTTAGAATTGATTCCTTTTCAGCCACAAAAAGCTAAGACGTTTTATAAAATTGTAACGCATATTTCAAAACGCCCATGATGGCTTACAGATGCATCCTGAATTTTATTTTTTGATGAAACAAAAAACGGAATGTTGTTATTGTCTTTAAGAATGGATTGTTTTTTTACTTCTTTGACTTTAGTTAAATTGTCCAGAACACTTACGGCAACGGTATGAATAATATCTCTAGAAACTGTTGTTTTTGTATGATAAATATTTCCAAGACAAGTAACCTTGCCTTGTAGGTGAGAAAGGCTTTGATGTTCTAATGTACACACCAGTTTTTTGGGAATGTATTCTCTTATTTTTGTTTTACGATTATAAACTTTATAAGCGGCTTCTTTCATACTCCAGAGCGTCCAAACCATGATTTCTGGGGTTTCTGAATTTGAAATAAGCAGTTGCTCTTCTGGAGTAAAAAGTTTTTCTATAAAGCCTTTTCTTTGCCAGTTATTTTCAAGTCGAGACTGCAGGATATCTATGACATCATTTCCAATCACTTTTTAGATAATTTGGTTTCAATGATTTCAACGGTAGCTTTAACGCTAAGCATGCGTTCCATATCTACATTATCAATCACGATATTAAAAGTTTCTTCGATATCTAGTACAATGTCTACTAAATTTGCTGAATTGATGCGCAAGTCATTAATAAAGTCAGTGTCTTCGGTAAGATTTTCATACGCTTCCGTATTGGCCGCGTAAGGTTTTATAATTACTCTTAGTCGGGCTATTAGTTCTTCTCTGTTCATAGGACTATTTTTGGAATTTTTTAAAGATAATACAAGCATTCACATCGCCAAAACCAAAACTTGCTTTGGCAATAATATTAGGACTAAAATTAATTGTTTTTAAGGGTACTTTTGAAGAGTCAATTAGTGCAGTAATTTCGGGATGAAGATCTTCGCAGTTTGTATTCCCAAACACAAAACCTTCATTAAGTTGTAGTACGGCCGCAATGCTTTCAATACTTCCGGCTGCACTTAAACAATGGCCGGTCATACTTTTCAGCGAATTGATATAAGGAAAATCAATTCCTTTTCGATTTAATGCTTTTGTCCAGTTTTCAATTTCAAGACTGTCTTTGGCAGTTGCTGTAAGATGCCCGTTTACAGTATCAATATCATTGGCAGAAATTCCTGAATTCTGAATTGCATCTGTAATACATCGCTGTACGGCTATGCTGTTAGGCGCGGTCATGCTTCCATTGCCACGCTGGCCACCTGAGTTGATATTTCCTCCCAATATTTCAGCATAAATCGGTGCACTGCGCTCTAGAGCACTTTCAAGACTTTCAACCACCAATGCTCCAGCACCGCTACCAGGAACAAATCCAGAAGCTGTCGCGCTCATTGGGCGTGAACCTTCTGTGGGATTGTCGTTATATTTGGAACTGCAGACCCTAAGGGCATCAAATCCAGCCCAGATATAAGGACCGCTATCTCCTGTGCTACCTGCTAATATGCGTTTTGCTTTTCCAGATTGTATTCGATCATAAGCCATTATTAGAGCTTCAGTTCCAGTTGAGCAGGCTGACGAGTTTGTAGTGACTTGATTTCCAAGTCCTAATTTGCCTCCAAGATAGGCACTAATACCGCTGTTCATTGTTTGCGCTACAACTGTACTTCCTAATCTTCGAACCTGCAGTTCGTCTATTTTATAAATGCTTTCGCGAAATTTCTCTATACCTGATGTCCCAGAACCGAAGATTGTGCCGCTATCCCAATCGGGTTGTTCGTTATTTTCTACTAGAAGTCCAGCATTTTTCCAGGCTTCCATTCCGGCAATAACACCATATAAAATACCGCTGCTGTTAAGGCCTCGTAGTTCAAGTTCTGTAAAATATTCTGCTTTGAGTTCTTCTGTTATCTGTGGTGTGCCAGCTATCTGGCAAGAAAATTGTAATTCCTCCAGATTGTTATTATGTTTGATGCCGGATATTCCGTTTTTTATAGCATGGCAGAACTCCTTAATTCCAATTCCGTTTGGAGCTACGACGCCTAAACCTGTTATTACAACTCGTTTGCTCATAATTTATTAGTAATCATACCAGATAAAATGCCTGTGCAGACTTCTTGCCCGTTTTCATTTTTCATTACCACATTACATTTCAGTTTTCCAAATCTGAAAAATAATTTTTGAGAAGTTACTGTAACTTTTTCATTCGGATAAACAGGTTTCAAAAACTGCATATCTGCCGATGTGAAAGCTACAATCGTATTTTTATTAAAAGCATCACCCAGTAAGTAAATACCAAGACAAACTAAACCAATCTGAGCCATGGTTTCGGTCAGGATTACACCTGGCGTTACGGGATTATCTTTGAAATGACCTTTATAGAAATCAAGATCTTCGCTATATGTGAAGGTTCCAACAGTACTATTTTCATCAACTTGAAGTAGCTCATCTACAAACAAGAACGGCTTGTTGTAGGGAAGTTTTGCTGTTATATCGGTTAAGTTCATTTTATAATAATTTGTAGATTACCATTGAAGTAAAACTCTTTGCGCAGAAAATCCAGGACCAAAACTAAGCATAAGTCCTTTTTCTCCCGGTGTAGGTTTTCTGTCCATAATTTGCTCTAAAACGTATAAAACAGTTGCACTAGACATATTGCCGTACTTTCTAAGAACTTCTTTTGTGTCGTCGATATTTTTTCCCAATCCTGAAAAAAGAGCCTCTACAGTATGAATTATCTTTTTGCCGCCCGGATGAAATATCATGTGGTCTACGGCAGCGATATCTAGATTATTTTTTTCCAGAAACGGGTGAATAATATTTTCAAAATGAGAGGCAATGGTGTCTGGGACTTCAATATCTAGTATCATCTGTAAACCTGTATTGGTGAGTTTAAAGCCCATCATATGCTCGGCATCATAAAAATGATACATTTCTTCATTGATTATTTCTGGGCCGTAATCGTCATCATACGAGGACAGCAAACAGCAAGCTGCTCCATCACCAAAAATAGCAGCGCTCACAATATTGGGCATCGAAAAATCATCAAGCTGAAAAGTTGCAGTTGGTGATTCTACTGCAATTACAGCTGCACGCTTTTGGGGATTTGCTTTTAGAAAATTTTTAGCATAAATAATACCCGATATTCCTGCGGCACATCCCATTTCGGTTACAGGAAGACGTACAATATCCTGTCTCAGTTTCATTTTATTGATAAGATAAGCATCTAAAGACGGAATCATAATTCCAGTACAACTCACTGTAATGATATAATCGAGTGTCTGCGGATCCCAATTGGCTTTTTCGAGTGCTTTTTTTAGAACCTGTTCTCCCAAGGTAATAACTTCTCTGGTGTAAATGTCATTTTTTTCTTCAAATGAAGAAGCAGTAAAGACCTCTTGGGGATCCATTATAGAATAGCGTTTGTCTACGGCGGCACCTTCAAATATCTTTTTAACTTTTTTAATGAAACGCTCGTCTTGTCCTTCCAACCATACTTCTAGCATTGGTATTATGTCACTAGTTTCGCGAGAATATTGCGGAAGCTGCTTGGCAGCTGTTATAATTTTTACACTCATTTTTTGGCGATTATCCACTGGTAACGAAAAGCCCATTTCCAGTTTAGGGTATAGTTTTTTAAATTTAGTTTTTTAGAAAATTCTTCTAGTTCGTTTCTCTTAAATCCTCTCAGAATAGATACTAATCCATCTTTGCGGGACATTTTTTTGAGATTGAAAAGAACACAGATTAGCTCAAAAAGCCTGTAGGCTAGTTTACTGCGATGCAGGTCATTGATAATAATTCCGGTTTTGGCATTCCTATTAAAGATAGTGATTATATTTAATATTTCCTCATTGGTAAAGTGGTGCAGGGTAAGGGTGCATAAAACAATATCGTACTTTAATGTTTTGAACTCTTCACTAAAAATATCCATGCATTTATATTCGATGTTTGAATATTCATTTGATAAGGTTTCTGCATAATTTATGGTAAATATATTAGCATCTATGCCGATAAGTTTTAATTTAAGGTTGTTTTTGCTCCCGAATTTGGCAAGCATCCGCAACATATCTCCATTTCCGCAACCTATATCGGCCAAGGTAATTGTTTGTAAAGTATCAGTCTGCTGTAATAATTTTTTTATTCCGTGAAGAGTCAGATTATTGCCACCCAATAGCTGGTTAATACGCGCAATTTGATCCAATGCTGCTCGTAGTTCTTCACCTTGAAGAGAAAAATCATCCATTATTTCGGTTTCCTGGGTTCTATAATTTGTATTCATTCTTCTACTGTTAAAGAATTACCGTGTGTTTGTTTTATAATGAATGGCAGTAATCCAGGAAATGACACTGCTAAAGACATAAGCAGATTGGTAACGGTTTTATGAATTAATATTCGAGCCAAAATTCTGCCCATAAATATTCTTTTTCCAAAATGCCTTTTCCACTCTCTAGTATAGTTTTTTTCTAACATTTCACGTGATATTTCGCTGTTTGAAAAAAAATCTAATAGCTGCTCACAGACTATTTTTGCACTATGAATAGCCATCGCCATACCGTTGCCACAAAGTGGATGAATGAGTCCTGCTGTATCGCCAATCATAAGAATATGGTTTTCTACCACCTGTTTATTCTCAAAAGAAATCTGGCTTATGGTTAAATGTTTGTCAAAAAGGAGTGTACTGTTTTCAAAAATAGATTTAAGATGTTTGTTCTTATAAAGTATGTTTTTTTGGTATTCCTCAATGTTTTTGTATTTCTTAAAAGTTACATAGTCAGCAAGATAACAAATGTTTACAATGTTGTTTTCGACTTTAGAAACGCCACAGTAACCACCGTTAAAGTTGTGTAAAGCCACAAGATCATCATCTATATTTCCTGCATAATGTGCTTTTACGGCTAACCACGGCGATTTTTTATAAATGAATTTTCGATTTAAAACCTGATCTACATTTGAACGTTTTCCAAATGCGCCCAATACTATTCTTGAAGTTAGAACTTGCGAAGATGCTGTAATAGTAAACAAATCATTATTGAAAGCGATATCGGTAACTGTGTCTTGAATAATTGTGCAATTATATAGAATAGCTTTTTGATATAAAAAATGATCAAGTGAATATCTGCTGATGCCAAAGCCTCCTAACGGAAGTTTTGCAGTAGTGGTTTTGCCGTCATTTGTGGTAAATTCAAATTTTGAGATACTTGTTGGAGAAAGTTCAGAAACATCGACATCAAGCCATTTTAGGTAAGGAAGTATTTCATTAGAAACATATTCGCCACAGACTTTATGGCGAGGATAGGCTGATTTTTCAATCAATGTTACGGCCAATTTTTTTTTAGATAGATGTATAGCAGCCACCAGTCCGGCAAGTCCTCCGCCAATAATTAATACATCACTGTTTGTTTTCATACTACCAATTTAGAAAATATATCCTGATTAAAAATAATTGCGAAAGATTATTTTGTCACTAAAATTAAGCAATCGGCTTTACTAGTTCGCAGCAGAGAAAGATCGATCAGATTTTTAATTAGTTAGAAAACAAAACCGTTTCTTGATAAGATTTATTTTTAATGAACGAATAAAATTTTAAAAAGAAAATTTTGAACTTAGCGGCTATCAAAATAGCTTAAAAAGTGCATGACGCTTAGTTTTCTTATCAAACAATTGTATTAATTTTGTCTGAAAAGAACACGCCGCTTCTAAATTTGATTAAATATGAGAAAATCAATCAACGTTTTGTATTTTAGTTTACTAATCCTGTTCAGCAGTTTTACTTTTTTTACCAGTACTTGGAAAATCAATGACGATTTTAGAATTCATTTTTTAGGAAATAGCGTTGAGGGAAATTTTGAAAATTTCACTGGAGAAATTCTGTTTGATGAAAATGATTTAACAGCTTCCAAATTTTCTTTAAATATTAAAGTCGAATCCATAGCAACAGGAAACTGGTTAAAAAACAGACATGCAAAGAACGAAAAATGGTTTGATGCAGAAAAATATCCTAATATTGTTTTTAAATCTTCTAAATTTCTTAAAACAACAAATGGTTTTGCTGTAAAAGGTCTTTTAAAAATGCACGGTATTGAGAAAGAAATTACCATTCCGTTTAAATTCATAAATAATACTTTTCAAGGTAATTTCAGTGTGAATAGAATTGATTTTGGAATTGGAAATCAGGAAGGAATGTCCAAAAAAGTGTCAAATGAGATTAAAATAGACTTTTCTGTGCCAGTTACTAAATTGAAATAAAATATTCGAAAAGCAGATTCAAATTAAAAAGCACAATAATTTATCAAAACGATTGTATTTCTCTGCGTTGTCGAGTTAATAAAGGTTTGTTTCTTAATTCATCGCTATTAAAACGGATAAAAACTTTACGCTAGGTTTCCTACTCTGAAAAAGTCTCAATTGAAGAATATTGATAGTTAAATATTCGGCATAAAAAGGAAATAAAAAGTTATGGTAAACGATTATAAAAAACACGATTTATATGGCAAAACACTGATTCAAAAAATTGAATTAACACCTCCGTTTAAATTTGATTTTCCAGTGACAAACCAAGCTTGTTTTTTATATGTAAAAGAAGGAGATGTTGATTATCAAATCGATGATGAACAAATAAACGTTGCCACTAATTATTCATTATTACTGAATTGCATCAATTCTGGAAAACAAATACACAATTCAAAGTCAAACCGTAATTGTGAAATTGTAATCGTTACTTTTTATCCCGAGATACTAAAAAAATATACGATAGAGAACTTCCTTTATTGCTTCAAAAGCCCAAGGATGTGATATTGAATAAATCAAGCGAAAAAATAAACAATGATTTTTTAATTCAGAAATACATTGAAGGATTGTTGTTTTATTTTGAAAACCCTTCTCTCATCAACGAAGATATTTTAGTTTTGAAAGTAAAAGAGATTATACTTTTGCTGTCTCAGACACAAAATTCAGAGTCAATACAACTGATTTTGTCTCAGCTTTTTTCTCCTACAACTTACACTTTCAAACAAATAATCGAAGCAAATTTGTTTTCGCAGCTCACAATTGAAGAGTTGGCACAGCAGAATAATTTGAGTGTATCATCATTTAAGCGTGAATTTGCAAAAATATATCACGATACGCCGGCCAATTATATCAAAACAAAAAAGTTGGAGAAAGCAGCTGAGTTGCTAAAAGTTTCTAATCAGCGCATTACCGAAATAGCATTTGACTGCGGTTTTAATGATTTGGCTGGTTTTACAAAAAGTTTTACCAGCAAATACAATTGTAGTCCGACAACTTATCGTCAGAAACTAAATGGTCTAGACTAGCTATGTACTTATTTTTAGAAACAGTAAGCATTCTTAAGATTTATCTAACGGATGCTTTTTTTGTGAGCTAAATTGACAAATAGTTGAACTAATTGACAAAATTATTCCCCTTAATCTATCGGAAGTTTGCTCTGCATTTTCAAACAAACTTAAAACATAAAAAATGGGATTATCAAGTTTAGGAATTTTTCACACAATAATAGGTATTGCTGCAATTGTAGCGGCAGTAATAGATTTTATCAAATATGGCAAAATCAATTTGAACAAATTATCTGGTAAAATATATTTTTACGGAACAATAGTTACTTCATTAACTTCATTGGGCCTCTCTAAACATGGAGGATTTAATCCGGGACATGTCTTTTCTGTTTTTATAATATTCCTTGTTTTAGCAGCTTATTTTCTAAATTCAAAAAGAAAAAATAGCAGAAGAGCGCGCTATTATGAAAACTTCTGGCTGTCTTTTAGTTTTTTTCTGTCCTTAGTTCCAACCGTAAACGAAACTTTTACCAGAATTCCGCTAGGACACCCTTTGGCAAAGGATATTAAAGATCCCGTAATAGCGAATACGCTTCTTGTTTTATTATTGCTCTTTGCTGTTGGTTCGATACTTCAGTTTAGAAAACAAAAAAAAATTAATTCCTACAGACCTTATTGATAAAACTTTCGTCTGTGGCTTGGTTCAGAGTAATGAGATTAATATCTGAAAGAAAAATTAATACATTCATTACACGGGTCTGGTAGGCTTTTTCAGCAGAAAAAACTTCAAAGGAAAAAGCGGATTCGTTTCCCAGAGTGTACAGAAATAGGCAAAGTTCCTCAAAAGGTACAGAGCGGCCGTCGTTAATAGAAAGATATTTATACACGGCAGATGGCAGACGGTATGAATTTGCAGTCATGATTCGTTTTTATTCTATATACGGAATCTTTCTGGAATTGGTTTTAATCTAGTTTCGCACGTACAATGCGAGCCTGATCCGTTTTTATCAAAACCACTTTAGTTTTTTGGAAGGCAATTATATTTATAATTTTTACTATTTATTTTAAGAGATATTTTTACTCTAAAAGATAAAAATTATATTTTTGATGCGACGAAATTTCTTTCAGGAAAAGCTGTAGAAATAGACAGAAACAAAGCAGAATGCAATAGTATTTCACAGTATTTTTTTTAATCATAAAACAAACAATATACATTAGATATTTCAAATTGGCTTTGATTTTTATTTCAGCATTGTTTTTTCAGGGATGTCCAAGCGAAACAGATGAAACGCCAGATAGAACTTTTTTCATTGTCAATAATTCTACAGAAACAATATCTGTTTTTTATATTTTTTCCGAATCGGAACTTATGCCTAATCGCTTTGATGTAAAACCAACACTACAAATAATGCCGGAAATTGAATATGAAGAGTTTTTAAAATATGATGATTTTGATAAGAATAGGAAATTAAGAATCTTAATCTATAAACAGTCAACACTAGAAAATTATACATGGAATGAGATAAGAAAGCTGGGAATGTATGATATGAAGTATGATTTTACTTTAGAAGAGATGAAATCCATAAATTATAAAATTAATTATGATGGCAATTCCAAAGCATTAAAACCAATAAACGAAGTTACCTACTATAAATAATACTTTTAAAAAACAGATAAACAATGAAAAAACTTTTAGTACTTGCAATTTTGACGCTTATGATTTCTTGTAAAGAAAAATTCAACGGAAAAGATGAGCAGAGTTTCAAAATTTCAAGACAAAAAATTGAAGAAAATCTTGACCAAAATGAAAAAACAAATTTAGAAAAAGCGATGCGTGTTATTGCCATAAAAGCAATGAGATTAAAATGGGAAGAGCCTAAAAAATATGAGAAAAAATCATTTAATGAAATTTCATTAGAAATGATAGATGGTTTATCTTACTCTTCTGTTGTTGATTTAGCAGAAGATATTTTGAAGGATAATAACAAAATGGAAATCGAAAAAATAGAAAAAGAAAATGACACCTTAAATCTTCAGAAAAAAGAAATTGTCGCAGTTCAGAAAACATTAAATCTCTTTAAAATCAGTTCTATGCAAATAGTTAAAGAAGATTTTTTTGGTGAATTGGTTCCAAAACTAGAATTTGATTACAAGTATATAGGGAAAAGTAAACTTATGGGGCCTAAAGAGATTAGTTTTGAACTCTTGAAAAAGTCAACCAAGGAAATCCTTAAGTATAAAATCACCATTAGTGGTTACAATGAAAGTGTTTTGGAGAGTGGGGAAATCGTTACAGAAAATTTTGTTTTAAGTGAAACCAAAGAAACAAATCCAAAATTATGGAACGCCCCAAAATATCCAATAGAAAATCCTAACCTTGCTGATTATGACTTAGAACTGAAAATTAACGTTTTAAGTTTAGTGATTAATAAGAAAAAAATAGAATTACCAAAAGGAAATATCAGCATATTAGATATGAAAATCAAAACTAATAATGAGGATATCGAAAACCTAAAAAAGTTAAAAGGAACTTTGGACGAATTAGAGTTGATAAAGAAATAAAAATATCCGCTAAGGTCGATATCCTAGCATTTTTATAATTAAAGTCTAAAGAGTAGAGCTATACTCATCTCTTTAGACTTTAATTTATAAAAGTTTAAAATTAATGTTATAAATAGATTGAATTGTTACCAGTAGTAGTGCTCGGTACAATTTTACAAGAGTTTCCGGGAGAATCTGAAGATGAACCAGATGCCAGTTTTACAATAAAAATAGATTTTTAGTTATAAAAGACTTGTGCCACGATTCTGCCACAAAGATAACACAGGTAAAATATCTTTAAAAATCGTCTTATTTTTTATGGCAGAAAAGGTATCAATTCCAAAGTAGTTACTCCCAAGAACTGATACCGTATCTATTCTTTACACTTATTAAATGTTTAAAAGAACAACTCATTTTAAGTCTAACATAAACTCCAGTCTTTATCTAAAAATTCATCTTCTCCAGGTTCTTCTGTCTTGTAAGCAATTGCTTCAGGAATAGAGGTTTTAGGTATGTTTACATGTACGATAGTATTTACCTTAATGTTGTCAAGCTCATTCAAAACCAGCTCGAGTTCTTCGAGATTGTTAACTTCAAAACCTTTGCCTCCAAATACATCAACGAGTTTGGCGTATTTCCAACGATGCATTTCGTTGTAATCATAAACGTTGTTTAAATCGGGAACGCTATATTCTACTTTGTCTGCACCACGAAACGGATTTGGATTAACAAGCATTTGCTCAATACCATAAATACCATTATCCAGAACAAAAACGATGGTGTCGTGTTTTAGCTTATTCTGTGTAGATATAGCCTGACAGGTTTCTTGAAAAGCGCCGTCTCCAACAAATACTACAGGTCTTTTATCAGGTCTGGCACATTTTATACCAGTCGCTGCAGGAACAGAATAGCCTATCGAAAGCCATGATGCCTGTGCTACAAATCCGTTTGGTTCTGCAATACGGATGCCTTGGGCTCCCAATAAAGGAAAACCAGCATCGGCAACCACTATATGTCTTTCGTCTATAAAAGTATTGATTCGATTGAAAAAGGTATCATAAGTAAGCGCTAGTTTCCCTTTTTTTGTTTTTCTGTCATCTGCTACAAAAAATGATTCGGGCAGTTCTTTTGCATCATACATTTCGTAGGCACTAAAGGAAACTTTGGTAAGTGCTTCTTTCAGGAATATCATAAAATCTCTTAGCGATACATTGGCGATATAAGACGCACCAATCCTTACACCGCTGTGATTGGCAAGCACTGTGTCTTCTTTCCAGACATCAAAACCGCCTAGATTTTTGCCGGTGGTCCATACGCCAAGGCCGATTTTCAGCTGGGCCTTTTCAAATTGTTCCTTAACATCTTTTGGAGATGCCTTTCCATTAAAAACTCCTTTGAACTTAGGATGGTTTTCGGATACGATTGATTTTCCAAGTATGGAGGTCACAAATTCTGTATTGGTAGTTTCGATTAGATCCAGAAATTCTTTTTGAATGCCATAGCGCTGGATTTCAATGCCTCCCCAGAAAATAATTTCTTTTCCGCGTGCCATTGCAGCTACTCTTTGGGCAGCCTTGCGGGCACTATTTTTACATTTAGATGTTTCTCTTTCGGCTAATGGAGCAACAGGCGGATTGCATTCCATTCGCCATGCATCTTCAAAAACCTCAAGATAAACGGGTCTTCCGTATAAAATACAGGCATTCAGCACTGAATCAATTTTATAAGGAGCATCAGATGAACCAGTGATTTGCTCAGCCGCAACCGTAACGTTTCGGAACACATTGATGTTGCTGTACATATCACCTGTCATATGAGATGCCAGCATACCCTGAACGAGGCTTCGCTGCTGGTCTTTGTTGGTTGGAGCTCCATTAATGACAAGTACGGGACAGTGTTCTACATAAGAACCTGCAACCGAATTGAGCAACGTAAATGCGCCCACGCCATAGGTAACCGCTACTGCTGCGAAACCGTTTTGACGTGCGTAGGCATCGGTACAATGTCCAGCGTTTATTTCATTTGTGTCGTTAACGATTTTAATTTTTGTATTTTTGTCTTCCTGAATCGTATTTAAAAACGGCGCGGTGTAATTGCCTGCAATTCCAAATAAATGGGTGAGTCCTAATTCTTCTAGACGTATTTGCAGGTATTTTGCAACGGAGATTTTTTTCTGTGACATCTTAAATAGGATTATTCAGGTTACCAGTATTTCCGTTGACTTCCAGTGCAGTTCGAATTCCAGACTCGATGGCGCCTTCAATCCAGGCATGCTTCAAAGAAGTATGCTCTCCGGCAAAATGTGCTTTTCCATCCCATTCAGTTGAGATGATATGAGGCTGCAATAAGTGTAATTGTCCTGGATTAAATATTGCTGCTTCGCCATAAGCATACGGATCACGCATCCAGCTTTGTGTTGCGCCACCGATTAATTTTCCGGTTTTGCCTTTACGGTCTTTGATACTTGAGCTAATCACGGCAAGGTTCATAATACGTTTCTGTTCCTCTTCGTCATCAGAATGCATGATGGCGAGATTTTTAAGAGCATAAAAATACCTGTCGTCATCGTCCATAGAATCCCAGCGGCTTGCTTCGTCAGACCAACAATAAGAGGCCAAGACAACACCATGACCATTGCTTCCCAAATCATTGCTCGGATAATAGGTAAAACGGTTCGAAAAATCAGTAATCGTACCACCGCCCACAATATTATAAGGGGCTTCCTGCCACCATTTTTCGCGGAATTCCAGTAATATTTTAGTAGCAGAATCGTAGTGTAGTTCACGGATTGCTTTTCGCTTAACCTGCTCGAATTGTGGCACTACGTAAACATGTCTTAATGCAGAGAAAGGTATGGTTACAATTATTTCATCAAATTCCAAATCACTGACTGGCGTTTTTAATGCTTTGAATCCTGCGTCTTCATAAAACTGAAAATCACGTTGCACTTCAATATCCACTTCTATTTTTACTTTGTCGTTGACAAGCATCATTTTGGTCATTCTGCAGTCAAAATAGGTGTTTTCTTCGAGACTATGAGCTTTAAAGAATGCATTCGGAAGCATGTCGCTTCCGCCAACAATTTCCAAAAATTTAGTAGAATCCTTTATGATATTTTGCTCAATAAAACTCTGGATAAAATCGTAAGCCATCCTAGACTCCAGATTTTGCATGACTCCAATCATTTCAATGGCATTTTCTGAATAACTCGAATTTTCCTTTAAGAAACGACGCATCGAATATTCTCCGTACTGCTCAATCAGCAACGGCCAGTTGTTCTCAGGATCTTCTGCAATAAAATCCTTAAGCGGCGTAATGAGTGCGGCCATCAATTGGTCGGCACGCATGTTTTCGTTGCTTTCTAGATTAAAGCCCAATAGTTCGTTTATATCAACAAAAGTTTTGTCTTTTGGAATGTATTTCTTCTGTACAACACGTTTACGGTTAACGTATATAAGGGAATTTCTTGTAAACACGGGCTCCGGTTTATTTGGATCTGCCTGATGTGCAATTGCTTGTTCCTTATCTACAGATACATAATAAAAAGGCTCAGTTTTGAGTCCGAGTTTAGCAATGTATTTGAGCACCATTTGGTGTATGGTCGGGATACGCATGGCGCCAGCTTCGCCATAAACAGTGTCGTCTTCAAAATATTTTTTGTCTTTAGAATTCCTGAAAGTCTTGATTCTTCCGCCAACACGGGTATTTGATTCGACTATTGTAACATTATGTCCAGCCTGCTTTAACAGACTTGCGGCCACCATTCCAGCCATTCCAGCACCAATGATTAATACGTCTTTTGGATTATTTGTTGGAGGAATTCCTTCGTCAATATACTTTAAGTACTGCTGGATAATAGGGTCGTTGTCTTCATCTAGTAAGCCGTGTAAATAGTTTTCCATATTCAGTTGGTTTGGTTATTGGGTTATTCTTTTTTTTGAATATAATTCATTAACAAATAAAGTCAGTAAAATCTTAATTTTCAAGCGTAATTCTACCTGTTTTTAGATAATGGTATTTATATTTTATGGATAGAATTATAAAATAGAAATTAATTCAAACAATCTTTTACGGATTTCGTATTAAAACCATCTTAGCATTTTGTAGTAAATTAGAAGGTAATTTTTAATACAAATATTTTTCTTACACATGGCTGTGATAGGGCTGAGCGTTGTTTTTATGTTTTCAGTGAAAAATAGTACGAATTAGTTTGTGTGTGTTAATTATAGTTGTATATTCGCACAGAAATTGATTGCGAATCACCCTCATCTTCCTACAAGAAGCAAATCAAAAAAAAGTACGTTAGTACAAAAAAGAGGTATTCTAAAATCAGTTAGGATGCCTCTTTTTTTTGTTAATACTAGTCAGACAATTCAAAGAGGATTCTAAAAAAAGATTTTTTAACAATTTAATTATTTTTATTATGGCATTTAAAGCAATTTTAGAATTCGAAGGAAACGAGTACCAAGTATTATTCTCAAAAGTTGATATGTTGAGACATACAGACGGAAAA
>NZ_JBHLYW010000001.1:0-352806 GCF_042431625.1 Flavobacterium procerum | reverse complement strand
AACGCCCCTCCCTGGCCCCGATAGGAGCGGAAATCCTTTTGTGACGGTCCCGATAGCTATCGGGAGGCATAAAAGATTGAAGCGCATAGCGGGAAACGGCTCCTTAAAAAAACAAAGATAATCATGCTCAAACTACAAAGCGCGCTATACTTATTATATATGCAACAAAAAAACAAACCCGACAGGTTTTAGAAACTGTCGGGTTGAAACATATGTATATATCTATTCTAATGAATTTTAAAAAACAGTAGAAATGCGTTCTACAATATTAATCAAACAGAAAAACAAATTATCTTTCTCAGCTAATTTGATTAGTCATAACGAATTGCTTTTACGGGCGAAATCTTTGTTATTATAAAAGACGGAATAAGAAGTACAAGGAAACAAATTGTAACGGTCAGGAGATTCAACAATAGGATATAAATCCAATTTAAATAGACAGGCGCCTGATTTACATAGTAATTTTCGGGATTAAGCTGTATTACTCCAAATTGCTGTTGAATAAGAAGCAATGAGATTCCGATTAAATTCCCCCAAAACAAACCTCGGACGATTAAATAAAATGCATTGTACAGAAACACCTTTCGAACACTCCAATTATTGATCCCTAATGATTTCAAAATCCCTATCATTTGTGTGCGTTCCAAAATCAACACCAACAAAGCAACCACCATATTGATTGTAGCAACCAAGATCATTACAACCAAAATTACGATGATATTAAAATCAAACAACTTAAGCCAATCAAAAATATAACTGTATTTGTCAATAATGGTTTCGGTATCTAAATTTGACGAAGTCTGTTCGTAAATTTGAATTCCAGTTTCTTTAATTTTATTAAAATCTTTTACAAAAACCTCAAAAGCTCCAATTTGGTCTGGATTCCATTTGTTAATTCGCTGGATATGCCTAATATCTCCTAATATATAAGAAGCATCAAAATCCTGAAAACCCGAATTAAAAATTCCGGTGATTTTAAAACGACGTACATTTGGCATTTTGCCTTGTTCTTCTTTTATAAAGAAAGTATTAAACTGATCGCCTACTTTCAGATTGAGTCGATTTGCGAGAAATCGGGAAATAATAACATCTTCATTTAAGTTTTTAGAAAAATCAGGAAGCTTTCCTTCTACTACATATTCCTTTATACTTTCCCAATTGTAATCATCCCCAACTCCTTTAAAAACAATCCCCTCAAATGCATTTTCTGTCCTAATTATTCCGGCCTTACTTGCTACTGCTTGAATATGACTAACCTCTGGAACATTTTTGAAACGGGGATAAAAATCTTGTTTCTTAGAAATAGGAATCAAAGTAACATCAGAATTATTATTATCATAATTCGAGATAATAATCTGACCGTTAAAAGCAGAGACTTTGTCGCGTATTTTTTTCTGCAGGCCGATTCCGGTAGCCACAGAAACTATCATCATAATCATGCCGATTGCAATTGCAGAAATTGCAATTTTAATAATTGGCGACGATATGCTGCTCTTGTAATCTTTATTGGTAATAAGCCGTCTCGCTATAAAATATTCTAAATTCAATTTATTTGTATTACTTTAAAAATAACTATTTACAATTTCAAAAATACGTTTAAATAATCAATTTGTGTTCTTGATTTTTTCAAAGAGGTAATTTCTTTTTCATTTCTTCGACAATATTAAAAGCTGCTGGGCAAATTGCGACATTTTTTAAAGTCAAATCAGCTATTTGGTAAAACTTTTTTCTGTCAGTATGCGGAAATTCTCGGCAGGCTTTCGGTCTTACATCATAAATCATACAATAATTATCATTGTCCAAAAAAGTACAGGGAACATTTTGCAGCACATAATCCTTATCTTCATCGATTCGAAGATATTGATCAATAAACTGCTGTGGCTTTTGCCGAAAATGTTTTGAAATTCTTTCAATATCAGCCAAGGTAAACAAAGGGCCAGTTGTTTTGCAGCAATTGGCACATTGGAGACAGTCCGTTTTTCTAAATTCAGAATCATGCAAGTCCTGCATTATATAATCCAAATTTTTAGGCTGTTTCTTTTTGAGCTTATCAAAATACTTTTTGTTTTCGATATGCTTATCTTTGGCAGACTTATTTAAGTTATTTAAAATTTGTTTCAAGTCTAAAATTTAAAGTTGAGTTGCAAAATTACACAACTTTAAACTTGAAACCTTAATCTTTGAATTAAAACGATGAAAGATCTTTTTGGGAAAGCTATATTTGATTTCCAAACCAACAACGCACCGGAAGATATTATTACCGAAACCTCTATTTCCGAAGAAGATGAAATGAGTGTTGCCTATCTTTTTAGAAGCTATCCTGAAATGCCCGCAATAGAACAAAAAGCGCTTCAACTCGCCAAAGGAAAAATATTGGATGTTGGTTCCGGCGCCGGAAGCCATGCATTATCGCTACAAAATGAAAGACATTTAGATGTTACCGCTATCGATATCTCTCCAAAAGCAATTGAAACTTGTCTTTTGCGAGGAATTGAAAAGGCAGAGGTTAAAAATATTTTAGATTATGAAGGTGAAAAATTTGATACCATTTTGTTATTGATGAATGGAACCGGAATTTTCGGAAAACTTAAAAACTGCAATGAGTATTTAGCTAAACTAAAATCACTTTTAAATCCTGAAGGACAAATCCTGATTGACAGTTCTGACATCATATACATGTTTGATGAAGATGAAGATGGGGGTAAATGGATTCCATCTGACAATGATTATTACGGAGAACTTGAATTTACAATTTCGTACAAAGGCGAAAAAGAAGAATCTTTTGACTGGCTTTACCTAGATTATAATACACTTCAAAACGCCGCTATTGCAAACGGCTTAAAATGCGAGTTGATTTCAGAAGGAAGTCATTATGATTATTTAGCAAAACTATCCATTTAAATACTTACCAAATGACCGAACTAGATTTAGAAAAATTAAAATACCCGATTGGGAAATTTATCGCTCCTGAGAATTATTCCATCGTTTACATTGAAGAAAAAATCAATGAAATTGAAACTTTACCAAACAGACTCGAAAAAGAGGTACTACATTTAACTGACGAACAATTAGACACACCGTACCGCCCAGATGGATGGACAGTAAGGCAAGTAGTACATCATTGTGCCGAAAGCCATATGAATTGTTTTATCAGAATAAAGTGGGCCTTGACCGAAAACAATCCGGTAATTAAAGCTTATGATGAAGTTTTATGGGCAGAACTTCCTGATGATTTAAAAATGCCAATAGAGCCAACCCTAAATTTATTAAAAGGTCTTCATGCGCGTCTGGCTTTTATAATGAAGAATTTAACAGAGTCAGATTTAGAAAAAACGTTTATCCATCCTTCTGACAACTCAGAAAATAAAATCAAAAAGATTATCGGCTCTTATGCCTGGCACGGGAATCATCATCTAGCGCATATTACAACTTTAAAAAAATATAAAAACTGGCAATAAACAATCTGATTATTTTTTACACAGTTGTTTATCATTTAAACAAAAAATCTCTTCATTAGAAGAGATTTTTTGTTTTAAGGTATATTCAAGTATTTATGAGTCTGAAGGGAAACTCTCCATTTCGGATTATTCATAACATAATCTACAATAAGCGGCGTCATTTCTTCTTTTTTACTCCACTCTGGCTGTAAAAAGAGAATTGCATTATCATTTACTAATTCTGCCTGTTCTTCTGCAAATATAAAATCATGCTTGTTGTAGATTATAACTTTAAGTTCATCTGCATTATCATAAACAGTCTGTGTCGGCAATTTATTCTTTTTTGGCGAAAGACAAATCCAATCCCAAGTTCCCGATAACGGAAAAGCACCCGAAGTTTCAATATGAACTTTAAGATTTTTATTTTTCAGTTCCTGAGTAAGCAAAGTCATATCCCAAGACAATGGTTCGCCCCCCGTTACTACAACAGTATCTGCATAGCTTGAAGCATTTTTCACAATCAGATCAATACTTGTTGGCGGATGAAGTTCTGCATTCCAGCTTTCTTTTACATCACACCAATGACACCCGACATCACATCCTCCAATTCTAATAAAATAAGCTGCACGTCCTGTATGAAAACCTTCTCCTTGAATCGTATAAAACTCCTCCATCAATGGAAGCATAGCTCCTTTATTAACTTCTAACTGTATTTCTTTTGATAACATTACTTTGTTTTAAAGTGCAAAGATAGTCAATAAAATATGGAACAAAAAAACCGGTAGCTTTTTGAACTACCGGTTTCTATATAGACTAAAGGTCTAAATTATTTCAAAGACTTTAAAGATTGCGCTGCATAAGTATTTGCAGGATCCAAAACTAAAGTTTTATTGAAGTATTCAATTGCTTTAGCTTTGTCTGTATTTGCATAAGCGGCAGCGATTGAATTATAAGACTCAACTATTTTCTTAACTGTAGCAGGTTTAGCTAATTCTTCAGCACCTTTTGCAGTTGTTTTAGTAATGTACTCTTCGTAATTTTTGATAATCAAATCGTCTTTATCTAATAAACTGTTGATTCTTCCTTTATAAAGGTATGCTTCATCATAAGTAGGAGAAGCAACTAAAATTTTGTCAAAAGTAGCATCCGCAGCTTCTAAAGCAACTTTATCACGAGTCTCAGCAGTTTTTCCTGCGTTACCGTAGTAAATAGAAATTCCGTAGTAAACAGAATCATCTAAATAATTTTTAGATTCTTTATTACTTGCCCCAATCTCAAAAATAGCTGCTGCTTGAGCGTATTGTTTTTTACCGAATAAAGCTTTACCAAAATCAGCTAATTCTTCAGCAATTACAGGATCCATTTCAACTCCTTTTTTAATATCTGCAACACCAGCATCAAAAGCAGCTTGCTCTACAGCACCATCCGCAGCAGTTCCTTTTTTAATTTTAGATAATCCAAGATACAAATAATCTCTTCCGATTACTTTATTTCCTGGCGCTTTGATATAATCTTCGATAGATTTAATAGCTACATCAACATTTCCGTTTTCGTAAGCAGCATATCCTAAATATCTGAAAATTCTAGGGTTAACTTTATCTTGAGCAATCATTTTGTTAGCAACAACTTCTAGGTTTTTGTAATCTTTTACTAAAACCAAGAAATCAGCGTGACGCATTTTTGAATCAAGAGAGTAATCTGTTAAACTTAAATACTTCTCATAGTTTGTAATTGCATTTTGCAAATTAACTTTAGAAGTAGAAGGTTTGTTTCTTGCCCATTTGTAATATGTTTCAGCAAGCTCTCTGTAAACTGGTCCGTAGTTAGCATCTAGAGCAATAACTTCATTAAAAGATTTAATTGCTTCATCATATGACTTAGCATTTTTCAACAAAACTCCAGACTGCATTTTAGCTCTCAACAAAGTATTGTCTGCTGTAAATGCATCACGGTAAGCTTTGTAAGCATCGTTTTGATTGTTTGCTCCAAAGTAAGCATCTCCGATAGCCAAAAGAGCCTGAGCATTTTGTGGCTCAATTGCCAATGCACGTTGTAATACTGCAATTGCATTTTTGTAGTCAGGATTCTCAGAGTTCATATAAGCTCTACCAATGTAAATAAACTCATTTACATCTTTACGCTTCATATCTTTTGTTGCTAAAGTAAAATTAGCCTGAGCTGCAGCTGTATTTTTTGCATCAAGATCCAATTGTCCTAAACCAATATAGCTTAAGTTCTTTTTATCTGAAGCCTGTAATCCATTGTCGAAATAAATTTTCGCAGAATCAGCTACAGATTGATTTAGATAAACAGTTCCTAAAACAAAATTTGCCTCACCATCAGAAGGTTTTGCTTTGATGATTGATTTAAGAAGCGTTTTTGCTTTTTCGAATTGTTCAGCATCGATTGCTTTTTTTGCTTGATTGATGTCCTGCGCTTTTGCTACAGTAGCTGAAGCAGCCAAGGCAAGACTAAAAATTTTAAATTTATTCATCTTTATAATAATTAATTTATTCTTTATCGTTTATAATTTCGTTTCTAATCTTAAGTTTTCTGCTAGGTATTTTATACGGTAGCAGTCCTGATTTAAGAACGATTCTTTGTCCAATCTCTCCAGCTATAAATGAAGAGAACCCCATCCCTAGTCCAGTATAACCTTGACAATTTATAATAAACAAATCACGTGCCAAAGGATATTTCTCTTTCGCTAAGTCATTTTGAGTCGGACTGTAATATTTATTATCGTTTAAACCTTTAACGCTTAAGACATTAATTTTCTTTATAACTTCAGCCATATTAGGAGAAGGTTGTGAAAGCCAGTTTACACCAACAACACCAATCATTCCATCATTTTCTGAAACAAACTTAATTACTTCATCATTTGTTTTGAATGAAAAAACGCCAGTATTCGGAACATCTTTTACCTTCGCCAATTCTTTCATATATCGAACTGTGCTTGAGTTTGGATTATCAAAAACCAGCCCTTTTATTCTTGAGTCAGCTTTACCTTGCATAAAATCAATCACAGATTTCAACGCAATTAAAGTATCATTATTGCTTTTACTTGAAATTAAAGCTATAGCGTCTTGAGCAAAAGGTGTTACCCTTGGTTTGATTTTGCTTTTTTCAAATCTTTCCAGCTCTTCTTTAGTTAAATCTCTTGCAGTTACAGCAACTTTAACTTTCTGATTGAGCAGGTCATTTACAACTTCAGCCTCAGATTTAGGTTTCAAGCTTATTTTTGCGTCATAGTAAGTTCCTTCAAAAACAGCAACCTGATCCTCTACGATTGGTTTTACGGTTTCGTCAACAGTAATATCAATCGCTCCTTTTAAAATGGTTTCATTTCCAGCCTCATTCTTGCTTTTTTGGTTGCACATTGCAAACAAAAAGACAAAAACAATCAAGACTATTGCCTTACTATATTTCAACATACTTATTCGTCCTTAGAATTAATTAATCTCAAAAATCGTATCCCTGAGTAAACAATCAGCAGAATGCCGAAAGCATATCTGTATTTTGGCTCCATGTTTAAAGGAAGCTTTTCCCAAAACATAATCATTAAACCGAGTACAAGATAAATCAAAAAAAAGAGTATTCCTAAAACAAGAAGAAATCGCTCTTTGAGCGATTTCTTCTGAATATTATTAAGCATATCTTTTAACATTATTCTGCAGATTGAATAGTAATAGGTAGAGAGTAAAGAACCCTAACTTTTTTACCATTTTGCTCGCCGGGAGTCCATTTTGGACATTTTTTAAGAACACGAATTGCTTCTGCTCCTGTACCGTAACCGATATCCCTTAAAACTTTAATGTCGGTTAATGAACCGTCTTTTTCAACTACAAACGTAACGTAAACTTTACCTTTTAAACCTTCTTCTTCTGGAGTTTTATAGTTATTCCCTACGAACTTGTAGAATTTTTCAATCCCTCCAGGGAAATCTGGTTTTACTTCGATACCAGCTGTGTTATAAACTTGGTTATCTTCTTCTACCACTTGAGAAACTGGCCCTGTACCTACTGGTTCATCTACAGTTAAAACTGCATCCGGGTCTCCTTTGATAGTTTGATCACCAACTTTTTTGTCTTTTAAATCCACAATTTTTGGTGGATCTTCAGTTACTTCCTCAGCCTTCGCAACCACAGGTTTTACGAATTTCACCTGATCCACTTTTGGTGGCGGTGGTGGCGGTGGTGGTTGGTTTGGTTTAACTTCCTCTTTTTTAGGAGGTAATTTTACCGTTGCAATCTTAATATCTTTATTTTCTTCTACTTCAGTAGATTCTGGTAAAAGACTTGCAATAAGAGGAGCTGCAATAGCGAAGCTGAAGATAATCGAACCGATAACTAATGCTTTCACAGTAGTTTTTCCGTTTGATTTTCTCAGTTCATATGCACCATATATCTTATTACGTCCTTCGAATACGATATCAAGCCACTGATTTTTTATAATATCTAATTTCATATCTCTTGATTTTTAAGTTGACAAATTAAGATTACTCTTAGTTTTTCTCTGCCAATTTTGTTTCCTCTGGTGTAAATTCAGGAACGATAGCATAAGTATCAACTTTAGTAATCGCCATTTCATCCAAAATATCAACCAAATTGCGGTAATTTGATTTTTTTGTTGGCTTGATGATTACAATTATACCTTTTCCTGGGTTGCCTTTAGCAGCAGAATAAGCCAAAACACTTTGTTTTTGTTTTAACAATTCTTTACGGATACCATCTTTACCATATGCAATATCTTTAGGCCCTACTTTCGGAGCTTCCAACAATCCCATATAATATGTCATCTTATTGTCAGCTTTAAGCATTACTGTCATGGTACGATTCTCATCTACCTTCGTTTCATCTTTTTTTGTCTCGTCAGGATTTTTATCTGGCAAAGACAAATCCATCGATTGAGGTTTTGACAACGAAGTAGTCAACATAAAGAACGTAATCAATAAGAAAGCCAAATCCACCATCGCCGTTAAATCGACTTTCGAGCTTTGCTTTTTACTTCTTACCTTACCACCTTTGCCACCACCACCGTCGCCGGTATTTAATTCAGCCATTTTAGTGTATTTTTTTTAGTTAAAAGTCTTTTCCTCTCATACCTGTAACTAAGTTAAAGGAATTGATTTTTTGATCTTGCAAAATATCCATAATTTTTTTAATTTTTGGATATTCCTCTTTAGCATCTCCTTTAATTGCAATCTGCAATTCTTTAGTTCCTCCGCTAAGGTCAATTGTCGCTCTTCTCGCTACCAAAAGCCAATCTTTTAATTGGTTATCTGTAGAATCGATTGGAACTCCACCTTGCTGTGCTTTGCTTCTGTCCGCTGCTTTCATTTCAATGATTGACTTTAGACCTGTAATTGGCACACCAAAATCATCCATCAATGCAAATTTGTCTTTTTCGTCCTCAGTAAAAGTCAGACCGTATTTAGCGCCCATTCCTTCAAGAGTCTTTTTACGAGTCTCTCTACCTTTGATGTCAAAAAACACTTTTCCTTTACCTACTGTAATAATTGCCAAATCAGAATCTGGTAATTTACTTTGTACAGTAGATGATGGCGTGTCTACAGGAAGTGCCTCAGGCACTTTAGCAGTAGCGGTCAAAATAAAGAACGTTAGCAAAAGGAATGCAACATCACACATCGCAGTCATATCTGTCGATGTCGACTTTTTTTTCATTTTTATTTTAGCCATTATCTTTTATTTTATTTTGATATAAAAATTGAATATCAAAAATTAATTATTGTCTTAAACTTCCTCTGAATTTTCTGTAAGTATTAACGATAGTTGTACCAGCCTCATCGATAGAGTAAGTTAAATCGTCAATTTTAGCAGTAAAGAAGTTGTAAGAGATAATTGCTAATACAGAAGTAGAGATACCTGTTGCAGTGTTGATAAGTGCCTCAGAGATACCTGTTGCAAGAGCAGCTTGGTCTGGAGTACCAGCAGAAGCTAACGCACCAAACGCTTTAATCATACCTGATACAGTTCCTAATAATCCTCCTAATGTACCTAAAGATACTAAAGTAGAGATAATAGTCATGTTTTTCTCTAACATTGGCATTTCTAATGAAGTTGCCTCTTCGATTTCTTTGTGGATTACTTCAGAAGCTTCTTCACTGTTGAATCCTTCTTTTTTAACATCCTGATATTTAATTAAAGCAGATTTAATTGCATTTGCAACAGAACCTTGTTGTTTGTCGCAAGAAGCGATAGCAGCTTCGATGTTTCCTTCTTTAATGCTTCCTTGAACATTTTTCATGAATGTATCTAAATTTGCTTTTCCAGCAGCTTTAGAGATAACGATAAATCTTTCAATAGAAAAAACAACAACCATTAAAAACATACCTAATAATGCTGGTACAATGAAACCTCCTTTATATACCATCCCTAAAGTATTGATTGGGTGACCTGTTTCAGGATTCCCACCTTCAAAGTTAGCAGGAGAACCCATCACGAATTTCCAAATTAAAAACCCAACTAAGATACACGCTACAATAATGATCCCTGTAATCATTCCTCCCCCATTTGAAGTGCTCTCTTTTTTAACTTTAACGTTTGCCATTTTTTTTAAATTTTAATAGTTTTAAATAATTTTTATTTTTTAGTTATATTTAACTTGTAGAGGAGCAAATTTATACGTTTAGTTTAAATAAAAAAACTTTTTTTAATTTAATTGACCGAAATTTAACTTCAATTTAAAAAATATCTCATTAAATTGCCGACATCATTTTTTAGATAAAACAAAAAACAGGACGATAATTAGAAAAATTACAACGTTTTAGTAAATATTCAAAGATTCCATTGATATCTTCTTAAAAAGCTGAGAATTTTTTTTTTATTAATTTTTCAATCAAAAAAGGCTTTTTCTTACTAAAAAAAACCACATAAAAACACCACTAAAATCAAGCAATAATCTTATAATCATCTAAATTACAAATAAAAAAATGAATAAAAAAGATAATTTTATCGAGCACATTAACAACGGATATACAGCTAAAGGCGACACTATAACCCTAGGCGGTGCGATTTTAGATGGTGAAGCCGTTGCTGAAGCTGCTGTAAGGATTCCGCTTAAAACACTAAACCGCCATGGCCTTATTGCCGGAGCAACCGGAACGGGAAAAACAAAAACAATTCAGGTTTTTTCTGAGCAATTGTCTAATGCTGGAATTCCGGTATTGATGATGGATATTAAAGGAGATTTCAGCGGTATTGCAAAAGAAGGAAAAGAAGAAGGTTTTATTACCGAGCGCCATGCTAAAATAAACATACCTTATAATGTATCTTCTTTTCCTGTCGAGCTCATGTCTCTGTCAAAACAGAGTGGCGTGCGCCTCCGTGCGACTGTTTCAGAATTTGGTCCTGTTTTATTTTCAAGAATCTTAGACCTTAATGATACACAGGCAGGCGTTGTTGCGGTTATCTTTAAATATTGTGATGATAAACAAATGCCTCTACTGGATTTGAAAGACATCAAAAAGGTTATCAATTATATTACCGAAGAAGGCAAAGAAGAAATCACTGCCGATTATGGTAAAATATCGACTTCTACAACGGGAACTATTTTAAGAAAGATTATTGAACTTGAACAACAGGGAGGTGATTTGTTTTTTGGTGAACTTTCTTTTGAAACCGATGACTTAATGCGTATTGATGAAAACGGAAAAGGTTACGTAAATATCATTCGCTTGACGGATATTCAGGACAAGCCTAAATTGTTCTCGACTTTTATGTTAAGCCTTCTTGCTGAGATTTATCAAAAAATGCCCGAGAAGGGCGATGCGGCTCAGCCTGAATTAGTGATTTTTATTGATGAAGCCCATTTGATTTTTAATGAAGCGAGCAAAGCTTTATTAGAACAAATTGAAACAATTGTAAAACTGATCCGCTCGAAAGGTGTTGGTGTTTATTTTGTGACACAAAACCCAATGGATGTTCCGAGTGGTGTTCTGGCTCAATTGGGACTAAAAATCCAACATGCTTTAAGAGCTTTTACTGCAAACGACCGTCAAGCAATTAAGAAAACGGCTGATAACTATCCAACTTCTGAATACTATAAAACGGACGAATTGCTAACCAGTCTCGGAATTGGTGAAGCTCTCGTGACTGCGCTTAATGAAAAAGGTGTACCCACTCCTCTTGTGGCGACCATGATGCGTGCTCCGCAAAGCCGAATGGACATTCTTACTAATTCTGAAATTGACGAAATAAACAATAAATCAAAACTGGTAAAAAAATACAGCGAAGAAATAGACCGCGAAAGTGCCTACGAAATGCTGACCAAAAAAATTGACGAAGCAACTCAAACGGCAGCAGAACAACAAGCACCAAGCAGATCATCTAAAGCTGAACCAAGCACCACAGAAGTAGTAACCAAATCGGTTTTAAAAGTCGTAACAAGTGCTACCTTTATAAGAGGAGTTTTTGGTGTTTTGTCAAAATTCATGAAAAGCAAATAAAAATGAACTATATAAGTTATATAAGCTCATTTAATCCTACCTATATATTTATAAACAAACAAACCCGACAGATTTTGAATCTGTCGGGTTTATTGTATGCGAAGTTTTATATTTACTTATATCACTTATATAGTTTAAAAAATTTTAAGCTTGTTCCAGCAATGCCAGAATTTTGTTTTCAACCTCTGGACCATTCCAGATATTTTCAATATTTTCCATTCTCAGAACTTCTTCCATAATTCCGTTTTGATAATCACCAATTGCTAAAGCTTCTGCGTAAGGTCTGTCGCTGAAAGTAACACGGCTATAAAGCGGAATCCATTTATCTGGATGTTTATCTGAGAAGATTTTTTCAATCTTTTTCTGCAGCAAGAATTTTTCATCTGCCGTTTTGGTACTCATTTCCATAAAATTGCGATACGAAAGTTCTGCAATTGCATCGGCATTTGGTTTGCGTGAAATCTGGTATTCTGTAAAGATTTTTTTCCAGTCGTCTCCGTATTTTTCGATCATTTCGTTTAGAACTGTAATATCTTCAAAGCCGGCATTCATTCCTTGTCCATAAAAAGGCACAATTGCGTGGCAGGCATCTCCAATCAAGGCAATCTTGTTTTCGTAAGTCCAAGGAAAACATTTCATCGTAACAAGCGTACTTGTTGGATTTTTAAAGAAATCATTTGCCAATTCCGGAATAACCTCAATTGAATCTGGAAAATTTTTCTCGAAGAAATTCTCGACCATTTTTCGGTCTGTCAAAGATTCAAAAGAATTTTCTCCTTCAAAAGGCATAAATAAAGTACACGTAAAACTTCCATCAAGATTTGGCAACGCAATAAGCATATATTCGCCTCTTGGCCAAATGTGGAAAGAGTTTTTATCTAATTTATGACTTCCATCTGCATTTGCCGGAATGTTTAATTCTTTGTAACCCATATTTAAAAATTCCTGCGAATAATTAAACATGCTCTGGCGCTGCATTCTGTGGCGAATTCTCGAAAAAGCTCCATCGGCGCCAAAAACCATATCGTATTTTCGTTCTTCCCACTCTCCTCTTTCGGTTTCTCCGATATGCAGTGTCGCATCACTTAGTGTTACATCCCAGATTTTTTGTTCAAAATGGAATTCAGCTCCAGCATTTTCTGCCAAGTCTATCATTTTTCGGTTCAGCTTTCCTCTAGAAATTGAATAAATAGATTCTCCTTCCTGACCGTAATTCTGAAAATTCAGCTTATCAACTAAATGAATAGCGCGTTTGTCCATCGGAATAGCGATTTCGCGAACCGCATCTCCCACTCCAACTCCGTCAAGCGCTTTCCAGCCACGGTTTGACATCGCTAAATTAATAGAGCGTCCCGAAAAATTTATTTTACGAATATCAGGGCTACGATCATAAACATGAACGGTATGGCCTGCTTTTTTAAGATAAATTGCCAAAAGCGATCCAACTAATCCAGAACCGACAACGGCAATTTTTAATGAAGTCTGCATCAACGAAAATATAATAATAAGATTGTAAAAATAAGTAATAAAACCACAAGACCTTAAAAATAAAGGAAATATTTGAATCTTCTCATTAGATTTATCAGGGCATGCCCCCGCTTTCCCGAAGCCTCGGGAGCGGGGTCGGGCTATCCGCTATATCTTTTGTGCCGAACCCCGGCACAAAAGGATACCGCTCCTATCCCTCATGCAGACTCGTTTTCAGTACAAGAATCATTTTTATAAGATTAAATATAACCTCTGAAATCAAAAACATTTTGATTATCGTTTTCACTATATGTTATATGAATATTAATTACTTTAGCTTGTAAATTAACCATCCAAAAATGATTATGAAACTAAGTACAGAAATAAAGTATTTGTCAAACAGAAAAAACATCTTTTTTACCGCCTTCTCACTACTGCTTATTATTTCTTGGATGTTGCTCTGCATAAAGATAGACCGAGAAAATGACCGCGGTTTATTGACATCTTTTGGGTACTGTTGTATTTTTCCGTTTATTCTAGTCCGCTTTTTTTCTAATAACAAGGTTGCTGATTTTTTTACATTATTTATTGCCTTATTTGTTTCCTGTTTTATTGTATTTTTAACTTTTATGCTGGCTATGCTACTTTCTGTTTTTATAGGCTGGTTCGCAATTGTAATTTCGTTGGCAGCAACAGGATTTCTTATATTTAACGCTATCAGGCTGGTAGTTTCTTTTCCCGACAATAAAATAGCTTTTTGGACAATAACTTTAATGTCTTTAATTGCGGCACTAATTTTTGTTGCTCTTTCAAAGCTTCTCGATAAGATAACCCAACATGAATTAGGAATTGGATTTCCTATTTCAATTTATCTTAGCCTACTTATAATAAGCATTGCCGTTCTTTGTAAAGACAATAGCAAAAACAAAGAAATCGAAAACCTGTAGACTTACACATGAGCCTTTATTCAGAATATTATGTTTCTCCAAAATCTGAAAGATTTGTCAGTAAGATATGGTGTCTGGACAACAGCGCGGGCGAAAATCTTATCGAAAACAAACTGGTTTTACCAAACGGCTGTTTTAATCTCGCTATTGTTTGCGGTAATGCGATTGAAGTACACACCAGCAAAAAGAAGTACGAGATGAACGAAGGTTTTTACTTTTGTTCTCAGATGACCAACAAGGTTCTGGTAAATATTCGACCTCAAACAAAAGTCACAATAATTCAGCTTCACGCTTGGACTCTTTCGATTTTTCCTCAATACGATTTAAGCAATTTTACCGATTCAATTATTGAAATTGCTGTTTCTGAATTACCTTTCAAAATCAACTTAAAAGATGCCGTTGAAACGATTTTAGAAAACCTAAACAGCTATTTTGAAAAAACAGTCGACTTAAATCCCGACCAAAATAGCATTGAAAAAGTCTGCGAAATAATCAAGTTAAGCGAGAATGAAATTTCGGTTTCTGAAATCGTAAAAACATTAAATTTTTCTCAGCGCCTAATTCAAATCAAATTTAAATCGGCTACCGGACTTACCATAAAAAAGTACATTCAGATTCTGCAATTCAGAAAATCGGTCGATCAGATGATCGATACAGATATTGAAAAAAGGAGTCTTACCGAAATTGCGCTTTACAATAAATACTTTGACCAGTCGCATTTTATTCGAAAATTCAAAGATGTGACCAAAACTACTCCCAAAACATTCAATCCCGACTCTTATTTTCTTTCAAAAAAAAGATGAAATTTCGTTTTTGTACAATTTTAAAAATGCAACCTACAGTATTTTTGTCGAACGTTTAATTTAGTTTTAACACATAGAAACAAGATTTTTGAAACACTTTTAAATGTGTTCCACCTATTACAAAATTCTATACGGTCGTGTTTAAAAAGAATGTATTTTTATATTCATTTTCACCAAAACACCACTTATGTTTCTATGTGTTAATTAATTACATTTAAAAATTCAATCAATCAATCAATCAATCAATCACAAATGAAATTCATCAATCAAATTTTAAAAATCAAGTTTCTGCTCTTGGCAGTTGTATTCTTTCAAACTCAAAACGGATTTTCGCAGGAAAACAAACAATCCGAATTGTACAAAACTATTATGGCGCAGGACAGTCTGCTGTTTAATATCAGTTTTAACACTTGCAACATCAAACAATTTGAAGACTTGACGTCTGACGATTTTGAGTTCTTTCACGACAAAGACAGTATTTCTGACAAAAAAAGATTTCTTAAAACCTTTAAAAAGGGATTATGTTCTTCGCCTGAAACGTATCAATCGCGAAGAGAACTAGTTGAAGGAAGCACAGAAATTTATCCGCTTTACAAAAACGGCATTTTATACGGCGCTGTACAAACTGGAATTCATCGTTTTTACGAAACTTCAAAAGGAAAACCTGAACGGTTTGCCAGCACCGCCAAATTTACCCATGTCTGGCTTTTAAAAAACAAGATTTGGAAATTATCACGAGTACTTAGTTATGACCACCAAACAGTAAATACGCTGGGAAAACAGAAAGGCGTTTTTGACAATGATGCTGAAACTGAAAAATGGCTTCAAAAAAATAATATTCCCGCGTTGGGAATCGGAATTATTTCTGAAGGAAAGCTTAAGCAAATTAAAGTTTTCGGCGAAATAAAGAAAGGAGTTACGGCACCCTATAATACGATTTGGAATGTAGCTTCGTTAACAAAACCGATTACCGCTTACGTTGCCTTAAAATTAGTCAGTCAGGGAAAATGGGATTTAGACGAACCTTTATATAAATACTGGACTGATCCAGACATCACAAACGATCCAAATCACAAACTATTGACTACAAGAATTGTTTTAAGCCATCAGACGGGATTTCCTAATTGGAGGTATATGAACGAATCTGGAAAACTAGATTTTAAGTTTAAACCCGGAACAAAATACCAATATTCTGGCGAAGGTTTTGAATATCTGCGAAAAGCTATCGAAAAGAAATTCAACAAAAAATTGGAACAACTGGCAGATGAATTGGTTTTTAAGCCTTTAAAAATGAACGATTCACAACTAGTTTGGAATGACAAAATAGATCTTTCGAGGTTTGCGATTGGTTATGATGCCAAAGGAAATGAATATGAACCCACCAAAAATAAAACCGCCAATGCTGCCGATGATTTGACGACGACACTTTCGGATTATGGAAATTTTTTATGCAGTGTAATGAATGGCGATGGCTTAAGTCCGAAAATAGTTCAGGAAATGAATTCGCATCAGATTCAGACAAAAAAAAATAAATATTTCGGTTTAGGTTTTGAAATTTATGATTTCGAAAATGGCGAATATGCTTTATCGCACAGCGGCGCAGACAAAGGTGTACAGACACTGGCTTTCATTCTTCCAAAAACAAAAGAAGGGCTACTTATTTTTACAAATGTCGATGACGGTTATAAAATTTATGAAAAGGTAATTATACATTATTTAGGAGAAAATGGAAAAAAAGTGATTGAGATTGAAACTAAATGATAAATGAGTCGTCTAAGATTTTAAGGAGGCAGAATATTATTCGGTAAAAAACCGTAATTTCGATTTAAATTACTGAATATCTTTTTGTTACACAGTTTCAATCATCAATCAAAAGACGAATCATTTATTAATCCTTAATCACGATTATCAATCATTATGAAAAAATCAATCAAACTCATTGCACTTTCCCTTTTTGTTTTCGTTTCAACCTCACTTGCTACAGCGCAGGATAAAGCGCAGCAAATCGAACAGCTTTTAAGCAAATACAACGAATACGTACAATTTAACGGTTCGGCTTTAGTAGCCGAAAACGGAAAAGTAATCTTTAAAAAAGGTTTTGGATCTGCCAACATGGAATGGAATATTCCAAACCAGCCGGATACTAAATTTAGATTAGGATCAATTTCTAAACAATTTACAGCGTTATTAATTGTAAAATTGGCAGAAGAAGGAAAATTAAAATTGGATGTTCCGATTAGAACTTATCTTCCTGATTATCCAAAAGAAAATGGAGATAAAATTACAATCCATCATTTATTGACTCATACATCTGGAATTCCAAATTACACCAATGCACCAAATTTCTTTAAAGACAAAGCGAGAAATCCATATACACCAGAAGCTTTTGTAAAAACTTTTTCGGCTTTAGCACTTGAGTTTACTCCTGGAGAAAAATTTAATTATAGTAATTCAGGTTATTTTCTTTTGGGTTATATTATTGAAAAAGTTACTGGAAAAACTTACGAGCAAAATTTACAGGAAGTTATATTTACACCTTTAAAAATGGTCAATTCTGGTTATGATCATAGCGATGTAATTCTAAAAAACAGAGCTGCAGGTTATGAAAAACAAGGTAAAAAAATAGTTAATGCAGCTTATATCGACATGAGCATTCCTTATGCTGCAGGATCTTTGTACTCTACAGTTGAAGATTTGTTTTTGTGGGATCAGGCGCTTTATACGAACAAACTGCTTTCTCAAAAATCTACTGAATTATTATTCAAACCTTACATTAAAGCATGGAATGGTTTTTATGGATATGGATGGTCTTCCTATGACACCGAAAACGGAGATAAGAAATTAAGCATAATTGAACATGGAGGCGGTATTAATGGTTTTAATACAATTATTTCCCGCATTCCAGAAAACAAAAATCTTGTCGTTTTATTAAACAATACGGGCGGTACTGTTTTAAGCGAAATGAATACCGCAATTCGCGCAATTTTATACAATCAGCCTTTCAATCAGCCTAAAAAATCATTGGCTTTGGATTTATTGGATATTTATGCCGATAAAGGCGCTCTAGCAGGTACAGAAGCCTATAAAAAATTAAAAAATAATCCAACTTACACTATCAAAGAAGGTGATATGAATCGAGTTGGCTATCAATTATTGCAAGACGGAAAAAAGAAGGAAGCTATAGAAGTTTTCAAAATTAATGTTGAAACTTTCCCAAAATCTGGAAATGTTTATGATAGTCTTGGCGAGGCTTATTTGGCCGATGGCGATAAAAAAATGGCAATCGCCAACTATAAAAAATCGGTTGAACTGGATCCAACAAACGAAGGCGGAAAAAAAATTCTACAAGAAATAATGACCAAATAAGAAACCAAAATATTTTTTAGCTTTTGTAAACAACTCCGATACTTCAAATTAGTAATTTGAAGTATCGGAGTTGTTTTTTTAATTCTTTACTCGACGATTTACTGCAAAAATTACTATTTTAGCGACACCCAAAAAAACAAATTTAACCTATGAAAAATCTAAAAAGACAATCCTTTTGGATCTTGTGCTGTTGTTTTTTATCTGCCTCAATCTGCTTTTCGCAAAATACTTCAAACACGGTAAAAATGCCTTCGCAGCAAAACAAAATCATAATTGACAAAATTATCGAAGCTGCCAATTACAAAAACTATGTAGTCGATTTCTGCATGACGACGATTAGTGAAGCGTCTCAAAAAGAAAAATGGAACGACCAAAAAGCTCTTGCAATTACCGAAAGCATCAATTTTAAGAATTTCAGAGATGCGGTTTACAATATGTTTGCTTATTATAATGAAATCGAACTCGAAGTAATTCTAAAAAAATACGAAAAAGACAAAGCATATCAGGTTGCCAACGTCATGGTCGTAAATGATGCGTTGGGTTACAATCTGGAAATATTTGCAAATGATATCGTAAGAGGAAAATATATCGCTAAGTAATATGCGAGTCTAAGCTTTGTCAAAATCTTTAAACTTTGACAAAGCTCTCTCTTATTTAAGCAGTTTTAGATACACTATTCCTGGATCATCAGTACTTGAAATTTTATAGACAAACTTTTTATTTGAGTTGTCGTTAACAGTAACTTTCAATTCATAATCTTCGAAATTCTTTCCTTTGCCCTGTAAAACTACAAATCCTGCTTCTGAAAACGCCTGCGGAAAAGTATTGTGTTTTTTCCAATCAATTTCTCCTTCTAATGTTTCTACCGAAATTACTTCTGCTGGCGAACCTTCGTTCTGCAATTGTATATGAAGGGATTCAGAATCTGTACTAACAGAAAGCACACTTAAAGCTGGAGAATAGATTTCGTAAACTTTCTCAATAAATTCTCCTCGAAGTTTAGGATTATGCTCCAGACCTTTAAATTCCTCTTTATCATCTCCATAATATTCTGACGTCTGCTTAAAAGATTGCTGAAGCATTTTTTTCAGGTCATTTCTAGAAATCTTTATTCGCTGCAAAGTATCTTTAGATAATTCATAAGCTTTCTCAATACTATAGTTTTTATAAAAGCTTGCCATTTCTAATTTCAAAAGAGAAAATTCGATTGTCGTATTTGAAATATTCTCGACTTTCAAAAACAGCGTTTTAGAAGCATAATCGGCGTGGCATAATTCTAAAACCGAATTCTGATTAAGTCTTTCCAATCCGTTATTTATTGCTTGTTGCTTTTCATCAAATTTTCTTTCTGCAAGTTCATACATCATATTTCTTTGTCGAATTTCATCAAAATATCTCAATCCATATACAGATGCAAAAAATAATGGAATTAGAAGAAAATACCAGCCTCCAGCGATTCCGGTTCTTTTTTCGTTGTAGACTTGTGTGCCAGAATAGTGATCGTGCCAATTTCCTTTGAACAAAAAAGAAGCGACATTAAAAGGAACACTTCTTAATAGACTTCGTTTCAAAATTGAATCACTTTCCAGTTTATCTCCTTCATAATCTACAACCCTTGTTTCTGTAAAAAATTTCGCAGGACTCCCCAAAAACAATCTTTCAAAAGAAAAATAGAACAGCGTCCTGAAAATAAGAGACAAAACAAAAATTATGGTACGTATGCTGTAACTTCCTTCGATTTGCTCAAACAGAGGACGTAAATGAGGTAATCTGGCTAAAAAGTATAATAACTGATAAGCAATAAGAAAATAGATTAAACTATCGAATATCAAATGGAACAAACGAATCCAATTGTTAGCTTCAAAATAAGAGATTTCTGTCGATTCTGTATACACAAATGTTTCGTAATCTAAAGTCTTCAATTTGTTTAAATAAATCATGCTTTGGTAAAAGAAGAACAATAAAAATAGGCGTACAGAAAATGACCAAAAGAAAAACAAATAGTCTTCTATATTTCCAGACGCCAGGATATAAATAAAAAAATAGTACAGATTTACAACTGCAAAAAGCGCACATTGTATAAAAAAGACCGAAAACAAAAAACGCAGAATTCTGGTTTCTTTTTCTTTTGTAAAATAGAATGCCAATGTCCCTATCAGCAGAATTAAGCCTGTAAATATCCCCCATGACTGAGCATTAACTCTTAAAACATCAATTCCTGCTGAGAAATTCATATTAAAAGCAGCGAGAATTCTCAAAAACACAGAACCAAAGCTTGTTGTTAAACCAAAAAACAAGCTGACAAAAGAAAGAAATAAAGAAAAAAAAGTAATTTTTTTATACATAGATTTTGGGGATTTAGGTCTTAATAATATAGAATTAATTCAATAATTGATAATTACTTTTTAGGTTTTAAAATTAGTTTTGTAGACGTTTTTATAATCTCTTTTTTATTCAGTTTCATTTTTCTGAATTTACCCGCATTGTACATTTCGGCCTGATCATCATAATGTTTACTGAACGGATTTCCGGATTGTCCCGTCGGAAGAATGCTCCAACTGTTTTCTATATCTGCAAAATCAACAATCCTTCTTGTAGAAGGACCTCCTTTTACATAATATTTTCCTTCTTCATTAAATCCGAAAAATAGATTATTGATTACCTCGTTGGATCCCGGAGATTCATAAGGTCCAACATTGAATATTCCTCTTAGCGCTGCCACTTTGCCCAGCGGATGCTCATGTTCAACCGTATGCACTTTCCCCCAGTTCCAATCTGCAATTTGGGTTCCTAATTGACTTTCTAATGCCAAAACTGCGTCATGAAAAGATTTTGAAACAATGTCTTTACGGGTTTCCTTTACATTTGTGGTTTTGATATCATCCCACCAAACCGAATTTTCGTTTTTAACCTGATTAGCAACTACTTGTTTACCTACAGAAATTCCTAAAAACAAATTAAAATTATCCTTCCCCATTTCGTCTTCAAATGTATTTTTCAAATACAGATAAATCCATTTATTGTAGATTGTTGGAGCAACGTCTTCTAGATTTGCAGTTCCTTTCCATGCTTTTAGAACCGTTATAACCTCTTTTTCTTCTTTGGAAAGACTTATTTCGTCTAAAATCGAAATCAAATTACGAACAGTCTCAACCGCAACATCAGAAGTATTATCATAAATCATTTTACTGATTGCTTCTTTATCCCAATCAGATTTTGAATCCATTAAAGTAGAAATTCTCTTAGCACGGTCTTCCGGAAGGTAATATCCGGGATATAAGTACCCATCAACCGCTTCTGGCTGATTATTGGCAGAATAAACGTAACCCCATTCTGGATTTTCGGCCGACGGATTTTTATCAAAATCCAAATATTCGATGATATCGTCTTTTCCTTTTGTTCCATCTAAAATCAAATGTGTGTTTACACCTTTATTAAATTTATACAATTTGCCGCTTGCCCACCAAGCTGTATTTCCTAAAGCATCGCCATACATTACATTAAGTCCTGGCGCCGCAATCAATTTTACGGCTTCTCTAAAATCATCTTTATTCTTTGCATGCGAAAGACCATAAGCTGCATCCAGAATACGGATTGGTTCTCTCGTATAAGTCCAAGACATCGCAATTGGTTTATTCTGGTCCAGATACTCTATAAAATCGTTCATAATTGGTCCGTGACGCGTTGCTTTTACTGTCAGTACCACATCTGAAGTATCTTTTACTTTTATCGTTTTTTTCCTAATTTCGTATTTCCCAAAACCTGTCGGCGTTTCGTATTGATTTGGATCCCCTTCTAAAGTTCGCTCTTGATAAAAATCGATATCATCATTTTCAAACATTGTTAATCCATAGGCATAATTTCGATTGTGTGCCAAGAGCGGAAATGGTGTTCCAGCAAGATAACATCCATATAATTCATATTTCGGAGTTACAATATGCGCTTCATACCAAGTACCCGGCTGCGAAAAGCCGATATGTGGATCATTCGCAAAAATAACTTTTCCGGTTTTAGATTTTTTAGGCCCTACAACCCAGCTATTACTCCCTACAAAAGGTGGAATCGGAGACTGATCCAGCATCGCAGCAACCGATTTTGAAATCGCTGTATAAGCTTCGGTTTTTTCTTTTGAAATTTTTATTCTCGTCGTATTAAATTCTCCTTCAATTCCTAAATCTTTCAAATAAGCTGCGCCGTATTTGTTTTTGATATCCGTCAAAAGCGGGTCGGTTTTTTGCGCCATCGCAAAACTGAAAGACATATAGCCAAAAATATTGTAAACGTCTTTGATGGTAAATTTTTGCTTTTTGACACCAACCAAAGTAAATTCTACAGGTGTTGGCCCTTCTTCTAAATACTGATTGATTCCGTCCAAATACGCCTGCGTCAGTTTATAGCTTTCACTGTTTTTGTCTAGTTTGGCAATCGCTTTCGCGGAAGCTTCCTCAATACCAATTCCAGCAAAGAATTTATCGTTCTGCAATGCCACAGTTCCAAAAAGCTCAGACAAACGGCCCGGAGCAATTCTTCGTAGAAGTTCCATTTGCCAGAGTCTTTCCTGCGCATGAACATAGCCTAGCGCAGTCATAGCATCTTTTTCAGAATCGGCATAAATATGCGGAACTCCGAAATCATCAAAATAAACCGTAGTTTCTTTTTCTAAATGTTGCAATCCCAGCTCTCCTTCATACTTGGGTTTTAGGTGAAAAATATAAGCCCACAAACCAATGGCGATTACAATAACAAAAACTAATAAGGCAAAGAAAATCTTTTTTACAATTCTCATATTCAAACAAAAAAATTAAACCGATTATAAGCAGAATGTAACTTAAAAATAAAATCTTATAAGAAACAACTTCCTTAAAAAGCCTAAATTTATGTAATTAAAATTAATAGCCTAAATGTCTGTATATAAAAAAATAGCGATTGTCATAGTTTCGGTCTTCACTTTTTTGATTTTAATCAATTTGGGACTGAATTATTGGATAAAAAAACAATTACCACTCATTATACACGAAAAAAACAATACAGCGTACAACATCAATTATGAAAAAATTGAGGTTTCACTTTTCTCGCAAAACATTTACGCACAAACACTATTGGTACATCCAAAAAATCAGCCCAAAGACAGTAAAAATGGATTATTTGCTAAAATTGAATCTATAACAATCAAGCATTTTAATATCTGGGATTTGGCTTTTCGCGATGTTATTCGCGCAGAAAGTATCATCGTCAACAAGCCTCGTTTGATTTTATATAAAAAAGGTGAAAAACTTCTGAACGACAGCAAAAGCATCAAAACAGAAATTATTGAACCTTTTAGAAAAATAATTGCAGTTTCAAATATCTATCTAAATGAAGGAAGCGTAGATGTGGTTTCTATAGACAGCGAAAAACCTATTCTAAGTGTCAAAAAAATCATTCTAAAACTAGAAGGCATTTTAATTACAGATGCCACCTTAAAAGAAAAAATCCCGATTCGATTTGAAAAATATGCTTTGGTAATGGATAGCTTATTCTATCGTTCGAGTATTTTTTATCATATGAATATTGGAAAAATCAGTACTGGAAATAATTTCCTGACGATTAACAATTTCACTTACTTACCTCAATTTAACAGACGCGAATTTATCCGTCGTTTAGACAAGGAAAAAGACATTTACACCTTAAAATTCGATTCTGCAAGCATTCAGAAAATGGTTTGGGGCTTTAAAAATGAGCGTTTTTTCTTTAAGACTAATTCGATTGTTATGAATCATTTTGACGCCAATATTTATCGAGGTAAAATGCCGAAAGATGATTTAAGCAAAAAATACCTTTACAATCATTTACTGCGCAACATCAAATTCCCGCTTCAGATTGATACACTTCAGGTTCTGAAATCGAAGCTGGTTTACGAAGAAGAAATAGATTTTTCTAAAGGACCTGGCGTTCTTAATTTCGATCAATTCAATTTACAAGCCACAAACCTTAGAAGCGGTTTCGGCCTAAAAAAAACAGCCGATGTAAAAATCAAAGTGAATTGCATTTTCATGAAAACTTCGCCTCTCGATGTCGACTGGAGTTTTAATGTTTTGGATAAAAAGGACAGTTTCCATATTCAGGGAATTATTTCAAATTTTGATGTTAGAGCGATGGAAAGATTCAGCAAACCGTATATGAATGCTTCGTTTACGGGCGTTTTTCACAAATACCGTTTTAACTTTTATGGAAATGACAATATTTCAAAAGGAAATGCTTCTTTGGATTATGATGACCTGAAAGTGAAATTATATAAAAAGAAACAACCTGAAAAAGAAGCCAAAATTAAAAGCGCAATAGCCAATTTATTGGTCAAAAATGATTCGAAAGATAAAACCAAAACCGCAGATGTCGAATTGGAACGCATTCAGGAGAAATCATTTTACAACTTTCTATGGCGAAGCATAGCGGAATCTTTGAAGAAAATTTTGATATGATTTTTTTGCCACAGATTATAAGGATTAAAATGATTTAATCTTATAAAATCAAAAAAAGAAATTAGTGTAAATTAGTACAATTCGTGGCAAACATTTTTATAGATATTGTTTGTCAACATAGCCTGCGGTTTCAACCGCAGGAACGCAACGAATTTCCTCAATACATTTTCGCAATACGTTCCCCACGGTTGAAACCGCGGGCTATGTTTATTTTGATTCGCAGTATTGCTTGAAAATTTTGATTTAATTCATTTGCCACGAATCGCACTAATTTTCACAAATTATGACTTTTTTGCCACAGATTATAAGGATTAAAATGATTTAATCCTTATAAAATCAGAAAAAGAAATTAGTGTAAATTAGTGCAATTCGTGGCAAACATTTTTATAGATATTGTTTGTCAACATAGCCTGCGGTTGAAACCGCAGGAACGCAACGAATTTCCTCAATACATTTTCGCAATACCTTCCCCACGGTTGAAACCGCGGGCTATGTTTATTTTGATTCGCTTAAAAAACAATTTACAAACCTGACAATTATCAGGTTTTAGAAAAATCCTTTTTTCAATATTTGTCTTTATTTTAATCTGAAAACAAATGACAAAACCGCCTTTACACACTTTTCATATTCCCGTTATGGGACTTGCGTACACGATTGACAGTCCGATTCGTGTAGCGCAATACGGGATTTCGTCTGTAATCGCGCTCGCCGATGATGATTTGATTGAGAAGATGCGTAATTTTTATAGCACTAAATTCAATATTCCGTACGAAGAAATCACACAGAAATTTCATGACTACCGCGCTGAAAGAATTACTTCTTATCTAAATCTGGTAGATAAAATCGTGAAAGAAAAATTCGAAAATTTTAAAATTGAATTAGCTGAAAGCAAAACAGCTTTAGAAAGTTTTATGTCGATGCTGCCAAACACTTCTGATATCAAAAAAGGGTTTCAGAATTTATTGGATGACGGAATCGCTTTCAAAGAAAACATTCAACAGTATATCGAGTCACACCTTTTTCCTGGTGAAATTGATGTGAATATCATGACGAAACTGGACAAAGACAATTTCGTTAAAAACGAACAACTTCCAATTGAATTTAATGACGCACATGCCGCTTTGAGAGGTTTTGCCAACAGCAATCTCGAATCTTCAGTTGTACTTTCGGCCGGAATGAATCCAAGATTGTTTGGTTACTTTGAAAATTTTAAAGACTTTTTTCCGAATGAGAAAAATGAACTCAAAAAGAAAATCATACTAAAAGTCAGCGATTTCAGATCGGCAATGATTCAGGGAAATTTCTTAGCCAAAAAAGGACTTTGGGTTTCAGAATACCGAATCGAATCGGGATTAAACTGTGGTGGCCACGCTTTTGCAACCGACGGACTTCTTTTGGGTACTATTTTAGAAGAATTTAAGCAGAAAAAAGAACAATTGGTACAATCTGCCCATGACTTAATGATTAAAGCTTTACAGCTAAAAAATCAAATTTTTCCTGAACAACCTTTAGAGTTAAAAATCACTGTTCAAGGTGGTGTTGGAACTGCCGAAGAACATGAATTTCTATTAGACGAATACAAAGTTGATTCGGTTGGTTGGGGTTCTCCTTTCTTATTGGTTCCAGAGGCAACATCTGTTGACCAGCAAACCCGAAATCTACTGATGAATGCTAAGGAAGATGATTTTTACCTAAGCAACATTTCGCCATTAGGAGTTCCGTTTAATACTTTGAAGGGCACAACTAATGAATTTGTAAAACAAAAAAGAATTCAAGAAAATAAAGCTGGAAGCTCTTGTCCAAAGAAATTTTTGGCTTTGAGCAAAGAATATGACCCACACGGAATCTGTACAGCATCAAAAAAATATCAGGACATAAAACTAGAGGAGCTAGAAAACAAAAAAGATACTTTATCTGTAGAAGAATTTGAAAAAAGCAGAATTAAAATCACTGAAAAATCCTGTCTGTGCGTCGGTCTTGCAAATGCTTCTTATCTTGAAAACAACATCACGATAAAAGGTCAGGAACAAGGCGTTGTAATCTGTCCGGGACCAAACTTGGCTTATTTTGATCAGGAAGTTTCGCTGAAAGAAATGATTCAACATATTTATCAAAGCAAATCTGTTTTAAGAACTGATCGTCCGAATTTATTCGTCAAAGAATTAAAAATGTATGTAGATTATTTCAGAAATGAAATCGAAACAATTTCAGGAGAAATAACAAACAATCAGCTCAAAAAATGGAATTCTTTCAAAGCAAATATTTTAGAAGGAATTGAGTACTATCAAAATTTACTTTTATCATCCACCTACTTTAATACTGAAAAAGAAAAAATCAAAAACCAGTTTGATTATTATCAATCAGAATTAAATGCCATTAAAATTCCAACAATGGAAATGGCTTAAAAACAAAACCCCGATTCGAAATTCCGAATCGGGGTTCTTTTTATAGATAGTGTTATTAATTTTCTACTCTTTTTTATTTTTACTGTCAATAACAGCACCTGTTCCAGTACCCAATGCAGCTCCAGCCAAACCACCAATAATGGCACCCTCACCTTTTTTCTTGCTTACGATTGCTCCTGTTGCAGCCCCGACTCCAGCGCCGATGACAGCACCTTTAGCAGTTGCGCTCCATCCTTTCTTTTTGGTAGTGGTCGTTGTAGTTGTGGCATTTCCATTTGCAGGCTGATGCACTACAACAACTTTTTGAGATTCTACTTTTTGAGATTCAACTTGTTGCTCTTCTTTTATCTTCGCCATTTCAGTCTTCATTGAATCGATAACACGTTGCTTGTTAATTTCAACTTTCATAGAATCAATACTGGCTTGCTTGGCTTTGTTTATATCTTCTTTACTTTGATGCTGACACGAAGTAAAAAATATTGCTGCTAATAAAATATATAAGCCTTTCATGATTGTAGTTTTTAAAATTATACACTACAAATTACTGAATATCTGCTATAATGATTATTACAGAATTTTTTTGAAAATTTATAAGATTAGAAGGTTTTTTGTTTTCGCCACAGATTAAATGGATTAAAACGATTTTTACAAAATGTGCTGATTTTTTTCTCGCAGATTATGCTTTAGATGGGAAAGTCTCGCAAAGTCGCGAAATCGCAAAGTTTTTTTTAAATTGAATAGCGTTCAGCTTTAGATGGATGAAAAAATAAATGCCATTAAAAAGGCTTTATCCAAACCTTTAAAGTTCGGCTAAAGCCTTTGCTTATTTTATAATGATACCTCCAGCTAAAGCTAGAGGCAATTCAAAAATCTTTTTAATCCATTTAATCTGTGGCTAAAAACTTTGCGACTCTGTACCTTTGCGAGATTATTTCTTTTTGAAACTTTACTTCCCTAAAATTCCTTTTTTCAAAATTTGTCCAAAATCGTACATATCTTCATAAGAACAATATAAAGGAACTGGTGCAAGGCGAATTACATTCGGTTCGCGCCAATCTGTAATCACTCCGTTTTTCATTAAATAATCAAAAAGACTTCTTCCTTCTCCGTGTAAAAAAACCGATAATTGCGAAGCTCTTTCTTCTGGGTTCGAAGGCGTGATAACTTCAAAATTTCCCGAAACCTCTTTATCAATTTCATGAAGAATAAATTCCAAATACGAAGTAATATGGTCGCGTTTTTTAATTAAAGCATCCATTCCAACCTCTGCAAACATTTCTACAGAGGCCAAATAAGGCGCCAATGAAAGAACCGGAAGATTACTAATCTGCCAACCGTCTGCTCCATGAACGGGATCAAAGTTGGGTTCCATCTTAAAACGTCGTTCTTTATTGTGTCCCCACCATCCGGCAAATCTTGGTAAATCTGAATTATGATGTCTTTCATGAACAAAGCAGCCTGAAGCATTTCCGGGACCTGAATTCATATATTTATAACTGCACCAAGCGGCAAAATCTACGTTCCAGTCATGCAGTTCCAACTTGATGTTTCCTGCTGCATGCGCTAAATCCCAACCTACTTTTGCTCCCGCTTTTTGCCCAGCAGCAGTAATCGTTTTTATATCGAAGACTTGCCCTGTGTAATAGTTTACACCACCAATTAAAACTAGAGCCAGCTCATCGCCAACTTCTTCAATTTTGGCTAAAACATCTTCCAAGCGAATGTTATGCTCGCCTTCTCTACGTTTAATTTCTACAATGGCATCTTCCGGTTTGTATCCGTGAAAATTCACTTGACTCTGAAACATATATTGGTCTGATGGAAATGCTTTTTCTTCGCAGATAATCTTATAACGTGTTTTAGTTGGCTGATAAAAGGAAACCATCAATAAATGAAGATTTACCGTCAAAGTATTCATAACCGTAACTTCTGACGGAATTGCACCAACAATTTTACTCAGCGGTTCTGAAAATCTTTCTTGATAATCCCACCAAGGCTTTTCCGCATAAAAATGACCTTCAACGGCTAGTTCTGCCCAATCATTCATTACTTCATCTATATAAGCTTTGGTACGTTTGGGTTGCAATCCTAAAGAGTTTCCTGTAAAATAAATTACTCGTTTATCATTTACTTTAGGAAAAATGAATTGTTCCTGATAATGGTTTAACGCATCTTGTGCATCAAGTTGCTTCGCAAATTCGCGTGTATTTTGAAAAGTCATTGTCTTTTTGTTTTGCTTGCTAAAATAACATTTTTTGTTTGTTTTGTTTCAGGTTTAAAGTTTCAAGTTGAAATGCTTTGCTTTTTTTAACCGCAATCCCGATAGCTATCGGGATTGCGGTTAAATTTCGCACTGAGGGCAAAACCTGAAACCTGAAACTTGAAACCTGAAACCTGAAACTTGAAACTTGAAACTTGAAACTTGAAACCATTAAAAACTAAAAAGACCCGACAAGTCTTAAAAACTTGCCGGGTCTTTTTTATAATATAAATTCCAATTAAAGAATTAACATCGCATCTCCGTAAGAATAGAATTTGTATCCTTCTTTGATTGCTTCTTCGTATGCTTTTTTCATTAAATCGTGACCACAGAAAGCAGAAATCATCATTAATAATGTTGATTTTGGTGTGTGGAAATTTGTAATCATACAGTTTGCAATACTGAAATCGTGAGGAGGGAAAATAAATTTATTAGTCCATCCTTCATAAGGATTCAATGTGTTTGCAGAAGAAACAGAACTTTCGATTGCACGCATAGACGTTGTTCCTACAGCACAGATACGTTTTTTCTTTGCTTTCCCTTCGTTTACAATATCACAAGCTTTTTGAGTAATGATTAATTCTTCCGAATCCATTTTGTGTTTAGACAAATCCTCAACCTCAACTGGGTTAAAAGTTCCTAAACCTACGTGTAACGTTACTTCAGCAAAATTCACTCCTTTGATTTCTAATTTTTTCAAAAGGTGTTTTGAGAAGTGTAAACCAGCAGTTGGTGCCGCTACAGCTCCTTCTTCTTTTGCATAAATCGTTTGGTATCTCTCAGCATCTTCTGGAGTAACATCTCTGTTGATGTATTTCGGAATCGGAGTTTCTCCAAGTTCGGTCAATTTGTTTCTAAATTCTTCGTAAGACCCATCGTATAAGAAACGTAAAGTTCTTCCACGAGAAGTTGTATTGTCAATTACCTCAGCAACTAATGAATCGTCATCACCAAAATAAAGCTTGTTACCAATACGGATTTTTCTAGCTGGATCTACTAAAACATCCCAAAGTCTTTGCTCAGAGTTTAATTCTCTCAATAAGAAAACTTCAATTCTCGCTCCTGTTTTTTCTTTATTTCCGTACAAACGGGCAGGAAAAACTTTTGTATTATTAAGAATCAAAACGTCTCCGTCATCAAAATAGTTGATAACGTCTTTAAACATTTTATGTTCGATAGTGTTTTTTTGACGGTCAATTACCATTAAGCGAGATTCGTCTCTGTTTTCTGCCGGAAATTCAGCTAAAAGTTCTTTTGGTAAATTGAAATTGAAGTGTGATAATTTCATATTTGAATTGTAGATTTTTAAATACCTATTTTAGATTTATTTATCCAAAATTTTAAATCGGATGCAAATATACGATTGTGAGGTAGGCGTTGTCAAGTGTTTTGGCGTTTATTTTTAAAACTCCTTGATTTTGTGACGTTTTCAGAACCATTTAAAATGTTTTTTTGAACCATATAAGTTCATATTAACTAGATTTTTTAAAAACTGGATTCTATATATTAAACCCGACAGGTTTTGAAAACCTGTTGGATTTGCCATTTGAAAACACATAAAAAAACCTCTGGTTTCAACCAGAGGCTATTTAATTAAGCTTTATTTTAAATGAACTTATATAACACTTATATGGTTCAAAAAATTTTACAATTCTGAGATTTGGAAATTCAATGTTTTTAAATCGTTCCAGAAATCTGGATATGATTTCGACACGACCTCTGCATCATCAATAATAATCGGCACTTTTAATGCCAAAGGAGCAAAAGCCATTGCCATACGATGATCATTGTATGTAGCAATTCTAATATTATGATTGATGTTTTCTGAAGCTACCAAAGTTAGACTGTCGTTGGTTACTGAAATAGTAGCACCCAATTTTGTCAATTCGATTCTCAAAGCTTCCAAACGATCTGTTTCTTTGATTTTTAAAGTATGAAGCCCTGTTAGGTGACATCCGATTCCGAGACCTAAACAAGTTACCACAATAGTCTGTGCAATGTCTGGAGTATTATTCAATTCAAAATTTACGGTTTCGTAGTTGAAATTCGGTTGTTTTACCAAAGTCATTTTATTGCCTTCGAAAGTCGTTTTTACTCCCAATTTTTCATAAAACGAAATTAATTCTGAATCTCCCTGAAGACTGTTTTCTTTGTAACTGCTCAATGTAACAGAAGCCGAATCTGCTAAAGCCACCAAACTGAAAAAATAAGAAGCAGAACTCCAATCTGACTCTACCACCATTTCTTTGGTTTCGACCGTTTCTTTTGGATACACTTTAATTACATTTCCTTCAAAACTTGTATGAATATCTAGATCTTTCAACAATGCCAAAGTCATTTTGATATAAGGAATCGAAGTAATTTCGCCTTCAAGAGTCAGTTCTAAACCATTATCCAATTTTGAAGCAACCAAAAGCAAAGCCGAAATATACTGACTGCTAACATTGGCTGCCAAAGTTACTTTTGAAGCCGTAACTTTTTTTCCTTTGATTCTGATCGGAGGATAACCTTCTTCTTTTTCATAAGTGATTTCAACTCCCAATTGTCCTAATGCCTCAACCAAAATTTTGATCGGACGTTCCTGCATTCTGCTTGAACCTGTCATTACTACTTCGCGTCCTTCATTAACCGCAAAAAAAGCCGTTAAAAAACGCATTGCTGTTCCTGCGTGGTGAATGTCTACAATTTCGTCATTTCCTGCCAATGCTTTTTGCATCACTTCGCTGTCATCAGAGTTTGATGTATTGGCTAAAGTAATATTCGGAAAAAGTGCTTTTAATAGCAATAAACGATTGGTTTCGCTTTTTGATCCAGTAACGGCAATCTGTCCTTGTAAATTTTTATGAGTAGTTTGAAGTAATAAATTCATTTTAGGAGTGTTGTTTTTTGTGCATTTTGGCAAATTTATTTTAAAAAAAGCATACGCCAAAACTTTGTCGGCACATATCACATTATTTTAATTTCTCGTTGTTTTTATGGCGGTCTTTATCACGTACCGATTTTAGGTCCATCTTCTTGTCAAAAGCGGCCTGCAAATCGATGCCTGTTTGGTTGGCAAGACATAAAACCACGAAAACCACATCGGCTAATTCTTCTCCTAAATCTTTGTTTTTATCACTTTCTTTTTCAGACTGCTCTCCATAACGTCTTGCAATAATTCGGGCTACTTCACCCACTTCTTCGGTAAGCTGCGCCATATTGGTCAATTCGTTAAAGTAACGAACCCCATGTTCTTTAATCCAAGTATCTACGTCTAATTGTGCATTTTTCAAATCCATTTTCTAAGCTTTTTTGAGAACTATTTTTTGATTTTGACTATCGATTATCTTCTGAAAAACATCTTTCAGACCTTGATAACCCTCTGCTGCAAAAATACTATTATTAATTTCCTTTAAGCTGCTAAACTGAATTTTGTTCCCATCACTGGAAACATTTAAAGTAAAAATTACAGACTTGTCTTCTAATGCGATTTTTACACGACCGGGCAACGATTCTATAACATAGCCTTCTGGAATCTCGAGGTTCATGGTAAATTTCTTCAAACTCGGATAGCCCAGATATACAGCCATCTGCCTATTTTCCTGATTAAAAGGATTCTTCGAATTAGCAAAAAACAGCATTGGATTTATAAAAATCTTACCTCCAATAATTTCAGACACATTATTAGATTCAAACGAAAAACCTTCAGAAATAGGTTCTCCCATATTTGTCTTTTTATTTTCGAGTTTGTATTCAGAGATTTTTAAATTACCGAGTTCTTGTTCCAGTTTTTCAAGATAATTCTCCTGATTTCGATCAGCATTACGAACCCTGAAATCATATGCGTCATAGTCTGTGCGCTGTATTCTTATTTTTCCTTTTAGAATTCCTCTTTCATCGATTGCAGCCGCAAGACTTGAAAATTCTTTTGACGGAATTTCGGGAACCAAATTAATTTCTTTTGAAGTTCCGTCCTTTTTTATCAGTCTTCCTTTCCAATTTAAAAGATTTAAAGGAAGAATATTCAACGCAGTATATTTATGAGAAGCATCTAAAAGAATTTGATTTCCGTCTATTTCCGCCGATGCAATTACATAATTAAAACCAATTCTGGTTGGATAAACAGGAACACCGTTTTCTAATGTGCTAACCAATACAGGGTTTGCCTCTATTCCTGCTTTCTGAAGCATTCTGATTAAAATAAGATTGATATCGCTAATATTTCCTGTCTTTTCAGCGTAGGCTTTTGTAACTCCCAAATCGGTCAAATAACCATTTTTTTCATTCCAGTTCATTTTTTCCTGCACAAATCTAAAAATGACCTCCAATCTTTCTTTTGGAGCTTTTACATTAGCCAGCAGTCGATTTATATCATCATCTAGAAAATCTCCTTTGTTTAATTCTTTTCCAAAATGGTCGTCCTTAAAAATGGTCGCGGCCACACCATCCCATGTCATGGTGTAATCTTTTACTGGTTGGTCGGGCATTCTTACACGCTCTAACTCAAACTGAAGCGATCCTTTAAAATTATCAATATTATTGATATAAGGTTCATCGTGCAACGCCGGAATATTTTTTCCGGTAAAAAGATTATTGATTTGCTTGTACCACATAACATTGGTACGTCCGTACGCATTATCAAAACTATTACTCGAGTTTACAATTTTAGAATCTGTTTCTATTGCCTGTTTGCCCGTTACTATATTTTTATAAATATAGAATTCGGGAATCTCAGTTTTACATTCAAAATAATTTACTGGGATTTCGTACTGAAAATCAAAATCAGGAAGTTTGACCAAATTTTCTGTTTTTAAAACATAACTGTATTCTAAGATCGAACCTTCTTTTACGTTTGGAAGCGTTATTGTTTTTTCTTTCCAATATTCATTTACTTTTTTCTTAAAAGTTCCTTGATTGTCTAGTTTAGTTTTTACAATCGATCCGTTCTCCAGATTATAGGTTACTGCATTTTTAAATTCGACTTGTTCCTCACTCAAGTTTTCGTAGCCAATGTAAAAACGCACTTTTTGATTGGCCCATTTAACGCCATCTTTTTTATAGATCTTAATTTTGAATTCATACACATGGTTTGCAGAAAAGCCCGTTTTCTGATTGTATGAGAAAAAAGTCCTTCCTTTTTTAAACAAAATTACTGCTGGAGCTGCAGTATCTGCAGGACAAAATTTCTCCTGCAGTTCTGCGACAGTTACTTTTCCGAGTTCATATTTTTGAGCATATGTTTTTGAAAAATTAAATAGGAAAAAAATAAGAACACGATTGGATGCAATTTCATACTTAAATCTTTTTTAATACTATTTTTTCAGTCTCCTTATCGACAATTCCTTTATAATAATCTTTCAGCATTTCATACTGTTCCGTGGTAATGATTGCTTCATTAATCTGGTTTACGACATTTAATTGAAGTACATTTTCTGTTGCTCCTAGGTGAAATTTAAAACTGCCCACATTGTTTTCCATGTTCATTGCAGAAGAGGCCGGAAGACTTTCTATAGCGTAACCGTCGGGAATTTTGATTGTAATATTAAACTTATCCATGAATGGAAAACCAAAATCAACTGGATATTCTCGTACATCTTGCTTAAAAGGATTTTTTTCGTTGGCAAAAAACAACATCGGATTAATGTATATTTTCCCTCCAATTACATCACACAAATCATTTCCTATAAAAGAATAAGATTCTACAGTAGGAAGCAAAACATCTTTTTCGTTTGTAAGCTTGTATTCGCTGATTTCTATTTTGCGGTTTTTATTTTCTAATTTCTCCAAATAATCTTCTTCTTTCACTCCATCTAAACCCGCTCTTGAACTAAAAGCTCTGTAATCTGTACATTGTTTTCTAATCTTACCGGTAACTTTTCCTTCTGGTGCAATATCATAAGACATAAAAACAATTTCATTTGAATTCTTTTTCGGAATCAAATCGATATCTTCTGAAGTTCCGTCTTTTCTAATCAGTCTTCCATGCCAGTTTAATGTTCTGAATGGAAGAATGTTCGGTGCTGAAAATTTATCAGAAGCATCTAAAAGAATTCTTCCGTTTGGTGTATCGGCAGCTGCTATGACATAATTGAAAGCTGTTCTGTTCGGAAAAATCGAAATTCCATTAGAACGCGTACTTACCAATACGGGATTGGCATTTAATCCTGCATGACGCAACATGGCAGTAAGCATCAAATTGATATCTCCAATATTTCCTGATTTTTCTTTATAGGCTTTCTTTACTCCTTTTTCACAGCCGAATCCCATAAAATCATTCCATTTTACTTTAGATTTCACAAAACTCAAAACCACCAGGATTTTTTCATCATCTGATTTTGCGTTTGCTAACAATGGTTTCAATTCATCCTCAAAATAACCTGATTTGTTTAATTCGGCACCAAAACTATCGTAATCATAAATTGTTTTTGCAACAGACTCCCAATCGTGAGAAAGTACTTTGACTGGAGCATTTGGATATTTTATCACAGATAACTCCTGCTCAAGACTCGATCTGTAGTTATTTATATTATTGACAAAATCTTCTGATTTCAGAGCTGGTATATTCTCTAAAAGATAGGTCGTTTTTGTCTCAACATAATCGACTTTGCTGGTATTGTATGAAGTTTGGATAATACGGCCTTCTGATCTTTCTTTCTCTGTAAATGAAAGGCTTTTATTATTTTTCTCCACCATAGTTTTTGGAAAAATGTACCCTTTCTGTCTTATATTAAAAACATAATATTCAGGAACATATGTTGCAAACTGTGAATAATTTACCGGTATTTCTTCCTGAAATTCCCAATCGGGCATCCAGCCGATATTTTTGGTTCTAACACTATATTTGTATTCTAAGATTGAACCCTCTTTTACATTAGAAAATGCCAGTTTTTTTCTTCCTCGGTATTTGTTTATTACTTCATCAAAAACACCGTCGCTTTTTACTTTTATCTTTTCAACTTTTCCACCTACAATGTTGTACGTGTAAGCGTCTGAGAAACTCACATTTTCTCGTACATTTCCGTCAAGATAATACGGAACAGTCTGATTGGCATATTCGTAGCCGTCATTCTTGTAAATCTTAATTCTGGTTTCTACTTCTGTGTTGATTACAAAACCCTCTAATTCATTGTACTCAATTTTGGAATAACCTCTTTTGTACAGGATTGCCGCCACTGCTGAAGAATCTTTCGGATGCGATTTCTGTTCCAGTTCTGCAATCGATACTTTTCCTAATTTAAATTCCTGAGCATTTACTTTAGAAATTATCAGCACAAGAACTATACAGCTGAATAGTTTAAAGTTTTTCATTTTTGACTTGGTTTGGTTGGTTTATTTTTATTGTTCTTTTTGTCTAAATCTTGGCTAGTATAACTTTTGCGTTGTCATTTCTAGAAATCTGTTCCATAAACAAACGGTATTCATCATATTCTGTATTTGAATATTTTCCTTTGGCAACAAACATCGATCTTTTGTAGGTTATTTTATTATTGGCATTTTTTATGACTTCGGTTTTATATTCTCCGAACTTTCCTTTTAATTCATAATTTGAAGGAAGAAATTCAACCGCATAACCAGCTGGAAGATTTACTTCGATTTCATCGGTATGCCAATATCCTCTTTGAATTTCAAAAGGGTTTTTCCTGTTTCTGATACGTTTTACATTTCCTTTTGTCTGATTAAATGAATTGATCACAAAAATCATCTTATTACCAGAAACTGAACCATAACCCGTAGCGTTCAACTGCAAATCTTCTGTAAAACGAATATTCTCTTTATCATTCGTCAAGCTGATTTTTCCTAATTTCAAGTTGTTGATGTTCTCCCAGTAATTTTTATAATGCTTTTCTTTTTCTGTAGGTTGCAAATGTTCGACTCTCGTTCTGTGGCTATACTGCAACCCTTCTGAAACGATAGAAAGCGAACCAGAAAAATTACCGTTTTCGTCTAGAGTGTATATCCCTTTGTCTTTTTGAACATTCCCTTTGTCTTCATAAATTTTGGTTCTAACAATTTCGCCTCCTTCTGGTTTTACTACCAAAACATCGCGATCATCTGTAAAAGTTCCTTGATAGCCAAAAGGATCGTCCTGACTGGTGCATTCAAGCCATACATAATCATTTCCGTTCGGAACAGCCAAAATCATATGATTTCCTTGCATCGAAACAAAGTCGGATTGTATACTTAATTTGTTATGAGAATCACCGTATAAAATTGTGTTGTACGAAGGCACATCTACAGCCTGCAAGAGCGCTTTAGTGTAATTGCTTAAAGCTTTACAGTCTCCATAACCCAATCGGTCAACATCTGAAGCAAGCATAGGTTTCCAACCTCCGATTCCAACCTGAATACTTACATATCTGGATTTCTTCTGTACAAAATCATAAATAATTTTTGCTTTTTTGATAGGATCTTTTTCATTTCCTACCAACTCTTTTATTTTAGTTTTTGTCTCATCGGGCAAAGTCGTAGTTCCGTTTAAGATTTTATCGCCATACCATTTTCCAAATGCTTCCCATGTTGAAGCATTTCCGTCTACACCTTCAAGATGAAATTTCTCCAATCCCATCATGACCGACGGAAACAAATCAATTGATGACGGGCTGTAATCTTCTCTTTTTTGCGCTACGATATTGGCTGCCGAATAACTGAGTTTTGTGTCCGAATCTTCTGTTTTTTGGATATTAAAGCCCGAAAAATGAAATTCTTTCTTTTTGAATCCTAAATTATTTGGAAAACTTACATTCAAGACACATTTTTCAACGCTTACATAATTACCGCCCAAAAAAGTCCATTGTGGCATAAATGCAGTATTCGACGTTTCTACTTCGCTATTATAAACAATGGTAAAAGGATATGTCGTTGGAGTATAGTTCAGAAAAAGAATTCGATTATCTGAAAAAAGAGTACTGCCACTTACAGCACTTTGGTCTCTAAAATCTTTTCGCTTAATTTTTTTGATTTCGTTACCGAAAGCATCGTAAACAATTGCCTCTATATTTTTAATGGAAGTAGATTTATCGTAATGCTGATAAGCATCTATATGATTTTGTCCGTTTTCGTTTAAAACAGTAACCACTCTCTGAATCTTCAAATTCATGCTTCGTTGAGAAGCAATTGTGATATCCATTTGATCTAAACGAACCACCGCATTCGCATTTTCCTTAAGACTGTCGGCAATGGTTAAAATAGTATAATTATTTTTCTGAGCGCTAGAAAACAGTACAGAAAACAAGAAAATAAGCGTAAAATAAAGGCTTTTCATTAGTAAGTAATTTCGTCAAATATATATTATTTTCAGAAATCCTTAACGGCTGTTTAATTTAATTTTACTCTTTATTTTTGCTGTCAATTAGAATGGTTACAGGACCATCATTTAACAGGCTGACTTTCATATCAGCACCAAAAATTCCGGTTTGTACTTTCTTTTGAAATTCATTTTCCAATGCCCTCACAAAATTTTCATACATGGGAATGGCAAAATCTGGTTTCGCTGCTTTTATGTAAGAAGGACGGTTTCCTTTCTTAGTCGAGGCATGAAGCGTAAACTGGCTTACCACAATTATATCGCCGTCAACATCCTGAACCGAGCAGTTCATGACATCGTTTTCGTCTCCAAAAATCCTCATTTTAATAATCTTTCCGGCAAGCCAATCAATATCTTCCTGAGTATCGGCATCTTCAATTCCAACTAAAACCAATAAGCCTTTTTGAATAGCTGCTGTTTTTTGACCATCAACTGTTACTGATGCTTGGGAAACTCTTTGGATAACTACTCTCATTATTATTTTGATCTAGTATAGTGTAATTTATTGGCCACAGATTACACGGATTAAACAGATTTAACTTCTAGGTTAGATGCACTGCAGTGCATCGCTACAGTATAAATATTCCATTTGTCAATTGGAATTTGGATTTTTTATAGACAACAGTTGAAATTGGAATTTTAACGATTTTATTTCCTTGTTTCATCACTCGCAGCTCGATCTTCGCCATAAGTATCTGTGCGGTAATGTTCTTCGTCACCTTCAAGGATTTTCACGTAACTGTTGTAACGCGACCAAGCTATTTCGTCTTTTTCTAAAGCGGCTTTAACAGCGCAATGTGGTTCTTCTTTGTGTAAGCAATTGTTAAACTTGCATTGATCTTGAAGCCTGAAGAATTCCGGAAAATAATGACTGATTTCTGATGGTTCCATATCGACGATTCCGAAACCTTTTATTCCTGGTGTATCGATAATTCGGGCATCAAATGACAAATCGTACATTTCTGCAAAAGTTGTAGTATGCTGACCTTGCTTGCTCTGTTCTGAAATTACCGAAGTTTTTAAGTGAAGACTTGGCTCTAATGCATTTACCAAAGTCGATTTTCCAACACCAGAGTGTCCAGAAAACATGCTGACTTTACCGATCATCATTTCTTTTAGTTTATCAATTCCTTTATTTTCTGTTGATGAAATACGCAGGCATTTATATCCAATTTCAGAATAAATATGCTGTAAATACAATTGATCGTCTAATGTCTGCTCTGTTAGTGTATCGATTTTATTGAATACAAGAATCGCTTCAATTCCGTACGCTTCGGCGGTAACTAGAAAACGATCTATAAAACTGGTCGTAGTCGGAGGATTATCAATTGTAATCAGTAAAAAAACCTGATCGATATTGGAAGCAATAATATGAATCTGTTTGGATAAATTAACCGATTTACGAACGATGTAGTTTTTTCTTTCGTGAATGTTGTGGATCATTCCGGTCACAATATCTGAATTCTGCTCCAATTCATAATCTACAATATCGCCAACAGCAATAGGATTGGTACTTTTGATACCTTTTATTCTGAATTTTCCCTTCATTCGGCATTCCATAAAATCCCCATTTTCAGATTTTACGGTGTACCAGCTTCCTGTAGATTTATAAACGGTTCCTGTCATTCAAATTCAAATTGTTGATTTTAGTTTTTAGATTGCTCTATAACTAAAAATTTTAAAAGGCAAAATTACGTTTTTTGAATTGAACAACGCAATTTCGCCTTTTAAATTTGAAAACAGAATCCTTAATTTACCGTCTTTACCAATTGATTTCGGCTAAAATTTCATTTTCTTTTATTTTTCCTAACTGAATTGTTTTTAAAGTTCTTGATACTTTTCCTCCTTTCGTGGTATAAATTTCAACCATAACTGTTGCTGGTCCGTTTTCAGTCAATTCGCTTTCGCCAAAATAGTTAGTCTTGATTTTATATTTTCCTTTCTTAGCATTTCTGATTAAATATTGCTCTGGTCCGTAACCACGTGTAAAATCTTTTGAAAATCTCGCGCCTGCATCTGTTGTTTTGTTGCCATAATAACATTCTTCGCCAGTTGGTTCAATCACATGCAAATCTAAATCTACATCCATCAAATTCCAGTTCATGATAATTCTAATATCAACGGGCATTTTTGCAAGATACTTTTTATCGAGCTTAGCTGCTTTTATTTCAGAACGCTCAGTCATTAAACGATTAACATCCATTAGAATAATATCTTCTACTCCTTCATATTGTCCATTCATTTCACCGTAATAATTTACTTCAAGCGATTTTATCAATTGGTCAAATGCTTCCTGATATTTTCCTGCATCTTCAAGTGCCAAAGCATAATCTCTTAAACTCTGTGGTTCATGAGCTCTCCATTTTGCAACTTGTTGCGCCGTAAACACAGCATCGTTATATGATTCCCATTGGCGTAAAGTATAAGTTAATGTTTTATAAAGCTGATGATTCTCTAAACCTAAATCGGCAATATTACTGATTACCTGCAATGCTTTTTTTACATCGCCTTGATTGTAGAAAAAATGTGCAACATCAAAATAAAAACTTGGATTTCTTTCATTTGATTTTCGCAGTTCAAAATACAAATCATACTGTTTTTCTTTTGGTGCTGATGCCAAAGCTTTTAAATACAATCTATCTGGATTCCAGGTTTTGGTTTCGGTTTGAGAAACATTATCATTTATAAAATCCTGAACTACGTTTAAAGTATCAGCCACAGCTTTATCTTTTACTTCGCTATTAACAACAACCTCACTACCTACTGCAAGTCCTGGAACTTGTGAAATAGCTGTGTTTTCTGAAATTTCCTTAGCCGAAATAGATTGAATGCTACCAGTAACAGTTGCTCTTTTAGCAGTTGCAGCATATGCCGTTACCACAACTTCTTCTAGCTTAGAAGACTGTTCCATTTTTCTTGCATCATCTTTTCTTTCTTCTACTGCTCTTGCTCGAGCAACGGGTTCATCAACCGTTAAAACCGCATTTGGATTAGCCCTGCGTGTTCTCGGACTCGAAACAACTACTTCTGCAAGCTGTGCACTCTGTTCTCGTAGTGCCACCCTAATCATATTGTTTCTTCCAACATTTACATGAGCGTTTTCTGCTCCAATATAAGAAATAACAAGTTCTGTATTTTCAGAAGCCTGAATGGTAAATTTTCCATCAAAATCTGTAGTTACTGAATTTCTTTGTCCTCTTATTGTTACGTTGGCTCCAGGCAGAGGAGCTCCGTAAGAATCTTCAACAATTCCTGAAATAAAACCTTCAGCTACGCTTGCGCTTCTTTCTAAAGCTGTTCTCGCAACATTACCAATGCCACTGCTACTACTGCTATTTCGTCTTCTCGAATTCTCTTTCTTAGATTTAACTGGTTTTGGCTTCACATATCTTATATTTTCTTTCCACCATTCATCCAATCCTGTAAAATAACGTTCAATATTTTCCCAGTTGTTTTTTTGTTGTGCAAGTCGGCTGTCTTGTTCCAGTTTTTTAATGCGGTCAAATTCGGCAAGAAGTTCTGCTGGCGGTACAATATCATACGAAATATAATCGCGAATATCTTCTAAAACAATCAAAGAAGTATTTTTGGTTACGATTCCGAATTTCTTTCCTAAAAGTTCAATTTCATCAGCATTTTTAGTGTACTGCAATTCAAGATTAGCTATCTTTTTTTGCGCCCAAAGTTTTTCTACATTAATATCAGTCGTATTTTGAGCAGCTGCATCTAAAGCTATTTTTCTTTCTAAAACTGTCCCGTTTCCGTAACCAAAAAGCAACGTAATTTCATTTTTTGGATTCAAAGAAATTCCAGAAAAACTAAGGTTTCCTGAAACAGGAGTTCCTTCCATCGGAAACAAATCTGTTATCGTAAGATTTTCTTTTATGCCCAAAAACTTCAAACTGACATTGGTCAATTTATCTAAAGCCGTTACAGTATTTATTTGATTTAAGTTGATGAAATTTCCTCCAGTATTTATTGAAGTATAATTCAAAAAAGCAAAATCAGCAGAAACTGAAGACGTAATTGCATAAAGAGGCTTTTTTGTTTTTGGCAGAACACTTTCACTTAAAGAAGATAATCCGTCAGAAAAAAATAAATACTCATCCTGATTTTCAAAGTTTATTTGTGAAAAACGAGTACCTCCATCGTATTTTGTTTTTTCTAAAACCGCTTTTAAGTCAGACCAATTTCCATTAGAAATCACAAATTCTTTTTGTTTTTCGAAAGTATAATTTAAAAAGTACAACGTCACTTTTGTGTTTTTTATCTTTTGAAAATAAGCGTCAAGCAAATTCATTTCTTTTTTTAAATCACGGTTTTTACAACTCAAAGAATTATCCCAAATCAACCCAATTGAGTTTGGTGTTTTTTTGAGCGTCTTTCCCCCGTCAACAAAAGCATTTCCATAGAAATAATATTGTCCACCAACATTCTGTACAACAACACTCGGAATATTTTGCTGCATCGGAATCTTAAAAAGTAATTTTTCTGAAGGCTGATAGTTTTCTTTTTTTATGGATGCTTCAAAAGACTGGTTCCATTTAGAAAAAACAATTTCTTTTTCAGAATCTCCAGTTACAAATGGCTGTGCAGATGCTCCCAAAACCGAAATATTAATTTCAAATTTATCCAACTTTTTAGGATAACGACTCAAAAACTGATACGCCAGATTATCTTTGTCTGAAGCCAAAAGCTCTTCTTCATAACCGATAACTACAATTCGTTCGCCGTTTGGCATTAACGGATAAATTCTCGTCTTAAAATTATTCCCATCAACTTTTTCTAATAAACCTGGATCTACTCGGCGATGTTCGATTGCTTCAAAAACCTGTTTTCCTTTGTTTTTGTTTACCGGAACGGCTTCTCTCAATTTTCCATTAATATCAATTGCATATCTTGAAACCGAAACATTTTCCGGTAGCGGAAAAATAAGCTCGCCTTCCATTTGTCTTGTCCCTGAATTAAAAAAATGCATTTCGGCAGTAGTATAGGCAATGTTCCCTACGACTTTTACATTTACTTTTAACTGACTCATTCGCACTTTTTCTGCTTCTTCCCCTTTAACGGTAAGTTCGGGACTTTGAGCAAAAACCTTCGTTCCTAAAAAGAATATGAAACAAAGAAGAAAATTGAACCTTGTTTGAGAAAACAACGTTATTAGTGAAAGCAATTTTGGTCTCATGGCATAGATATTTAAAGTTGTATAATGATATAGAGCATAAAAAATTTCAAAAGGTTGGGAAGGAGTAAAAAAATTAATCATATAAGTGATATAAGAAAACTTTAGTCCCCTTTGAAAATATAGCCCAAGGTTTCAACCTTGGGAGGCAAATATTAGAATTTAATGCTTGAAAAATTGGATATGGATTGCGTTCCCAAGGATGAAACCTTGGGCTATGTTTAAAAACAAAAATCCCCGCCACTTCTCTCAAAGCGACGGAGATTTTAAAAAAACAATCTATTTTCAATTAATGCTATAAGAAAACTTTAAAATGCAGTTTGCAAAAACTTAAATTACCTTATATCACTTATATGTTTTGAGAAAATTATGCGTTGAAAATTTTCTCTTGGTGACCAATACTTTCTTGGTGAATTGCTTTGAATAATTTCAAAACAAACTCTTCTGTAAGACCTTTTTTCTCACCTTCCAAAATCATTTTTCCTAAGATTTCGTTCCAACGGTTGTTTTGAAGAATCGCAACGTTTGCGTCTTTTTTCACTTGACCAATTTCGTCAGCCACTTTCATACGTTTTCCTAACAACTCTAATAAATTAGCATCCAAAACATCGATATTAGCTCTTAGTTTTGTCATTTTTTGGCTGTATTCATCTGTAGTATCATCCGTTTTTCTGATAGTCAAATCTTTAATGATTTGTTTCAAAGTGTCTGGAGTAACTTGCTGTGCAGCATCAGACCAAGCATTGTCTGGATCGATATGCGTTTCGATAATCATACCATCGTAATTCAAGTCTAAAGCTTCTTGCGTTACTTCGAAAATCATTTTACGATCTCCAGTAATGTGAGAAGGGTCAATGATCAATGGTAAATCAGGGAATTTATTTTGCAATTCGATAGCAATTTGCCACTCTGGAATGTTTCTGTATTTTGTTTTTTCGTAAGTTGAGAAACCTCTGTGGATAACTCCTAATTTCTCGATTCCAGCCATGTGTAAACGCTCAACACCACCTAACCATAAAGCTAAATCTGGGTTTACTGGGTTTTTAACCAAAACAATTTTATCAGTTCCTTTTAAAGTATCAGCAATTTCTTGAACCGCAAAAGGGTTTGCTGTTGTACGAGCTCCAACCCATAAAACGTCGATATCGTATTCTAAAGCTAGTTTACAGTGAGCTGCAGTCGCAACTTCAGTTCCCATTAATAAACCAGTTTCAGCTTTTGCTTTTTGCAACCATTTTAATCCAATTTCTCCAATACCCTCAAATCCTCCTGGACGAGTTCTTGGTTTCCAGATTCCAGCTCTGAAAACGCTTACTTTTGAATCTTTCAATTCGTGAGCGATTTTCAAAACCTGTTCTTCAGTTTCTGCACTACAAGGTCCAGCTATCACAAGTGGGTGATTTAAATTGAAATCTTCTAACCACTTTCTCATTTCTTTCTTATTTTCCATCGTTTTTATAGTTTACTTTTTTATTGTTATTCCGTTTAATATTTCTCTAATTTTATTTACACTTTCCATTTCTTCAAAAATGGCGTTGTAATTGTCGTCTGCCAGCAAATCTCTAAACTGAGTTAAATTTGCAATATAACCTTCTAAGGTTTCCAGAACGTATTCTTTGTTTTGTTTAAAAATTGGTGTCCACATTGCGGGTGAACTTTTCGCTAGACGAACGGTGCTTTCAAATCCGCTACCCGCCATGTCAAAAATGTCCTGTTCGTCTTTTTCTTTTATCATTACTGTTTTTCCGAGCATAAACGAACTAATGTGCGATAAATGCGAAACGTAAGCAATGTGTTTGTCGTGCGAAATTGGATCCATGTATCGGATTCGCATTCCGATCGAGCTGAAAAGATTCAATGCCTTTTCCTGCAGTTTAAATGCCGTTTTTTCGACTTCGCAGATGATGTTTGTTTTTCCTTGAAACAAACCTCTTATTGCTGCCGAAGGTCCCGAAAACTCTGTTCCGGCAATTGGGTGCGTGGCAATAAAGTTTCTTCTTTTCGGATGATTGGCTACTGCTTCACAAATTGGCTTTTTAGTTGATCCTACTTCAAAAACAATTGTTTTATCTCCTACTGCGTCCAAAACTTTAGGTAAAACCGTCAGCGCTACATCTACCGGAACCGAAACCACTACAAAATCGGCTTTTTGTAAATCTTCAAAACTTCCTGCTTCGTCAATAACTCCTAAATCAATTGCCTGCTGCAAATGTTGTTCGTTACTGTCGATTCCTAAAATAGTCGCATCAGGATAACGCCCTTTGATATCTAGCACCATCGAACCGCCTATTAACCCTATTCCTATTACGTATACTTTCATATTTATTTTTATTTGAAGCTATTTCCTGCTATCCATTTCAATCTTTTCCGCCGAACCCCGGCGTAAAAGGATTTTCACTTCTATCAGGGCTAGGGCTTCTCGTTTTTAAGACCTTTTATTTTTTTCCGTCCTTTTTGTCATTTCGACTGAAAGGAGAAATCACACTAGAAATTACGTATGCTATTTCTCCAATCTTTGTCGATAAGCGAGTGTGATTTCTCCTTTCAGTCGAAATGACAAACTGTAGCGAAAAAATCTAAAATCTACATTCTGAAATCTAAAATCGATCTATCGCTTCTTGTACTTTTTCTTCTTTTACACAAAGTGAGAATCTGATATATCCTTCGCCGTTGCTTCCAAAAATGGTTCCCGGTGTAATGAAAATATGTTTCTCATATAATATTTCGTCAATGAACTTTTCCGAAGATTCGATTCCTTCTGGCAATTTTGCCCAAACGAAAAGCCCAACTCCTTCTTTATACACTTTACAGTTTAACTTTTCTGCTAACTTCTCCGTTAATTCTCTACGGCGTCTGTAGATTTTGTTTTGGTCTTCGAACCAAGATTTATCACATTTCAAAGCTGCAATTGCACCTTTCTGGATTCCGTAGAACATGCCGCTGTCCATATTGCTTTTTACTTTCAAAACTGCGTCGATAATTTCAGGATTTCCTAAAACCATCCCAACTCTCCAGCCTGCCATGTTGAATGTTTTACTTAGTGAATTCAATTCTAAAGCCACTTCTTTCGCTCCTTCAACTTGCAATAAACTCATCGGATTATCATTCAAAACAAAACTATACGGATTGTCGTTGATCAATAATATATTGTGTTTTTTAGCAAAAGCAACCAATTTTTCAAATAACGCTAAACTTCCTCTCGCTCCTGTTGGCATGTGCGGATAACCCAGCCACATAATTTTCACTTTCGAAAGGTCTAGCTTTTCTAAAGCTTCAAAATCTGGTTCCCAGCCATTTTCTTCTTTCAAATCGTAATAAACCGGAACTGCCTGAACCAAATTGGTTACCGAAGTATAAGTTGGATAACCTGGATTCGGAATCAAAACGTGGTCGCCTTCATTTAAAAATGCTAACGAAATGTGCATAATTCCTTCTTTTGAACCCATCAGAGGTAAAATCTCATTATTCGGATTCACTTCAACACCAAACTGATCTCGATAAAAATCCGCCATCGCCTGTCTCATTTCTGGTAATCCCTGATAGCTTTGATAACCATGCCCGTTTTCGTCTTGAATTGCCGCAGCGACTGCTTCAATTACTGCTTTTGACGGACTCAAATCAGGGCTTCCAATTCCCATGTTGATGATCGGTTTTCCTTCAGACATCAACTGACGAACTTCTCTTAGTTTTGATGAGAAGTAGTATTCTTCAACTGTGTCTAATCGTTTTGCTGTTGTAATCATTTTTTTTATTGCTTTAGGCTTTCTTTTTTAACTTCTAACTTTTAACTAATAACTCTTAACTTCCTTAAGGTCTAGTATTCTTATATTCTCCCAAAACTTTAAAATACTCTGCCATAATATTTAATAATGCTTTGGCTTTTGCAAAATCTTCGTATTTCTCGAATGTCACGTCTACGAAGAATGAATATTTCCAAGGCGTTTCGATTTTTGGAAGCGACTGGATTTTTGTCAAATTCAGTTTGCAGTCGCTCATTACATTTAAAACCGCCGCCAAACTTCCTCTTTTATGATCTAATTCAAATTTGATTGACGCCCTGTTGATTTCGTTTTCTGGCAAAAATGAATTTTGCTTTTTGATGATTACGAAACGAGTCATATTGTTTTTAATCGTTTGAATCGATGATGCAATAATATCCAGATTGTACATTTCAGAAGCTGTTACACTTGCAATTGCTGCAATTCCTGTTAACTGTTTTTCCTGAATTCTTCTGGCTGTTTCAGCTGTATCTTTATCCTCAATCAATTTGATATTTGGATATTGTTTCAGGAAATCCATACACTGCAAAAGTGCCATTGGATGCGAATGAACCTCTCTTATATCTTCAATTTTCTGACCATTTAAAGCCATTAAATTCTGTTGAATGTTTAAATAATGTTCTCCAATAATGTGCAGATTGTTCTTGTCAATCAAAGCATAATTTGGAATAATCGGACCTGCAATCGAATTTTCAATTGCCATTACGGCCTGATCAGATTTTCCGGCAATAAGGCTGTCGATCAATTCTTCAAAAGACAAACACTCATCAATATCCACATTTTCAGAGAAATACTCTTTCACAACTTGATGATGAAATGATCCTTTTATACCTTGTATTGCAATTTTCGTTGTCATATAGTCAAAAAAAAATCCTGATTTGCATCAGGATTGTATATTAGTTTTATTTGTCTTAATTTTTATCTCAAATAACCATAGCACAATCCTGACTTCTACTAAAGAAGAAATAAAAATTGTTGCTAAAATAAAAACGGTTAGTTGCCATTTTGTTTGTGTTATTTTTTAAATTCTCTGCGAATGTATAAATTATTTTTACCGCACCAAAAAAAATATTGCATTTTATGAAACAAAAAAGGATTTCTTAACAAATTTATGATGTTTTGTATGATAATATAAAAATATCGGCTTAAAATGAGATATTTACAATGGCTTTTTCTCAGTTATAAGATTCTGAGATGCTAAGGTTCTAAGTTTTTTTCGCCACGAATTCACGAATTAGCGCAAATATTTTCGGTTAATTAATTCACATTACACAGATTACTCGGTGTTTTTGTCATTTCGACCGAAGGGAGAAATCACACTCGCTTATCGACAAAGATTGGCGATATACTGTGTGGAATTTCTAGTGTGATTTCTCCCTTCGGTCGAAATGACAAAAATTGCGATTATCCAAATAATCCTGTAACCGGTTTACTAGTAATCCCAATTTTAGCATAATCAAAGTTCATTTTTTCTTTTAATAAAGAGGCATACACACTTCTAAAATCAATTTCATATTTTAAATCACCGTTATCTAAGTCCGCTAAATTTGGATTGCTTCCTAAAATTGTTCCTTTGTTATTCCCTCCAATGATGAACATTGGCGCCGCAGTTCCATGATCGGTTCCGTTTCCGTTGTCTTTTACTCTTCGTCCGAATTCTGAGAAAACTACTATTGTAACATTCTGCAATAATTGGGATTGTTTTAAATCAGAATAAAAACTATATAAAGAATCATTTAAATCGGTTAATTTTCTTTCGTGGATCGAAAGCTGATTGTCGTGTGTATCAAATCCGTTAAGAGACGTATAATATACTTTTGAGTTTAAATTCCCTTTTATTAAACGCGCAATCCATTCTAGGTTTTTAGATAATTCTGTTTTTGAATAATTGATTTCTGTTTTAGATTTTGCCAAAGCTTTTTGGATTTCATCTGAACCTTCTGTTACAGAATTGGCAATTTTTCGAACAAAATCTAAATGCGGATTTTTAGACAATGTCACATTTTCTTCTTTTGATTTAACTTTAAATCGATCCGGATCTTTTACAGTTATAAAATTAGGTTCAACACCTTTTAAAGCCAAATTATCAATCGAATCTAAATTGATTCCCGCTGTCGCCTGATGTCCGTTGCATTGCAAATCGAGAAATCTTCCGAGCCAGCCTTCGTTTATATATTTATTAGAATCGGTTGCCGTTTGCCAGATTTCCTGACTTCTAAAGTGCGAACGAATAGGTTCCGGATAACCAACATTCTGAATTACGGCTAAATCTCCATTTTGCTGCATTTGGGCAAAATCTTTTAACGAAGGATGAAATGCCATTCCTTTGTTCTTTCCAACAACCAAATCTTTATTTAAGGCAATTTTTGTTCGAAAATCATAATACAGCGGATTGTCGTATGGAATAAAAGTATTCAATCCGTCGTTTCCTCCATTCAATTGCACAAAAACAATACACTGCTCTCCAACCACCAAATTATTCTGCGAACCAAAAGCATGTAAAAAATCAGGAAGCACAAGTAATCCGCCTGTAAAAGTTCCTGTCAGTGTTAGAAAATTTCTTCTGTTCATGATTAGTGCTTTTTAGATTAATTGATATTCCGGAAGTTTTGTAATGTAATTAAAAAGTCTGACCACTGCAAAATCAGCATGCGGATCCTTAGGGTCAAAATCATATTTTAAAAGGTTTTCCATGTCTTTTTGAGCCGAATCGCTAACGGTAAATAATAATCGGTCTGACAATTCAGAAATGATGGTTTTGTTATTTCCTTCTGAATCAAAATTGACTTTTACCGCAACTTTTTCATATTCCGATTTTTCTTTTTCTACTCCGTTCATCATCGTTTTCAAAACCTTTCGATTCAGGCTTTTTCCACTGCATAATAAATCAGCTGTATTGTTTCTTTGGAGATAAACTTGTGAGGTCAGCCAGGAATTTCCGCCGTCCCAACCTTTTACATTTACCTGATTGTACAAATCCATTCCCTGCTGTTTTACAAATGCCATAATCGCTGCGTCATCAACATTCCCCATCTGCAGTTCATCACAGAGTTGTAAAATATAAACCAGCGGATTTTTGATTTTATTTCCAGAATTCTCTTTTTTAAATTCTTCCGTAAAGATTTTAGTCAATAAAGGTTCGATTTCAAACTTTTGCTTTCGGAAATAATCTCCATAATACAACACTAAATCTTCTGGCGGGTTGTCATATACAAACCATTTCAAAATTTTCCTTGTAATGAGATACGGAATATTTTTCTGTTCGAAAATAATATCGACCAAATCATCTGCTTTCCAGTTTCCTGTTTTACCGAAATAAGTTTTATTACTGTTGTCTTCGATATTTTTTCTGTAAACAGCACCTTCATCGCCAATATTCAATCCAGCCAAAGCTTTTGCACCGTTTTTAATATCGTCTTCGGTATAATTCCCAATTCCGATTGTGAACAATTCAAGCAATTCACGGCTTAAATTTTCGTTGACTTTCCCCTTTTTATTATCTCCGTTATCCAGATACCGAACCATGGCATTTGATTTCAGAATCTGTTTGGTTAATTCTTTAAAATTCCCAAAGGCATTTTCTCTTAAAATCATATTGTGCTGATAAATCCAGTAATTGATTTTCACTTTTTGCGAAGTAGAAACAAAATGATTGTGCCAGAAACAAACCATATTTTCACGCAATGGAAATTCATCGTTTCGCATTTTAGCAATCCACCATTTTTTGAATTCGGCAGTTGCTTGATTTTCTTTTTTCTGAATTTCCTTTTTGGTTTCGGAATCTGAAGTTTTGATGACTTCCCGAACTTGTTTCAACTCTAAAGTGGTTTTAGGTTGATCTTGCAGAAAGTCCGGAAGTGCTGTATCAAATTTTGAATTATAAGATTGCTTTAGAAATTTTTCTAAGCCGAGTTTTTCAATTTTTGAAGCTTGTTTTCCTGAAAAACCTAATCGTAAAGACCAAAGATTGCTTTTTTTCATCGTTCAGAAATTATTACAATAAGACTCAACTTTCTTTTAAAGGTTTAAAAGAAAAGATTCTGAGTCACTTAGTTACTAAGATGCTAAGTTTTAAAAGTCTTTGGTAATAATTAGAACGGGGAATTTTTGAGGATATTGTTTACAAAATATTTGACAATCATAATCAAATATAGCCCGTGGTTTCAACCACGGGAACACAACGGATTATCCCAATTCGTTTCCCGTGGTTGAAACCACGGGCTATATCCACAAAAGCTCTTAAACCTCCTTAGTACAAAAACTCATCCACGAATTCTTTATTTTCATTTAGATATAGAAAATAATTACCTGACTTTATCTGATTCTTATAAAGTTCTAATTTGATTTCAATACATGGAGTTGGAATAAAATCATGGTCGATTAAAATCGAAATAGATTTTGGAAGAATAGAATCAAACTCGACATCATGATATTGTGCTGGATCCATATTCTGAAAATATTTCAAAGCAAGACTATAAAGCTCTTTTGTATTGTGAATTGTTTTTTCTAATAAATCCATCTGTTTCAATTTATAATAATGAAGCCAAATATTCTAGCCCCGATTGAAGTGGAAATCCTTTTTATTTTTTCTTTAAAAATAAAAAGATTGAAACGAAAAGCGGGAATAGCTCCTAAAAAATAAAAGCAGCTATCAAAACGATAACTGCTTTTCATATATCAAATTAAAAATCTAAAATCTCAGATCTACATTCTAAAATCATTTAAGACCCACACATCTCACAATCTTCAGGATCTGCCGCTTGTGCTTTTAAAAGCATTGCTTTGTAATCCTCAACACTGATTGCTTCAGTTTCCTGAACTAGAGACGGAGCTGTTTCTTCTTTTTTATCGTTGTTTAATGTGAACTTAATCGCATCTACCGCTGCTTTTGTTCTTAGATAATACATTCCTGTTTTTAAACCAGACTGCCAAGCATAAAAGTGCATTGACGTTAGTTTAGAATAGTTGGCATCCTGCATGAACAAGTTCAACGATTGAGACTGGTCAATGAAATATCCTCTTTGGCGAGACATATCGATAATATCTTTCATCGACATTTCCCAAACTGTTTTATACAGCTCTTTTAAGTCTTGCGGAATGATATTGATGTTTTGAACAGAACCATTATGACGCATAATTTCTTGTTTCAAATCTTCGTTCCATAAACCTAGTTTTACTAAGTCTTCCAGTAAATGTTTGTTTACTACGATAAATTCTCCAGACAATACACGACGTGTGTAAATGTTTGATGTATACGGTTCAAAAGCTTCGTTGTTTCCAAGAATTTGAGAAGTCGATGCAGTTGGCATTGGTGCCACTAACAATGAGTTACGAACTCCGTGCTCAACAACTTCTTTTCTTAAGGATGCCCAATCCCAACGGCCTGATAATTCTTCATCTTTCATTCCCCACATATTGTATTGGAATTCTCCTTGTGACATTGGCGAACCTTCAAAAGTTGAGTATGGTCCTTCTTCTTTTGCCATTTCCATAGAAGCGGTTACAGCAGCGAAGTATAAAGTTTCAAAAATCTCCTGGTTTAATTTTTTAGCTTCATCGCTTGTAAACGGCATACGCAACATGATGAAAGCATCTGCTAAACCTTGAACACCTAATCCAACTGGACGGTGACGCATGTTTGAGTTTTCAGCTTCTTGAACTGGATAATAGTTTCTGTCGATTACTTTATTCAGGTTACGAGTTACACGTTTGGTAACATTGTAAAGCGCATGGTGATCGAATTGTCCGTTTTCAATGAACATCGGAAGAGAAATAGAAGCTAAGTTACAAACTGCAATTTCGTCTTTCGATGTAAACTCCATAATCTCTGTACACAAGTTTGACGAACGGATTGTTCCTAAATTCTTGTGGTTCGATTTACGGTTTGCTGCATCTTTGTACAACATATATGGCGTTCCAGTCTCGATTTGAGATTCAAGGATTTTCTCCCATAATTCACGTGCACGGATCGTTTTTCTTCCTTTTCCTCTAAATTCATAATCTGTATATAATGCTTCGAATTCATCTCCGTAAACATCATATAATCCTGGACACTCATTTGGACACATCAAAGTCCAAGTTGAATCTTCCTGAACACGTTTCATGAATAAATCTGAAGTCCACATGGCGAAGAATAAATCTCTAGCACGCATTTCTTCTTTTCCTGTATTTTTCTTTAAATCTAAGAAATCAAAGATATCAGCATGCCAGGTTTCGATGTAAATTGCAAAACTTCCTTTACGTTTTCCACCACCTTGATCTACGTAACGAGCGGTATCATTGAAAACTCTCAACATCGGAACAATTCCGTTTGAAGTTCCGTTTGTACCACGAATATAAGATCCAGTTGCACGAACGTTATGAATAGAAAGTCCGATTCCTCCCGCTGACTGCGAGATTTTTGCTGTTTGTTTTAGGGTGTCGTAAATACCGTCAATACTATCATCTTGCATTGCCAAAAGGAAACAAGAAGACATTTGCGGTTTTGGAGTTCCCGCGTTGAACAACGTTGGCGTTGCATGCGTAAAGAATTTTTTAGACATTAAATCGTAAGTTTCAATTACCGATTTTAAGTCATCTAAGTGAATACCAACAGAAACACGCATCAACATATGTTGTGGTCTTTCTACGATTTTTCCGTTTATTTTAAGAAGATAAGAACGTTCTAAAGTTTTGAAACCAAAGTAATCGTAATTAAAATCTCTTGTATAAATAATGTGAGAATCTAAAAAAGCAGCATTTTCCGTAATCACTTTAAATACGTCATCTGCAATTAACGGGGCATCTTGACCGTTTCTTGGATTCACGTAGTGATACATGTCTTTCATCGTTTCTGAGAAAGATTTTTTTGTATTAGAATGTAAATTTGAGATTGCTATACGAGCTGCCAATTGTGCATAATCCGGATGAGCAATAGTCATAGATGCCGCAGTTTCTGCTGCAAGATTATCCAATTCAGAAGTCGAAACTCCGTCATACAATCCTTCGATAACTCTCATCGCTACCTTTACCGGATCTACAAGCTCATTCAAGCCGTAGCACAATTTTTTGATTCTTTCTGTAATCTTATCAAACATTACGGGCTCTCTGTGGCCATCTCTTTTTACTACATACATAAGCTTACCTTTTATAGTTATTGAAAAAATGAAAGTAACTAGAGAACGAACTCCAGCACTTAAACATTGCGTGTTTTTAAATTAATTTTAGAGAATTACCAAATTCTCAATAGTTACTCGTTTCAAATTCGAAAATCGAATTTAAATGTGTCTAAAATTGTTATTGAACCTGCGACTTGGGGAAAGTGATCCAACCTTAAAATAATGTTCTTTAATCTTTTTTTAACGCCTCTTGAAGAGCAGACGCTAAAAGTATTTTTGTTGTCTAAAAATCTGCATCAAATGAAATTTTCTGAGCATCGCTATCTGTGTTCATCACACCTGATTTTTGATACTCTGCAACACGTTTTTCAAAGAAATTGGTTTTTCCTTGAAGCGAAATCATGTCCATGAAATCGAATGGATTTGCTGAACCGTAAACACGCTCGCATCCTAATTCTACCAAAAGTCTATCGGCAACAAACTCTAAATACTGTGTCATTAAACCAGCATTCATACCAATTAAACTTACTGGAAGAGATTCAGTCACAAACTGTCTTTCGATATCTAAAGCGTCAACAATAATTTCTTTGATTCTGTCTTTTGGCACTTTGTTTACCAAATGGTGATTGTGCAAATGAACCGCAAAATCACAATGTACGCCTTCGTCACGAGAAATCAACTCATTAGAGAATGTTAAACCTGGCATTAATCCACGTTTTTTCAACCAATAAATAGAACAGAAAGCACCAGAGAAAAAGATTCCTTCAACAGCTGCAAAAGCAATAAGTCTCTCAGCAAACGAATCTGACTCGATCCATTTTAAAGCCCATTCTGCTTTTTTGGCAATTGCAGGGAATACTTCCAAAGCGTTAAACAACTCTGCTTTTTCGGCATCATCTTTTACATAAGTATCAATCAATAAAGAATACGTTTCACTGTGAATATTCTCCATCATGATTTGAAATCCATAAAAAAACTTCGCTTCTGGATATTGCACTTCGTTTACAAAATTCTCCGCTAAGTTTTCGTTTACGATTCCGTCTGAAGCAGCAAAAAATGCCAAAATATGTTTGATGAAATACCTTTCATCATCATTCAACTTATTATTCCAGTCTGTCAAATCTTGGTGCAAATCGATTTCTTCTGCAGTCCAAAAACTCGCTTCCATCTTTTTGTACCATTCCCAAATATCATGATGTTTAATCGGAAAAATAACGAAGCGGTTTTTATTTTCTTGTAATATTGGTTCGATTTGTGACATGACAGATTCTGTTAATTTTTTAGTGTTTTTTTACCGTTAAAATAGGCACTACAAAGATTGTCATTTCACGCCAAAAATAAAAGCCAAACTTATTCACAATTGATCGTAGTTTTTAACAAAGCCTAAAAACTGCTGTATTTTTCAGACAACAATTAAATACCTGAAAACAAGTATTTTAAAATCCAAAAAAAAGGTTATGGGGACTGTGAAATATAGAATTTTTAATGTAAAATGCAAGAATTTTTAAATACTTTTAGAAAGTTTTTTTTGAGTCAAAATTTATTTTTTTTGAGTCAAAAAAGGTGTAGAAAAAACATTAATTATCTGCTTCTATTTTTTATGAATTTTTAAGTTCTTGAGCCACTTTTTCAAGTTCTTGATACCAGTCTTCTCCGAAACGGCGAATGAGTGCTTCCTTCACAAATTTATAAACCGGAACTTCCAATTCTTTTCCAAGAGAACAAGCATCGTCGCAAATATCCCAACGATCATAATTTACGGCAGCGAATTCTGTAAAGTCTTTTACACGGATTGGATACAAATGACAAGAAACCGGTTTTTTCCAATCTACTATTCCTTGATTATAGGCTTGCTCGATTCCACAAAGCGCGGTTTGACCATCAAAAATCACATAGGCACAGTCTTTATCGTCAATCAGCGGCGTTTCAAGATCACCGTCGGTTCCTTTTACCCAAGCACCTTGCGCTTCGATTGCTTCAATTCCTTCTTTGCGCAAAAAAGGTTTAACTTTTGGATAGATTTCTTCTAAGATTTTAGTTTCAGCCTCATTCAAAGGCGCACCCGCATCTCCATCAACGCAACAAGCTCCTTTACAAGCAGACAAATTGCACACAAATTCTTTTTCCAGAATATCTTCTGAAATAATAGTTTTACCTAACTGAAACATGACATTATTTTTAGAGTGCAAAGATAGTCAAAGAAAGCAGATAAAAAATGCACGACAAGGATTCACAAAGTCATACACAGAGTTCCTCAAAGATTCCTGCTGAATATTGTCATTTTAAAAAATATTACTTCGCGACTCATTGCAAAAAATCTTTGCGAAACTCTGCGGCAAAAATCATAATTGTTACAAATATCACTTTTTAAAACATCAAAACGTGTTTTTATAACAAAAATGCATTGTATCGGAAAAACACTTAACTTTATTATTTATTTTTGCAGCAGTTTTTAAACCCTAAAAATCAAAGCGATATGTTAGAAATTAGTCTAAAAGAAATCATTACTGTAAGTATGGTGCTTTTTGCCGTAATCGATATTGTTGGTTCTATTCCGATTATTGTGAATTTAAGAGCCAAAGTAGGGCACATCGAATCTGAAAAAGCTTCCATTGTTGCCGGAACCATTATGATCGTCTTTCTTTTTATCGGAGAAGGTTTACTGACCTTAATCGGCATCGATGTACATTCGTTTGCCGTAGCGGGTTCGTTTGTTTTATTCTTTCTTGCTTTAGAAATGATTTTAGGAATCCGAATTTATCGTGACGAAGAACCAGGATCTGCCTCCATCGTGCCTTTAGCCTTTCCTCTGATTGCCGGAGCAGGAACTATGACGACTTTATTGTCTCTTCGTTCTCAATTTCACACCATTAATATTATCATCGCAATTTTGCTCAATATTATACTGGTTTATATCGTTTTAAAATCTTCTAAAAAAATCGAAAATTTACTAGGAGAAAATGGACTTGGAGTGGTTCGCAAGACCTTTGGAGTGATACTTTTAGCGATTGCTGTTAAATTATTTGCCGCTAATGTTAAAGGTTTGTTCGTCTAAAATTAATTTTTATACTTTTACCCCATAAAATTTCTAAAATACAACTCCACGGCATTTTCCCGCAGAGTCTTACTTTATTATTTTAGACAAACAAGAACAATCTTATGAAAATTTTCACTTCAATTTTGGTGCTTCTAGCATTGGCTTTAATTGTTTTCAATGTTACGCAACTAGACTTCAATAGTCCTTTACAAGGAGATAGTGGTGTTGCCCTTATTGGAATTGCAGCTTCTTTTTGTGCCGTTTTGATTCTTTTGATTTTTAGAATTTCGAAAAGAATCGAAGAAAAAATGAACGACAACAGATAATATGTTTGACGTTTTAATTATCGGCGGAGGAGTTTCAGGCATGTCTTGTGCCTTAGTTTTAGGATCTGCAAAAAACAAAGCTTTTGTTGCAGACAAAAAAATCGGAATTTTTACACACCAAAAAAGCTCTTCTTTACAGGAAGCTATTTTTTATAATGCATACGGAATAAGCCCAGGAAAACTGGGTTCTGAACTCCTTACAGAAAGCACTCAGGATTTGGAAACGACTTATCCGCATATTGCTCAGATTCCAAATGAAAAAGTAATCAAAGTAGAAGGTGTTTTTCCATCCTTTACCATAACGACCAACAAGAATACTTATCAGGCAAAAAACATTGTGGTCGGAATTGGTTCTGCCAATACTTTTGACATTGAAGGCTTAACACAATATATCGAACCGCATAAAAAAGCGCTACCAGAAAAACAACGAATTCAGCTTAAAAATGAAGACCATAAAGTCGCTGACGGCATTTATGTTATTGGAACTTTAGCCGGCTGGAGAAGCCAGTTAGCCATTGCCGCCGGAAGTGGAGCTGCTGTCGCAACAGATATTCTTACTTTATGGAATAATGGCGTGCAAACTCATGCCCACGATAGTATTCGATAAAATTTTTAAACCATATAAGTTATATAAGTTCATTTAATCTATGCACAAAGCATACATGAACTTATATAACTTATATGGTTTATTTTTTTTAATCTTTGACTATTTAACTGAAACAATTTCCGTCACTTTGATGTGATTTTCATCATCGGTTTTCCAGATTTCTCCTTTTAACGAAACCTGATCTCCAATTTTTATTTTTTTGTAATGCTCCGGCCCACCCAAATTTACAATACTGATGGTTGCAAAATAGACTTCTTTTGCATCGGTTGTAATTTTTGCGGTGTAACCATCTTTTCCAGACTCAATAGCATCTACTTTTCCGGTAACTGCGTTATTTGTTTTCATATTTGCGCAAGAAAACACAAAAGCCATAATAAATGCAAGAAAACTTATTTTTTTTAGATTTTTCATAGGTATATTTTGATACAAATCTCGCAAGATTTACACTGGTTACGTTACATTTTCTTTTAAAAAATTATTATTATTCCTAATTCAATGGCACACAGCTACCTGCAATAACTTTTAATTGTCCTTCAAATTTCTTCCAGACACGAATATATCTAAAAACTCCACTTATGGGATTAGCATCAAAATTTCCTTTTAATGAAATTGTAACCGCAACTACAGCTGTATCATCGATTATAGCAATCGATTGATCTGCCGCTTCTAAAAAATCGATTTTCATTTTCCCTGATTTGTAGCTTTCTAAATCAAGCTCTTTGGTAATCGTATTTCCGTCGGGAAGATTAAAAAGAAGATTGTCATGAAGCAATCTTTCCAAAACCCGAACATCAGCACTTTTAACAGCGGTAAGAAGCTCGATTTCTGCATTTACGACCACAGTGATATCCATAAATTATTTTTTTTGATTTAGAACCGTTTTAATCATGGTGTCTTCTTTTAGAATAACATCATAATAATACAATTCGCCATACAACTGTCTTGCAAATTCTGCAGTAATATGTCGATTTACCAATTCTTTGGTTTTATCCAATTTCAAATCTAAACCAGTTTGAAGTATATAAGTTTTGAACTTCTTAAAGTACACATCTGAATTTTGCATTTTAACCAAAAACTCCTTAAAAAGCAATCCGTCAAAAGCATGTCTGTTTTTATCCAGCTCTTCAAAAACGAAATGTCCGACAATACCCGTCTGAAGCAGATAAGCGACATTTTCATTTCCGTGCTCCGCTTCTATCGGAACAAAAACATCAGGAACAATACCGCCACCACCATAAACAATCTTGCCTTTTGGCGTTTTAAACTTTAACGAATCAGCCACTTTTATACTGTCTTTCGCATACAATTCGCCCGTTTTTACACGTGCTTCGGATTCTTTAAAATATTCTTCGTTTCCTTTTTTATAAGGTTTCTGAATTGATCTTCCGGTTGGAGTATAATAACGTGCAACTGTTAAACGCACAGCTGAGCCGTCGTTGAAATCCATTTCGCGTTGCACCAAGCCTTTTCCAAAAGAACGGCGTCCGACAATAGTACCGCGGTCATTATCTTGCAAAGCACCAGCTAGAATTTCGCTTGCCGAAGCACTGTTTTCATTAATTAAAACATATACTTTTCCAGTTTCAAAGCTTCCTGCTTTGGTTGCATAGGTTTTTTCGGTAGAGCCATTTTTGTTTTTTGTAAAAACAATCAGCTGTTTATCTTTCAGGAGTTCATCTGCAATTGCTACAGCTTCTTCCATATAACCGCCTCCATTGTCGCGAAGATCAATTACAAGCGACTCAATTCCTTTTTTCTTCAATCGCGCGAGTCCCGTTTTGAATTCGTTAAAAGTGGTTTCCGCAAAACGATTGATTTTAATATAACCCACCTTATCTCCGATTAGAATTGAAGCATCTACGCTTTTTATCGGAATAACATCTCTTCTGATTTTAAACTTCAGTTTCTTTTGTTCCGATTTTCTAAAAACAGTTACTTCAATTTCGCTGCCCTGTTTCCCTTTCAGTTTAGAAAAAAGACTGTCTGACGGAAGTCCTCTTCCAAATAATTTTGTTTTTCCTGCAAATAAAATCCTATCGCCCGATTTCAATCCAGCTTTCGCCGAAGGACCATTTTCAATCGGTTTAATAATGGCAACAGAATCTTTGTACATGTAGAAATTGATTCCGATTCCGACAAAATCGCCTTTCATGCTTTCGGCAACTTCGGCTTGTTCGCTTGGCGGAATATAAACGGAATGTGGATCTAGTTTTGCCAGAATATTATCAACGGTAAGATTTACGATTGAGTCGGTATTGATATCGTCGACATATTCGTTGTTGATAAAATCAATAAGTTTATTGAGTTTGGTTTTCGAATAATTTTTGGCCAAAAGCTGATCGTCTACTGGAGCGTTCATAAGGCTTCCGAGTACAGTTCCGAGAGCAAAAGTTGCCCCGATTACGATTGGTAAATATTTCGAATTAAATTTCATTCTTCTTCTAAAACAGGAATATGTTCTACCTCAACACCCGCTTTTATTAAAAACTGAATTCCAGAATCATCGCGATATCCGTTTTGATATACCACTCTTTTTATTCCGGACTGGTGAATTAATTTACTGCATTCTTTACAAGGCGAAAGCGTAATATACAAAGTTGCTCCTTCACATGATTGCGTAGAGCGCGCCACTTTCAAAATTGCATTTGCCTCGGCATGCAACACATCCCAACGGGTTAATCCGTCTTCATCTTCACAACAATTTTCAAATCCAGATGGAGTTCCGTTGTAACCATCAGAAATGATCATTCTGTCTTTTACGATAATCGCTCCTACTTTCTTGCGCTGACAGTATGAAAGCAAACTCCATTCTTTGGCAATACGCAGATAAGCTTTATCGTATTTATTCAATTTTTTTATTTCCATTTATATTATCTGTTCCAAATTGGGCTTTCTATAATCATCGGAATCACTACCCCAATTACAAAAGCCGACATAACCAGCGCCCAGTCACGTTTAGAAAAACGAAATACGGTCTGAACGATACTTGATATAACCAAAACCACAAAAACCACTATAAGCTGCGCGGCTTCGATTCCTAAAGCAAACTCTCCCAAAGGTAATAATTTTGAAGACGGTGAACCTCCTAAAATTGTTTTGAAATAGTTTGAAAAACCAAGACCATGAATAATTCCAAAGAATAAAGTTATAAAAAATACCAGATTTATACTATCATTCTTAGAAGTCTTTCCTGCAGTAAACAAATGATAAACTGCGGTAATCAAAATCGTAATCGGAATCAGGAATTCTACCAGATTTACCTTTATAGCAACAATTCCATAAACCGACAACAATAAAGCTAAAGTATGCCCAACTGTAAAAACAGAAACCAATATTAAAATTCGTTTCCAATCTTTAAACAAATACGGAACTGTTAGTGCGATTAAAAAAAGAACATGGTCGTAAGCATTAATATCTAAGACGTGTTTTAATCCTATTTGAAAATAAATCCAAAATTGTGACATAGGTATGTTTAAATTAAATAATTAGGGGTTGTAAACTTACAATTAATTTTCAGAATTTAATATTTACACCCATCAAATCGCACAATAAAAATAAGTTAAATTTTATGAGAAAATTAAATTTGTCAAATTAAAATAAGATTTATCTTTGCTCGATAAAAACCGATTAATTATGTCATTTTCAGATTTATTTGATAACGAATTCAAACAAAGAAACAAGGGTCATTTCTCTGCAATTGTACGTGTAGCTTTTGCTGACGGAAGAATAAATGAAGAAGAACAAGCCTTTTTGGATAAACTAGCTTCAAGATTAGAAATTTCAGATGAAGAATATAAAGAGATTTTATCTGATCCATGGAAACACCCGATAAATCCGCCTTACTTGTACGCACAACGTGTAGAGCGTTTGTATGATTTGGCAAGAATGGTACATATTGACCATCATTTAGGTGACCAACAGGAAATAATGTTGAAGCGTATGGCATTGGCATTAGGTTTTACGCCTGGAAATGTTGACTACATTGTTTCTAAAGCTTTATCTCTAGTAGACAAAAAAGTAGATTCAGATACTTTTTCATTCGAAATGGAAAACATGAACAAATAGTATTCAGTGGTCAGTTTTTTTAGTGGTCAGTACAACTTATAATCACTAAATCAACTTACATGATATTTTAAACCCGACAGATTTCAAAATCTGTCGGGTTTATTTTTTAGATTCAGAATCAACTTTTAATAAAATTCAACTTGAAACCTGAAACTTGAAACAAAAAACATGACAACTGACCACTTTTAATCAGCTGCCATAAATTCTTCAGCTTTTTCTACCATATTATAGCTTCCGCAGAAAAACGGAACTCTTTGATGCAGTTCTGTCGGCTGGATTTCCATGATTCTACCGAAACCATCTGTTGCTTTTCCGCCTGCCTGTTCAGCGATAAAAGCCATTGGATTGCATTCGTACAACAAACGCAGTTTCCCTTTCGGCGCTTTTGAACTTGTCGGATAAATGTAGATGCCGCCTTTTATCATGTTTCGATGAAAATCCGAAACCAGACTTCCAATATATCTCGAAGTGTAAGGCCTGTCGCCTTCTTCGCGCTGACAATATTTAATATAATTTTTTACTCCTTGCGGAAAATGAACATAATTCCCTTCGTTTACCGAATAAATATGCCCATCTTTTGGAAATTGCATATTCGGATGTGAAAGATAAAAAGTACCAATCGCCGGATTGAGTGTAAATCCGTTTACGCCATGTCCGGTTGTGTACACCAACATAGTCGAAGTTCCATAAATTACATAACCTGCGGCAACTTGACTTGTACCCGGTTGCAGAAAATCTTCAATCGTTACCGGCGTTCCGATTGGGGTAATTCTTCTAAAAACAGAAAAAACAGTTCCCACCGAAACATTAACATCAATGTTTGAAGATCCGTCAAGCGGATCCATTAAGATCACGTACTTATTATTATGACAGTTGTCGCTCCCCTTAACTGTAATAAAATCGTCGTTTTCTTCTGAAGCAATACCACAGACAATCTCACGGTTTATTAACGTCTGGATAAATACTTCGTTGGCATAGACATCTAACTTTTGCTGATCTTCACCTTGAATGTTTTGTTCTCCGGCTGCTCCGATAATATCGACAAGTCCGGCTTTGTTTACTTTATAGTTGACAACCTTTGCCGCCAAACGTATAGAGTTGATAATTCGCGAGAGCTCTCCCGACGAATACTGAAATGCTTTCTGGTTCTCAATAATAAACTCTCCCAGTGTTTTATTGCGTTCTTCCATTGCTAAATCGTTGTAGTTTTAAATTTAAGTCACAAATATCGTTTTTTTTGTGAGAATGATTTAAAAATTATTTTGTTAGTTTGCTGCTATTGTATATTTGCTAATTAACAGCAAAAAGTACCGCTTAAAAAAATATTTTTTTAGCCTAGAATCGATTAATAATAAGAATATGAAAATTAGAAAAGGAAATCCTGAAGACATGAAATCGGTGTTGGAGCTTATTCAGGAACTGGCAATATTCGAAAAAGAACCTGAAGCGGTAGTAATCACCGAAGAGGATTTGATTCGTGACGGTTTTGGCGAAAAACCGCTGTTTCATGTTTTTGTTGCAGAAATTGAAGAGGAAATAGTGGGCATCGCGTTATACTATTACCGCTATTCTACCTGGAAAGGAAAAACCATACATCTTGAAGATTTAGATTGTGAAAGAAAAAATGCGCGGCACTGGGCTGGGTTCTGCACTTTATACTGAAATCATGAAACAAGGAAAAAGAGACAACGTAAGAAGAGTTGAATGGAATGTTCTGGCATGGAATACGCCGGCTGTCAATTTCTACAAGAACTCAGGCGCTAAAATTCTGGACGATTGGCAGGTCGTTCAGATGGATGAAGCTGGAGTTAATGCGTTCTTAGAAAAATTATAAAAAATTAGTTCGCCACAGATTATTAGGATTAAATTGATTTTATAATCTGTGTCAGTTTTGCCACGACCCGAGCGATAGCGAACAGGCGAAGCAATTTCACGAATTTGCACAAGCTAATTTGTGTTAATTAGTGAAATTCGTGGCAAAAAAAATCTGTGAAAATCATTTTAATCTGTGGCCAATAAAAAAATACTAGATTTCCTCAAATCTAAAATCTAAAATCTAAAAAATCTAAAATTAAAAATGAGAGTATTTAAATTTGGTGGTGCGTCGGTGAAAGATGCAGATGGAATTAAAAACGTATACGACGTTTTACAAAAAGTGGGGTATGAAGATGTGATATTGGTTGTTTCTGCTATGGGAAAAACAACAAATGCTCTTGAAGTTGTTATCAAGAACTACTTTGAAAAATCGACAGAATTAAGTTCTTCTGTACAGGAAATCAAAAAATATCATAATCAAATTTTATTGGATTTATTTGAAGATGAAAATCACGCAGTATTCGCAGCTGTAAAAGCGCAGTTTGACGAATTGGAATATTTCCTAGCACATAACAAATCTCCGAATTACAATTTCGTTTACGATCAGATTGTAAGTTTTGGTGAATTGATTTCTACTAATATCTTAAGCTATTATATGAATTTCAGAGGGATTCAGACACAATGGCTTGATGTTCGTAATTTCATTAAAACAGATGCCAATTACAGAGATGCAGGCGTTGATTGGGAAATTACACAAGAAAACATCAGCAAAAATGTACCTAGAAAAGTGCTGAATATTACTCAAGGATTTTTAGGTGCTGATGAAAATAATTTCACCACTACTTTAGGTCGTGAAGGTTCTGATTATACTGCCGGAATTTTTGCTTATTGCCTAAATGCCGAAAGCGTAACCATCTGGAAAGACGTTCCTGGAGTGATGAATGCCGATCCGCGTTATTTTGAAGATGCGAGTCTGTTAAACCAGATTTCGTATCGTGAAGCTATCGAATTGGCATTTTACGGTGCGACTGTTATTCACCCAAAAACATTGCAACCGTTACAGAAAAAAGAGATTCCGTTATACGTAAAATCATTTATCAATCCGTTATTAAAAGGGACTTGCGTTTCTAAAGGCGTAGATTTGGAACCACAATATCCGTGTTTTATTGTAAAAAGAGAGCAACTTTTAATTTCACTTTCTTCAATTGATTTTTCATTCATTATGGAAGAAAATATCAGTGAGATTTTTGGTTTATTCCACCAATTTAAAATCAAAGTAAACTTGATTCAGAATTCTGCGATCAGTTTCTCTGTTTGCGTAGAAGATAAATTTGGAAATTTCCCAGAATTGAATGCTATTCTTTCGAAAAAATTCAAAGTAGAATACAGCGAAAATGTGACTTTATATACTATTCGCCACTTTACCGAAGAAGCTGCCGAAATTGTTGAGACAAACAAAGCAGTTTTATTGAAACAAGTGAGCCGCGAAACCATGCAGATTGTCACAAAAGAATTAAGATAATATTGCTTTATAAAAGGTAATTATTCAATTCAAATAATAGTAAAAAGGTTTCACTCTTGTGAAGCCTTTTTTTTGTTTTTAGTTTTTTCCTTTATTCAAATGTTTGATTATCGTTTTTAAATCTTTTATTTGAAGTTCGTATTTCCTGATGATTTTTCGGTAGACTCCAAGCATAGTAATGTCAGTTATTCGTTCTGTATTCATTAATTCCCCATAGGTTACATTTCCTAATTCCTTTTTAACTAATTCTTCTGGATTTATTTCAAAGACTTCACAAATCTTATTAAAATGAATTGCCCACGAGGTACTCTCTCCTCTTTCCATTCTAGCATAAGCTGATTGAGAAATATGCAGAAAATCAGCTATTTGCTCTTGTGACATGTTTTTTGATTTTCTTAAGGCCTTTAGATTATCCCCTACAATTTTATTCATAATTACCAATTCAAAAAACAAATATAAACATAAGAATTATTTTACAATTAATCGAAATTAGGTTTTAAAAAACCGTTTTTCGGGTAAGACTTTTTCGTAGTCTACTCTAAATTTGAAAAATATTAACCATAAATCTAAATCATTATGAAAAAACTAGAACTAAATCAAATGGAGAATTTAACTGGAGAAAGCTGTCTATGGTCTGCTGTTGGTTTGGGATTAACATTTGCAGGTGCATTTTTAGTTACTGGACCTATCGGAGCGGGACTTTTTGCGGCATCATTTATTCATGGTAGTATTGGATTAGCTCAAGATTGTAGTGGTGGTGGTCGCCAAGAAGCAGTTGATCGTTAAAACTATAGTCTATAACATTAACCTAAATCTCTCTCACACTGAGAGAGATTAAATATAAATAACTACATGAGTTTTATTAAAAAAAATCGAAAATTAATCTTGATTTTTATACTTTTTTTTGCACTATTCACAATAGGTCAGAAATTATATGAAATCTTGACTTATGGCTTAGATAAATCAAAAAGTACATACGTACAATTATCAGGTCTACTTGCTTCTATTTTACTTTCATTAGGCTGTTTTTGGGAGTTATATTTTTCTAATCAAAATAAAAAATAATTATTATTGTTTTGAGAATGAAAGTTAATTCACTCAATCATTTATATAATTCATTTCAAATTAATACAAATATGAATAGTACTGTTTTTAAGTACTTATTACTTTCTATCTCTACAATATTAATAAATGAATTATTTAAAGAAGCGCTACATTTTGATGAATTATTATATAATTCACTCACTGAACAATTTACCTCAAAACAAATTGAGAAACTTTTTGAATTTCAAAAAAAATGGCAATGGGTAAGTTATACATTTATACCTATTTTATTACTAATCAAAACTTCAATCATTGCAACAATCTTATATGTTGGTTTGTTTTTTTATAGTAAAGATTTAAATTTTAAAAGTCTATTTAACGTTGCTCTAAAAGCCGAATTTATTTTCTTGTTGGTTCCTATTTGTAAAATTATATGGTTTTGCTTTTTTCAAACTCACTTTTCTTTGGAAGACATTCAATATTTTTATCCACTATCTGCTTTAAACATTGTTGGTTATAAAGGTTTAGAAACTTGGTTTATATATCCGTTTCAAGTACTCAATCTGTTTGAACTGTTTTATATAATTTATTTAGGAGTTCAGATAGGCAAACTGACAAATACAAATACTGATTATGGATTGACTATCATAAGTTATAGTTATTTGCCAAGCTTACTTATATGGATTAGCGCAGTAATGTTTTTCACTCTTAATTTTTCGTAATTTTTTTAAAATGAAAAAATATTACTCGTTGCAGCTATTATTTTACTTATTACCCATATTGTTAGATATTTCTTTTACAATGAAGATATTATCTCATCTATCACTGGAATCATTGCAATGATTTTTGTTATTATTTCACAGATTATCAAGAAAAATCCTAAAACATGAAAAAATATCTAAAAATCATCTTTCTTGTATTAATAATTGGCTCTCTAGTTTTTCTTATCACTGAGATTATTACTAAAATAAACTATAAAAAAGAAATAGCAGAAAAAATAAATACTATTCCTATATTTTGTTATCAGGATATAAATGGTAAGAATTTCACAAATGATAATTTAAGCAAATCAACTCCCGTCATTTTTATTTACTTCAATACTGAATGTGAATATTGCAATGAAGAAGCTCAAATGATAAGTGAAAACATCAATAAATTTAAAAACTTTCAGATAGTTTTTATTTCAATTGAAGAAATAGAACTAATTAAAAAATTTGTTTTATTCCATAAACTTAACAATTATGATAACCTTTATTTTTTACGTGACAGCAAAGTCTCTTTTGCTTCTACATTTGATGTAAATACGTTGCCTTGTATTGTTCTCTACAATAAAAACCGAAAACTGATTGAAAAAATTAAAGGACAAACAAAACCTGAATTATTGTTTAAAAAATTAAAAATCGAATAAGTGTCTATATTAGATTTAAAACATATTTCAAAATCGCATACCTTACAGTTAGATCAATCAGATTGTGGTCCTTCTTGTTTATTATCTATTATAAAATTATATAAAGGAAATAGCTCCCTAGAAAAAATCAGAGAATTGAGCGGCACTACGAAACAAGGCACTACTATGCTTGGGCTATATCAAGCAGCAAATCAATTAGGATTTAATACAGATGGATGCGAAGCTGATATTCAATCTTTAATTGATCACAAAGAACCTGTTATCTTACATACATTGAATGAAAATAAATTAGAACATTATATAGTGTGTTATAGATACGATGAAAAAGAAGGTTTTTTAATTGGCGATCCTGCAAAAGGAATTTACAGTTTATCAAAAAACAACTTAGAGAAATTATGGATTTCAAAAACATGTCTCACGCTTAAACCAAACGAAAATTTCATAACTAAAAAAAAGGAACAAAATAAACAAAGAAAATGGTTTATAAATTTGTTAAAGGATGATTATAAATTAATTTGGATTTCTATTTTGTTGGGCATTTTTGTTGCTGGGTTAGGGTTGGCGATGGCACTTTTTTCTCAAAAATTAATTGATAACATCTTACCTTCAAACAATATCAATAAATTAATTTCTGGAATTATCCTGTTAACTATTTTACTTTTTGCACGTGTTGGAATCTCTGTACTTAGACAATATTTTCTACTTAGACAATCAAAAGATTTTAATAATAGAATAAATCTTTTTTTCTTTTCTTCTCTGTTACACCTACCTAAATCTTTTTTTGACAATAGAAAAACAGGAGAACTTGTTTCTCGATTAAATGACACGCAACGCATACAAAATGTTATTAAACTACTCACAAGTTCATTAATAATTGACGTCTTGACAAGTATTATATCAACAATTTTCTTATTTACATATTCTTGGAAACTGGGATTAATTTGTCTCATAAGTATTCCTTTCTATTTTTTTTTAATTTATAGGAACAATAAAAAAATCTTGTGTTCACAAAAAGAAATTATGCAAAGCTCTGCATTGAACGAAAGTAACTTCATCAATACCATTCAGGGAATTTCTACAATTAAAATTGATAATAAACAACCTCTCTTCAGTAAACTAAACCAACATACTTTTGCCAATTATCAAGAAAAGATATTTAATCTAGGAAAAATCAATATTAGTTTGTCTTGGCAATCTGGATTAGCAAACGTAGTATTTGTCATTGGTATTTTAATTTACACTTCTATTCTGGTTTTTGAAAAAGAAATCAAAATTGGAGAGCTAATGGCAATTTTAGCAGTCGTTGGCTCATTACTACCATCAATCGCAAATCTGGCTTTAATTACAATTCCAATAAACGAAGCTAAAATTGCATTTAACAGAATGTACGAATTTGCCTCTATCGAAAAGGAAAATGAACAAGGAGTTGAAATTTTTGAAATTAATTCAATTTCTATTCAAAATCTATCCTTTAGATTTGCTGGGAAAAGTGAACTTTTTCATAATGTAAATGTTAAAATCAAAAAAGAAAAATTAACCGCCATTGTTGGTGAAAGCGGGAATGGAAAAAGTACCTTAGGACAAATTCTACAGCGTTTTTACGATTATGAAAATGGAAACATTATTATCAATAATCAATACGATTTAAGAGAAATTCAACTTGAAAGTTATAGAAATATATTAGCGGTCATTCCTCAAGAAATTACAATATTTAACGGAACTGTAATTGACAATATTCTTGTTGGAACTGAAAGTAAACCTGAAGAAATATTAAATTTTGTTCGTGAATATGGTTTTGAATTCTATTTTAATCAATTACCTCAAGGTTTAACAACTATTGTCGGTGAAGAGGGAATAAATCTAAGCGGCGGACAAAAACAAATCATTGCATTGGCAAGAGCTTTATATAAAAAACCACAATTTTTAATTCTTGATGAAGCAACTTCTGCTATGGATCGAAATACTGAAAATTTCACTATACACTTACTTCAAAAAGTAAAATCAGAGTGCGCTGTTTTATTCATTTCTCATCGTTTAAATAAATTAAAAAACATTGCAGACATTATTTATATACTAGAAAACAAAACTATAGCAAAATCTGGAAATCACGAAGAGTTAATGTTAACAAACAATTTTTATAGTAACTACTGGGAAGAAACAATTAGAGGGAAATGAAACTAAGTAATGAAGTTTTTTAATATAAATTTATAAGCAAAATATTGTAAAAAAAATATTTTTTACTCAGATGTCTGGATAATCTGTTGTCGCATTCTCTCTCTTTTCACTTCATAGATTTTAATCTAGATATTTCCCACAATTTTGTTTATAATTTGTTATTTTTACAAATACAATTGAAAAAAGTACGTTTCTAAAATCAATCTATTATGTATAAAAGTGTAAAAATCATGATAGGCATTGTTGTCGCATTTATGATGCTTAATGCGAGTCAACATTTTCTCTCAGACAAAATGTTTGCCAATATGATGCTTTTATTATTAGTCGCCATGATTGTCAATATAGTCGGTCTAGCTTTTAAAAAAGACTAGCTTAAAAAATGAGAACTTACCGTACCTACAGTCGTTTCTATTTTTTAAATTATAAACTCAAACTTAATCAATTTAAAAACCATGAATAATGTTTCTATAACAATGTCTCTGCTTGTAATTATAATTGCATTAGGTTATAGATATTCTAGAAACCAAAAGTAAGTTCAATGAGCTACAAAAGCGAACCTTCAGAAGAAGAAAAAAACAATTGGCATAACAATCCTGAAAACTGGGTTTGGGGCATCTTTTATTACAATCCAAAAGATGAAAGAATGTTTCCTCCAAAGAAAATAAAAGAATTTGGATGGACTATAAATTTTGCTAATCCTAATTCGGTTTTTCTTTGCATTATTATGATTTTGATTTTAATGATTTTATCAGAAAGTGTCAAATAATTACCTCGCTCTAGTATTCTCCGATTGCTCAACCTCCGATTTTTTATAAGTTGTCTTCGAATTTCCAAAATTATAAGTCGCAATCAATTTGAAATAATTTGAAGTGTATGTTCTATGGTAATAAATCTGGGTTTGTCCGACATTATAAGCTCCAGAAACCATAAACTTATGAAAGATGTCATTTGCCGAAAAATTAATTTTCAGCGCTTCTTTAAAAAAATTCTTTTCAATTCCCAACGTTACGGTTGAGCGACTATTGTCGGTTCCCAATCCGTAACTTCTGTCTCCTAAATACCACGCCAAAAGTTGCAGCTTAAAAAGCTTCTGGATGGTAAACGTGTTATTCGAATAAAAATAAAACTGTGGTTTTACAGGACTAAACACATACGAATAATTATAATCTACCTGTTTGGTTAAGTTCATACTGACGGTATTGGTCGAGTTCCACCATTTGACAGTAAAAGATCTGGAAAGTGAACTAAAAAAAACATGTCCTTCTTCAAGATTTATAGCTTTTAAAACATAACTGTTTGGTGTATCGCCTCGTAACGCGGCGCCCGAAATGGGATCAATTTTATAAGTATAACCTATTTTAAAATCGAACTTTTTGTACATCATTCCGATTTCGAAAGCATGTGTTTTTTCAGGAACTAAATTCGGATTTCCTTCAATCGTCGTAAACGGATCCTGATAAATGACATACGGATTTAAAGCTTGATATCTTGGCCTAGTAATTCTCGAAACATACGAAAAATGTCCTTTCCAATTTTCTGAAAAGTTAAAATTCAAAAGCAGATTTGGAAAAAAATTACTGTAGCTTTTATCAAATTTCTGAATTGCGTTTGCGTTGGTGTACAAATCATATTTTGTTTTTTCTGCTCGTGTTCCAATCGAAAAATTGATTTTTTCGTTTAATGAACTTCCGTAATTAAAATAGGCGGCGATAATTTTTTCATTGTATTCAAAATCACTCGAGCGCTGTTCGTCTAAATCATAATTTCCATATTCCTCATCAGAAGTTAAGAAATGGGTACCCGATTTTATCGTTGCAGAACTGTACTTTGCTCCGATTTCCAGTTTTGTTTTTTCGCTTATTTTTTTCGAATAATCGGTCTGAATCGCCATAATATTGATTTGGCTTCCTAAATTGTTTTTTAGATATCTTTCAGAAGCCATTTCGTCAATCTGGCTATTTTCTTCAATAAAATCTCCTATTGTCTGATTGTAATTAGAAAACTGCGATCCAATAAACAATGTTGATCCTTTTGCGGTTGTCAAATTGTAATTCAGATTGATAAACTGATTCAGCAAAACATCATTCCTATCTACATTTGTGGCATAAAAACTGTTTCCAGAATTGTTTGCAATAGCGTTTCTGCTTTCTGTCATTCCGCCTAAATCATTCACATTTCCACTATAAGCCAATGAGATATAATCTTTTGGAGACAGATTGTATTGAAGTCCGAAACCAAAATTCGAATAATTATTAAATCTTCTTTTCCAGTCTGTTGCCAATTCAGATTTCAAATATTCATCAGGATTTGGACGCGTTCTTGTGGTGTATAATAATTCGCGGTTTCTTCCCAACTGCAAACCATAGTTAGTTATAAACGAAAATTTTCCTTTAGAATAACTGAAATCAATAAGCGAATTATAACTTGTTCCTCCAAATTTTGAAACAGTTGTATGCTGATTTGCAGTTCCCATTATCCCGCTTTCTATATTTTGTTTGGTTATGATGTTGATTACGGCTTTTCCTTCGGCATCATATCTTGAAGACGGATTGGCAATTACCTCGATTTTTTGGATTTGCGAAACCGGAATCGAGGCAAAACGGTCATAATTAATCAAGACGCCGTTTAAATAAATGATGGCTTCGCCTTTTCCCAAAACACTGATTTCTCCTTCGGTAATCACAACATTCGGAACTCTTCCTAACAATTCGTTTACCGAGCTGCTTGATGCCAAAACAGTTCCGTTGACGTTAACAACACTATTTCCGTTTGGTCCATATTTTATTAATGAAGCTTGACTTTTAACAACAACTTCATTTAACTCATTGTCTTTTTTCTCTTTAGTAATTATAGTATCTTGAGCAGGCTTTAATACCTTTCCGAACAGTACATCATCACTATAAAAACTTTTATCTGTAACTTTTTTTATACGTTGCGCTTTTATTTCTATTGATGAAAAAATCAGAAAAAAAACATAAAGGATAACCAATTTTAGAAATCTCATAAACTTTAATCATTAACCGTTTGACTTTTATTTGAAACAAAAGTCATCCGAAAATCAATAAATGAGATTGCAAAAAGAGAAATCAGGAGTACGGTTTTATAAATCGATACTCTTTTTTAAGACTGCAAAGCCTGAATTTGATAGTTTAAAGGCGTAGTTCCGGTATGTTTTTTAAACGCCGCAAAAAATGTTGATTTGGAATTAAAACCGACATCATAACCAACCGATTCTAAAGTAAGCTTATCATTTGAAGTAATGATTTTACAAGCTTCGTTTATTCTAAATTCATTCACAAAACTGGTAAAATTCTTTCCGAGATTATTGTTTAAAAACTGTGATAATTGATGGCTTGAAATGTTGATTTCCTGTGATAGATCCTGAAGTGTCAAATTTGGATTTTTATACAACTCTTTTTCATTCATTGTATTTTCGAGTTTTTCAGAAATAATGCCCGCTTCTGCAACATCGATTTTTTTTACAGAATTCTTTTGACCATTCAATAAAAACAAATCTTCTGTTTTTTTTCTGTATAAAAGAATAGAAATCACCAGATACAAAATGAAAGAAAAAACAACCGCACCACTTATGTAAGTCGCTCCTGGAGCTCCCATAATCGCTAAAAAGTAAAATAAAAAGAGTAAAAAAATACCGAGGTAAAGCATTCCGAACCACATTTCGGACGGACTAGTTTTTTCTTTTCTGTTGAAGATTTTTTTCAAAACCCTGTGAATTGTAATTCCAGAAAACACAATATACACAAACCATTGAAAGTAAATTATCCTTATAAAATAAAAGCTCCAGAGTTTTGGATATTCTTGGTATGGATACAAAATTCCTGCGGTTACAATTAACGTTCCCCAAAATGCCAGTATGAGTTTCCATGAATTGGGCATTACATTTATTTCTTCAACTGCCGACTTAAGAAAATAATAGAGACACGGACCGATAAAAAAACAAGCCGTGAGTCCAAATTGAAGATATAACTTTGGCAGTTCGGGATGAAAATAAACAAAGACCGATTTAGCAATTCGGATACTCAACGCAAATAAAAGAGCGCCTAAAAAATAATTCGTGAGATACTTTTTCTTTGTAAAAAAGAAAAAATACACACCCAGAATAAGTCCGTTAAAAGCTCCCAAAGCACTAAAGAAGAATAAAAGTTCTTTGCCTGTGTCCATAATTTAAGTTCGCTATATCTAAACAAAGCTAAAAAGATTATTTTAAATGGAAATCAATTAACTTTATAATAACCAAATAAATGTACAGTGATCATGAAAAGATTAAATGAACCGACTGAAGAAACAAAGAATGAATGGGAAAATGATCCGAATAATTGGATTTGGGGAATGTTTTATTACAATCCGAAAGATAAAAGATCCTATTTTCCAAAAAGAATAAAAGAATTCGGCTGGCATGCTAATTATGCAAATCCTATTTTTATTATAATTATCGCATTTTTTGTTTTGATTGTTTTAGCTGCAATCAGAAACGGAAAATAACACATGATACTGCTTTATTACTTATCAGCAAAACTAAAAGTCCGCCGATACATTTCCCAATTTTAAATACTACTTTTGGCTTTTTAGAGTTAAAGTCTTTATGTTGAAAAAATTGCTGTTTTTGGCGTTGCTGATTTGGTGTTCCGGGCTTAAAGCTCAGGAAACTCAATCGCTGTACAAAACAAAAAAAATAACAGCATCAAAAGATACGATTCGACTTGAGGAAGTGAGTATCAATCCGGGATTTTTTCAAATTTTAAACACCCGAAATCAACCCATCGATTCTTCCTTTTACAAAATCAATTTCAAAAAAGGTTTTCTTGTTTTAAACGAAAAAATTGCAATAGATACTTTAGTCGTAAATTATTTAAAATATCCCGATTTCTTGACCAAAGAATACAGCCTTTACAAACCAGATCAGGTTGTAAGCAGTGATTTGGGTGCTGAAAAATTATACCGCATAGAGAATTCGAACGCAAAAAAAGCAACGCCTTTTGATGGACTGAATACTTCCGGAAGCATCACGCGTGGCGTTACAGTAGGAAACAATCAAAATACGGTCTTAAACTCCAACCTGGATCTGCAGATTACCGGAAAAATTTCAGACAAAGTTAGTCTGCGTGCATCGCTTCAGGACAATAATATTCCGCTTCAAGATGGCGGTTATTCGCAGAAATTGGATCAGTTTGATAATATTTTTATGGAACTTTTCAGCGATGACTGGAACATTCGGGCGGGAGACGTTTTTCTTGAAAACAGGAAAACCCAATTTCTTAATTTCAACAAAAAAGTACAGGGACTTGCCGCCAGTTTTGATTTTGGCGATGAAGAAAGCAAAACCAATATTTTTGCTTCGGTTTCTTTTGTCAAAGGCCAATATGCACGAAGTACTTTTACTGGTCAAGAAGGAAATCAGGGTCCTTATAAATTAAAAGGCCAAAATGGCGAATTGTATGTTTTGGTTATTTCGGGCTCAGAACGTGTGTACGTAAATGGTGTTCTGCTCAAAAGAGGTGAAAATAACGATTATGTAATTGACTATAATGCTGGAGAAATTGTTTTTACATCACTTTTTCCCATTACTTCTGAAATGCGAATCAATGTTGAATACCAATATTCTGAACGAAATTACAATCGAATGGTTACTTACGCTGGAGCGATGCACGAAAACAAGAAATGGAGCTTTGGAGGTTATTTGTATTCTGAAAATGATTTAAAAAATCAGCCTTTACAGCAAAATCTTTCGACAGAACAAGTTCAGATTCTGAGTGAATCGGGCGATGACACCAATTTAATGAAAGCGCCTTCTGCTTACCAAGACACTTATTCTGATAATAAAATCCTGTACAAAAAAACAATAGTAAACACTGTTGAAGTTTATGAATATTCTAATAATCCTGATGACGTTTTGTACAATGTGAGATTCAGTCAAGTTGGTGCAAATGGGGGAAATTATACTATTCAGAACAACAATTCGGTTGAACGAATTTACCAATATGCGCCTCCGATAAATGGAGTTCTTCAGGGAAATTACGAGCCAATTGTACAACTTGTTGCGCCAATGAAACTACAAGTCGCGACTTTTTTAGGAAAATACAATCCGAATGAGAAAACTTTGGTCGATTTTGAATTGGCTGTAAGCAATAATGATCAAAACTTATTTTCAGGAATTGATGATAATGACAATAAAGGAATTGCATTTAAGACCAATCTTAAAAAACGTCTTTTCTCAAGAAGCTGGACTTTGGATGCTTTTGCCAATTATCAATATGTGCAGCAGGATTTTAAATCGGTTGAGCGTTTGTATAACATTGAATTTAATCGTGACTGGAACTTGACTGGAACACTTTTAGGAAACCAAAGCCTTTTGGTTACAGGTCTGAATTTTGATTTATTCAAAGAAAAGAAAACCACAAACTTGGGGTTGTTTACCTATCAATTTGAAAAATTAGATTTCAGCGAAAGCTATTCAGGAGTTCGACATACGACTTTGGCATTATTCAAATTAAAAAACTGGACTATCGAAAATAATGGAAGTTTCCTAAATTCGGATGCGACGACTTCGACCTCAAAATTCATTCGAAACCAAACCCGAACAAAATATCATTTTGGTAAAAACTGGGCTGGAGGAAGTTTGCAGATTGAAGATAATCAGGAAAAAGACAAAACAACAAATCAGTTTTCGGCTTTAAGCCAAAGATTCTCAGAATACGGAATTTTTACCGGTCGTGGCGACAGCACCAAGGTTTTTGTCGAAATAGGATTTTTGAGAAGACGAAACGACAGTTTGCAAAACGGATTATTACAACACGTTAACAATTCGCAGACGTATTATTTAAAATCAAAACTGATTCAGAATAAAACAACAGATTTGGCCGTTTATGCCAGTTACCGAAATTTGGATTTCATTGATGAGACCCGAAAAAACGAGCCATCGTTAAATTCGAGAATTATTTACAACGACCGTTTTTTTAATCAATTAATGCAAATCGGGACGACTTATGAAAACAGTTCGGGAACAATTGCACAACAAGAATTTACTTATGTCGAAGTGCCGACAGGACAAGGAGTTTATACCTGGAACGATTATAACGGAAACGGAATTCAGGAATTAGAAGAGTTTGAAATTGCCGCTTTTCCGGATCAGGCGCGCTATGTGAGAATCTTTCTGCCCAATCAGGTTTACATCAAAACCAATCAGAATAAGTTTTCGCAGTCTTTAATTTTAAATCCGCTGCAATGGCAGAACGAAAAAGGTTTTAAAAAACTGCTTTCCTATTTTTACAATCAGACTTCTTTTTTAATGGATCGAAAAATAAAAAGCGAGGGAGAAAAACTTGAACTCAATCCGTTTGATTCGTCTGAAGAAAACATTCTAGGACTCAACTCCAGTTTCAGAAACAGTTTATTTTATAACCGTGGAAGACAAAATCATTCTGTAACCTATTCTTATTTGGTCAACAAAGGAAAAAGTTTGCTATCTGTAGGCTCGCAAAATGTTCGTACCACTTCGCATCAATTGCAGTACACGCATTTGTACCAAAAAAGCTGGCTGTTTAATTTCTTTAGCAAAACCATCAAAAACGATTTGGTTTCTGAAGATTTTATCGAAAAAAACTATGACATTAACGGCTGGCAACTAGCGCCAAAAATCAGTTATCTATTTTCTAAAAACACCAAACTGGACTTCTTTTACGAACTGCAACACAAAAAAAATCAGATTGGAAATTTTGAAACTTTAGAACAAAGCAGACTTGGAACTTCGTTTTCTTTCGCCGGAGAAAAAAAAGTAACCATGAATGGAGAGTTTTCATTTTATGAAAATAAATTTGACGGAAATGAATTTTCTTCGGTAGGATTTCAAATGCTTGAAGGACTGCAGGCAGGATCAAATCTGGTTTGGAAACTGCTTCTGCAAAAAAACATCACCTCTTTTCTTGACGTCAATGTAAACTATCAAGGACGCAAAAGCGAGAGCGGACCTGCAATTCATACGGGAAATATTCAGCTGCGTGCATATTTTTAATAGGCTCCGAAAAAGATGAGAATAAATTGTTTACTTTTAATAGAAATTTAAACACCTAACCTTATGAAAAAATTTGTATTAATCTGTTTATTAGTAGCTTTCTCTACTAATTTCTATGCTCAGGAAACCACTGCAAAAGCTACAAAAACCAAAACAGAAGCTTCTGCAAAAAAAGCAAAATCAAGTGCAGATAAGGCTTCGGCAGATGCCAAAAAAGAAACAGCAAAATCAAAAAAAGCAGCCGACAAGGCAAGCGATGCTGCAACGAAAGCTAAAAAAGAAAGCACTGAAACAGCAAAAAAAACAGCTGATAAAGATGCGGCAAAAGCCAAAAGCGAAGCGAAAAAAGCTACGGCAGCAAAAGATGACGCAAAAAAAGCGGCAGACAAAGCTGATGCAGCAGCCAAAACCGCTAAAAAAGATGCAGCAACCGCTAAAAAATCATCTACAAAAACGTTGAAGGAAACCAATGAAAAAGCGCCAAAAGTTGCCGATAAAGTAACGGGAGAATACAACGGAAAGAAAGTGTATACTGGTCCAAAAGGAGGAAAATATTACATTAATAAAAATGGAAATAAAACCTATATTCAGGACTAAAAAAGATTCTGAGATTCTAAGTCGCTAAGATTCTGAGATTTCTAAGCGTTCTTAGAAAAACAATTAAAAGGAGCTGTCTGGAAAAGTCAGTTCCTTTTTTTATAGATTGCAATTAAACTCATAAATTCCCTTATTAAAATCATTCAGAAAAATAGAAAATTACTTAACATAGAGATAATCTTATTTAGTAAAATGTAATTATTTTTTAAATATCTCTTCAAATTCCTAGTGTTTTTAAAAATATAGAGTTAATAATTTAGTAATACGTCCGAAATAAGCTCCAAAACATATTTCTTTATCTTCGTTTTTTTAAAGCGTTACACTATGAGCATTGATTATTCTGCGAATAAAACTATATTGGTAGCTCCGTTAAACTGGGGGCTTGGCCACGCCACAAGATGTATCCCTATTATAAAAGCGCTTCAGGAAAACAATTACATTCCGATAATAGCTTCAGATGGTGTTGCGCTTGCCCTTCTTCGAAAAGAATTTCCTTATATACAAACATTGGAACTTCCGTCTTATCATATTGAATATGCTAAGAATGGCAAAAATTTCAAATGGAAACTGATTAAAAATCTTCCGAAAATGATAACGGCCATTTTGGATGAAAAGAAAATGGTCAACAGCTGGATTAAAAAGCATGGTATTGACGGAATCATTTCAGACAACCGACTGGGTGTTTTCAGCAGAAGAGTGCCCTCTGTTTTTATGACGCATCAGTTGAATGTAATGACCGGAAACACAACTTGGTTTACCAGTAAATGTCATCAGTATTTTATAAAAAAATATAAGGAATGCTGGGTTCCCGATACTAATGGAGAAGTAAACCTTACGGGAGATTTAGGACATTTGAAGACGGACGAACTTAACCTGAAATACATTGGTCCGCTCAGCCGTATGCGCAAAAAAGAAACTCCAAAATTGTACGACCTTATGGTTATACTTTCTGGACCTGAGCCTCAGCGTACTTTTCTAGACGAAAAACTTCAAAAAGAAACGGCTAAATATCCTGGAAAAGTAGTTTTTGTACAGGGAATTGTAGAAAAAATGCAATCAAAATGGCAGGCAGGAAATGTTACCTATTACAATTTCATGAATTCGAAACAGTTGGAACAGACTTTTAACGAAAGTGAATTTGTTCTTTGTCGTTCGGGTTATACAACGGTTATGGATTTGGCGAAATTAGGCAAAAAAGCCTTTTTTATTCCAACTCCTGGACAATATGAACAAGAATATCTTGCGATAAAACTTCAGGACGAAAATTTGGTGCCTTATGCCATGCAGGATGATTTTATGATAGAAGATCTTTCTAAAGTACAAACTTTTAAAGGCTTATCTCAGTTTGAAAATACGATAGACTGGGATTCTCTATTTACTGTTTTTGAAGATAAAACCGCTTAAATTGCACGCTGATTAAACTGATTTGTTAAAAAAAAACGCAGAAAAAGCGGATTTTTTTTAATTAAACTTGTGCGTTTTTTGTTTTAGAAAAATCCGTTTTTATCTGCGTTTTCGCGTAAGCGAATCTGTTTATCTGTGTGCATTTTTTTAGAAGTTAAACTGCGCTTGAAGCCTTAAAACATTTCCTTGTTGTCTGTTTATCGGAAGTGCGCTGTCTTCAAAAGTTCTGTCAGCAATTACATATTGCGCCGTTAACTCAAAAGCTTTGATTGGCTGCCATTCGATACCAAATTCAAAATCTCTTACTACATAACTTTTGGCGTCTTTTTCATATTTCTTTCCTCCGTCGTAATATTGAAATTTGGCGAAAGGATAAATACGCTGTTTTTTAATATCCCATTTATAGTTTATTAAAACGTACCCCCCGTTTAGATCTGTTTCGTCTACTGTCTTAGTTGCCGTGTTGTAACGAGGTCCTTTTCCGATATTATATTCTGTTTGAATTCCGAAAGGCCTTGGATACAAAACGAATGTTGCTCCTACTCTCTGATCCTTGATGTACTGCGGATCATTTACCGTAACACCCGATGAAATTTCTCCTGTAAAAGCCCATTTGCCAGTGTAAGCCTGAATTCCTGGTTCGATAATCTGGCTTCCGATTACAAATGGATATGTTACTCTTGTTACCACATTCAAATCTCTGTTTCCGTCCATTTTATTAGCAATTTGTCCGTTGTAAACTCCAAGAGCAAACACTCCAAAATCGCCAGAACCTTTAAATCCATCCCTAACCAACATCTCAAAACGCTTTCTAATTTCGGCAGGAGCCCAATAAAAAAAGATTCCTAAATCGCGCTCATTTGCTATGGAACTGTTTATACCATCGGCACGGTCTAAACTAAGTCGTTGTGAACTGGATTGCATATTTTCGAAACCATATGGAATTTTACTTTGCCCGACACGAACTCTGTATTCTTTTAACTTATCGAAAGAAAGATCAAAATACAAGTCACGAATCTGTACGAAGTTCTGAATTCCAGTACTTGGCGAACTAGCAAAGTCAGGCTGGAAATAGAAAAAAACATTTGGATGAACTTGCCCTGAAAACACTAAACGTGCACGGCGAATAAAAAGTCCGTTGTTTGCTTTTGCATCTGGAGCCGTAGAAGTTGTTCCCCAAGATTTATCGCATTGGTCGCAAGAAACTTTATCATTTGTAGAAAGCAGACCATTGTATCTAATTTGAGCATAACCTCTCAAAGAGATTCTGTCGTACCAATGCTCTTCAATTCCACCTCCAGATTTAGTATCGGGAAGTTTTGCTTTGTTGATAGAATCTAAAATACGCATTACTTCGTTTTTTACATCCTGTTTGTTTAATTCTTGCTTATTTGTTTCTTGCGCATTAGATGCCCAAGTCAGCAGTAATAAAACTGCTAGTAATTTTCTTTTTATCATTAGTTCTCTAAATCCCTTAAATTCAGGATGCAAAGATGGAGCACCTATGTTAAGAAATCATTAACCAGATGTTACTATAATAAAAATTTAATGTTACGCCCCGAAACCAAATGTTTATTTACTGTTAAACACCTTTGTTTTAGGGCTTTTAGCAAAAAATGCGTTACAATTTTTTAACGTCGTTTTTTTGTGATTTGAATGCTTTTTCGAGCGTAAAAGAGAATTCCGAACCAATTCCGAACTCGCTTTCCACATAAACTTTCTCTTTATGCGCTTCAATAATATGCTTTACAATCGCCAAACCTAAACCAGAACCTCCTTCAGAACGCGTTCCGCTTTTGTCAACACGATAGAAACGTTCAAAAAGTCTTGGAATGTTTTGTTTTTCAACGCCTTCTCCGTTATCGCTGATACGAATAAGCACTTTTTTCTTCGTTAAGTTTACCACACCAACTTCTGTTAAACCGCCTTCTTTTCCATATTTAATTGAGTTTACAATCAAATTCTCTAAAACCTGTTGGATTCGGTCCTGATCGCCGCGAATAATAACCGACTGAACATTCTTGCTTTCAAAAGCCAATTTGATTTTCTTTTTGTCTGCTTTCATTTCCAGCAGTTCAAAGACATTCTGAATCAGTTCGACTATATCAAAATCGGTCATATTCAAATCTAAATCGCCCGATTCTAATTTGGTAATCATGTCGAGATCCTCGACAATATAAATAAGGCGCTCTACTCCTTTTTCAGCACGCTTTAAATATTTTTTTCTGATATTTTTGTCGTCCATCGCTCCGTCAAGCAAAGTCGAAACATAACCTTGAACGGTAAACAAAGGTGTTTTTAATTCGTGCGAAACGTTTCCTAAAAACTCTCTTCGGTATTGTTCACGAATTTCGAGCATTTCGATTTCGAGTTTTTTATCAGTGGCAAACTTTTTCACTTCACGTGAAAGCGTTTCCATATCTGTATTAATCGGCTGATTAATAAGTGTAGTTGATTCTAAAAGCGAAACCTCATCGTAAATCTTCTTTACTCTTCGATAAATAAATCGCTCTACACGATATTGCAAAACCAGAAACGAGAATATATAGATGATGATGATGAAAACGATTCCAAAAGCGACTTGATGTTTTAATTCTTGATTTTTGTAAAATAAAGACAGGAGCATCAGCACAAATCCTGTTGCAAAGAGACTTATATACAACGCCGATTTAATAGCAAATTTGTATGTTTTTTTAAAATTGATTTTCATTGAAATATTTAAAATAATAAACCATTAAAACTTTTTCTCACCATATAAGTGATGTAAGTTCATTTAAAAGTAACTTTTTTTAGGAACAAATAATAATTTTCAAAAGCCCATCTTTATCAAAGTTAAAACTTTGACAAAAATGAGCTTTTCTATTTTAAAAGTAAACTACATTAAATGAACTTACATCACTTATATGGTTTAAATTTTTAGAGGGTGTTAGACTTCAAATTTGTAGCCAACTCCTTTTATGGTTTTAAAAAGGTCTTCGCCTATTTTTTCACGCAGTTTTCTAATATGAACATCGATTGTTCTTCCTCCAACTACTACTTCATTGCCCCAAACTTTATCCAAGATTTCGTCTCTTTTAAAAACCTTTCCTGGTTTAGAAGCCAACAAATAAAACAATTCGAATTCTTTTCTTGGCAACGCAATTTCCACATTGCCTTTTATTATTTTGTATTCTTCGCGGTTAATCTCGATTCCGCCAACATTTAAAGTATCTGTCGTAACTTCTTGTTCTTTTAATCTTCTTAACAAAGCCTTTACTTTAGAAACCAATAATTTTGGTTTAATTGGCTTTGTAATATAATCATCAGCACCAGCATCAAAACCAGCTACTTGCGAATAATCTTCACTTCTTGCTGTAAGGAATGTTATGATAACATTATTTAGTTCAGGAATTTTTCTAATGTGCTCGCATGCCTCCATTCCATCCATTTCTGCCATCATCACGTCCATAATAATTAATTCCGGCAATTCTTTCTGAGCTTTAGCTATAGCATCTTTTCCGTTAGAAGCAGTAACAATCTGGTAGCCTTCTTGAGCAAGGTTATAGCCAACGATTTCTAAGATATCTGGTTCGTCGTCAACTAATAAAATCTTAGTTTGTGTTTTTTTCATAAATAGCAAAAATTGAGATTTTTACATCAAATCTTTTTAATTATTTATCCGATGTTTTTTATTTCACGGGGTAAATATAGTAACAAAAGAACCTTAAAAAATTGGTGTTAACGGTAATTTAATCTGGTAACAATTTGATAATCTTAAGCACACAAAAACATAACAAGTTGGTAACATCGACTTCACGGTGCAGTTCTTTCTTTGCAGCGAAATAAACTAAACACAACACTGAAAATGAAATTCAATTTAAAATTTCTATTAATTGCATTATTTATCTGTACGATTTCGATCGCGCAAAACAAAGGTACAATTTCGGGAGTTCTTACCGACAAAGAAATGAACAATGAAGTTTTACCTTTTGCTAATGTTTTAATTAAAGGTACGAATATTAGCGTAAATACCGACGTCGACGGAAAATATTCGTTGAACGTAAATCCAGGAAGTTATACACTTATTTTTAGCTTTTTAGGATATGAATCTAAAGAAGCTCCAGTTACTGTAAAAGCAAATGAAACTGTAGTGGTTAATCAAGCACTTTCTTCTGGAAGTTTTACTCTTAAAGATGTAGTGGTAAAAGGTGCGACTGCAAGCAAACAAAAAGAAACTGCTTTGCTTTTAGAACAAAAAAACGCTGTAGATATCAAACAATCTATCGGCGCGCAAGAACTTTCTAGAAAAGGTGTGGGAGACGTGGCTGCTGCTGTTGTAAAAACATCAGGAGTTTCCAAACAAGAAGGAAGTAACAACATTTATGTAAGAGGTTTAGGAGACCGTTACAATACTACTTCTATGAACGGATTACCAATTCCATCTAATGACCCACAAAAAAAGAACATTGCTCTTGATCTTTTTTCAACTGATATTGTAGAATACATTTCAATTGACAAATCGTATGGCGCAAAAATGTATGGTGATTTTGGTGGAGGAAATGTAGATATCGTATCTAAAGATTACCGTGGAAAAGGAATGTTTGAAATTTCTTTAGGATCTAAAGTTAACACTAACGCAGTACAAAAATCAAGTGACTTTTTACTTCAGCAAGGACCTGCGAAAACTGGTTTTGTTTCATACGGAGTTCCTAACAACCCTTTAACTAGTTATAGTTTCGAAAATAGTTTAAACCCTAAAAGAGAAGCTCCTTTTGGAGGAAACTTTAACCTAAAAGCAGGTAAAACATTCAGCATTGGTGAAGAAGGAAAATTAAGTCTTTTTGCTACTGCAGGTTTTGGAAACGGTTACGAATTTAGAGAAGGAATTACTCGAGCTTTGAATACTCAAGGTGCTTCATTAAAATCTTTCGAACAAGAAAAATTCACTTATAACACTAACACAACTGGAATGTTCAACGCTAACTATCGCTTGAACAAAAACCATAAAATTGGATATAATTTTTTATTTGTTAATACATCTGAACAAACAAGGGACACTTATTATGGAAGTGATCGTGATTTTGATAATGAAAATGCTAATCTTTACACTGTAAGAGGAACTTTTACACAAAACACAGTGTATATCAATCAGCTTTTAGGGAATGACAAACTAACAGATAAGATTGATTTAGATTGGGGCGTTTCATACAATACCGTAAAAGGTAATATGCCAGACAGAACTCAAAACAAGATGTTCCATAACCCTACTACTAACGAGTACATTCCTGCGCAAAGAACTCCTTCTGATAACCAAAGATATTTTCAAGATCTTACGGAAAATGAAACAGCAGCTAACCTTGCTTTCTCATACAAGTTAGGCGATAACGAAAATGGCGACTCAAAAGGAAAAATTACAGCAGGTTATAACGGAAGATTCAAAAGTCGTGAATTCGAGGCTATTCAATTTAACTTCAGCATCAGTCAAACTGGTCAAAACACAACCATAGACCCTAATAACTTAGATGCATTCTTCAATCAGACAAACTTTAACAACGGTTTATTCTCTACTAGTGCTTTTGCAGGAATGACTCCTCAAACTTATGAAGGCAAGCAGGACATCCATGCTGGATTTGGTAATATCGAATACAGATTTCCTAATAAATTAAGCTTAGTTGCAGGTATCAGATATGAAAGAATTTCTCAAACAGTTAACTGGAGAACACAATATGATGCAGCCGGAGGAACAAATACCTTTGAAAGAAATGAGTTTTTACCAAGTATTATCTTAAAATATGAGTTAAATGAAAAACAAAACCTTCGTTTAGCTGCAAGTAAAACTTACACATTACCACAATTTAAAGAACGTGCTTTGTTTATTTACGAAGATGTAATGGAATCTGAAATTGGTAATCCAAACTTATATCCTTCACAAAATTACAATTTAGACTTAAAATGGGAAATGTTCCCGAAAAGTGATGAGTTATTCTCTGTGACTGCTTTTGGAAAATACATTCTGGACCCTATTAACAAAATCATTATTGCTTCTGCCACAAATGACATCTCTTTTGTTAACATTGGAGATAGTGGTTACGCTTATGGAGTGGAATTGGAAGCAAGAAAAAATATTTTCGAAATTGAAGGAGAATATACGAACAAATTATCTTTCGGATTTAATGCTTCTTTAATGAAAACACATCAGGATTTTGATCGTGACAAAGTGAGCAGGGAAACAGATGGACAATTATCTATTAACACTACAGATAAAAGTTCAGGTTTTACTGGAGCTTCTGATTTGATTCTGAATGCCGACTTATCGTATACTAAAAATTTCATAAACGATTCTGGAATTACGGCAACATTAGCTTACAACCATTATTCTGACAAACTTTATGCTATCGGAAACGAAGGAAAAGGAAATTTAGTTGATAAAGCTATGGGATCTTTAGATTTTATTTTAAAAACAAAATTGACCAAAAACTTTGGAATTGATTTTGGCGCAAGAAACTTATTGAATCCAGAATTTAAAAGAGTTCAGGAAAATGCAAGTGGAGATGTTCTAGTATTCAATTACAAAAAAGGGTTAACATTTGGACTTGGAATGAATTACCAATTCTAGTAACACAAAACAAATACTGTGTTAGCAATTAATTAACATTACAGTAAAAAACACATAACAAACAGTTGACAACGGCTTAACGTTGATTAATACTTAAGTTTTAATCTTTGCATAAACACAAACTAATTAAAAAAGTAATGAAAAAAGCAATTTCAACAATTTTCGGCTTAGCAGCTTTATCGCTAGTAACACTAACAACGTCTTGCTCAAGCGACGACAACAAAAAGGACGAGCCAAAATCAGATTTCGTAGTAGTTAGAAACAATTTACAAGGAGAAATCAACAGTGGAGAGGTTATATTAGAATCTGGAACTTACAAACTTACAGGAAAATTAGTAGTTAAAAACACTGCAAAACTTACAATTAAACCTGGAGTTATCATTGAAGCTACAGCATTAGGAGCAAATCAATTTGAGGCTGTAAGATATATTGCAGTTGCACAAGGAGGAAAAATCGACGTTCAAGGAACTGCCACTAGTCCAGTTGTTATGACTTGTGAAACAAAAATACCAGGTGCTTGGGGAGGATTAGTACTTTGTGGAAAAGCACCAATCAACAAAAACATAGGTAGTACTGCTACTGCTGAAGTTTCTGAGTTAGCATATGGAGGAACTGATGCTGCTGACAACTCAGGTTCAATCAAATATTTAAGAATTGAATACCCAGGTTATACATACAGCAGTGATAAAGAATTCAATGGAGTTTCTTTCTTCGGAGTTGGAAATGGAACTGTTGTAGATTACGTTCAAGTTTTCGAAAGCTCTGATGACGGATTCGAGTGGTTTGGTGGAACTGTAAGCGCAAAACACTTAGTAGTTTCTAACAAACACGCAGAAAAAGTTGGTGATGATTTATTCGACTGGACTGAAGGATGGGTTGGAAATGGTGAAAACTGGTACGGAATCAGAACTAACGCTGGTAACAGAGGTATCGAAGCTGATAACAATGGTAACAACAACTTAGCTGCACCAATTGCGTTCCCAAATATCAAAGGTTTAACTTTAATCGGCGCTGGAGTTAATGATACAAGCGGAGAATCACAAGCTTTCAAATTAAGATTTGGTACTAAAGGTAAATTTGACAACGTCGTAATAAAAGGTTGGAAAACTGGATTTGATGTTCAACACGACGAAAGCGTTGGATATGCTGGAACTGATTTATTAGCTACTAATGTTAAATTCGAAGATGTAACGCTTAAATCTAAAGGTACAACTACTGCTGGAGCAGCTGCTGATGTAGCGAAAGTTTTCACAGAATCTACAACTGCAACTGGAGCAGGAAACGGATCAGGAGTTCCTACTTGGACTGCTGGATGGACATTAGGTCTATAATCTCGTAAGACAAACAATATTCAAAAACACCCTATTTATTAGGGTGTTTTTTTTTGAAGACAGCACTTATCTGTAACTATACAAAGCTAATAACTTCGAATACAAAATGTTAAAAACATCCTAAATTATTAGGATGTTTTTTTTTGGCGCACTTTTTGTCATTTTTTTTGTATATTTACTTATCCAAAAAAATGCGATGGCAAAAAACTACTTTTATATTACATTCTTATTGGCTTTTTTCTTTACTGTAAACGTTTCGGCGCAGGACAGTAAACAATTACCAAAACCTCAAGACGCCGCAGTCATTGAGGGACTGAGCTTGTATCCTAACCCAGTGACAAACGGAAAAGTTTACATCTCTTCAAAAAATGATTTGGAAAAAGAAATCATCGTTTTTGATATCCTCGGAAAAAAAGTACTTCAGGCACATCTCACAACAAGAGAATTAAATGTATCAGAACTACCTCCAGGTGTTTATATCATCAAGATAAGCGAACAAAATGCCTCGGCCACACGAAAACTGATCATCAGATAATATTAAAAAGCTTCTTTGGGAGCTTTTTTTATTTTTAGGCAAAACCTGAAAAAACTGGACACTTAAAACCCAGCACTGAACACTAAAATCAATTATCTTTGCAAAAAAAAGTTTTGATTACAGCCAGCGATATATTTACCATTTCGAGTCAGAAACAATTTGAAAAAACAGCACTAAAAGTGTTTCGTTTTCAGCACGAAAACAATAAAGTTTACCGCGATTTCTGTGATTTTCTAAATATCAATCCACAACAGGTAAAAACCATCCAGCAAATACCGTTTCTGCCTATTCAGTTCTTCAAAAGCCATGAGGTGGTATCAAATACAAATCCCGTTCAGGTTACTTTTACCAGCAGTGGCACAACTGGCGCAATTACCAGCAGGCATCTAGTAACTGATGTTTCCTTATACGAAGAAAGTTACCAGAAAGGGTTTTCTCAATTCTACGGTAACATCGAAGATTATGTTGTTTTGGCACTTTTGCCGTCTTATTTAGAAAGAGAAGGCTCTTCGCTTATTTATATGGTAGAAGATTTAATAAAACGCTCCAATCAGTCGGAAAGCGGGTTCTATCTACACAATCACGACGACCTGATAAAGAAATTGACAGAATTAGACGAATCTGGTCAAAACGTAATCTTAATCGGAGTAACCTATGCGTTATTGGATTTAATCGAAAAACATCAGTTCAACCTTCAAAACACCATCATTATGGAAACTGGAGGAATGAAAGGAAAACGCAAGGAAATGATTCGCGAAGAATTGCACGAAATACTTTGCAAAGGTTTCGGCGTTTCTTCTATCCATTCAGAATATGGCATGACTGAACTTTTAGCTCAAGCTTATTCTTTAGGCGAAGGTGTATTTGAATGCCCTTCTTGGATGAATATTTTAGTCCGCGATCCTGAAGATGCCCTCACTTACGTGAAAGATGGAAAAACTGGTGGCATCAACGTTATTGATTTGGCCAACATCAACTCCTGCTCTTTTATTGCAACACAAGATTTAGGAAAAAAAAATCCCAACAACTCTTTCGAAGTATTGGGACGTTTTGATAATTCTGATATTCGTGGGTGTAATTTGATGGTATTGTAAAATTTGATTTCGATTAAAAATCAGTCAAGCCATTAAACAACACGAATCACAAAATAATTCTTTTTACCGCTTTGAAGCAGAACAAACTGATTATTAATCAAATCATTTGCTGTCAAAACAAAATCTTCTTTGATTTTTTCTCTATTTACCGAAATAGAATTGGCAGTCAATGCTCTTCTAGCTTCTCCGTTTGATTTAAAGAAACCCGTTTTTTCGTTTAAAACTGTAATAATATCCAGTCCGTTTTCTAAATCTGTTTTTGCGATTTCTGCTTGAGGAACTCCATCGAAAACTTCTAAGAAAGTTTTTTCATCCAATTTCTTTAAATCTTCGGCTGTAGAATTTCCAAACAAAATGTTCGAAGCCTGAATCGCTTTTTCTAATTCCTCACGACTATGCACAAAAACTGTAATTTCTTCTGCTAGTTTCTTTTGCAAAACCCTTAAATGCGGTGCTGTTTGATGTTCTTCAATTAAGGTATCAATTGTTTCTTTATCTAAGAAAGTAAAGATTTTTACATACTTTTCAGCATCCACATCTGTAGCATTAACCCAAAACTGATAAAATTTGTAAACCGAAGTCTTATCAGCATCTAGCCAAACATTTCCACCTTCCGATTTTCCGAATTTAGATCCGTCTGCTTTTGTAATCAATGGTGTTGTCAATGCAAAAGCTTTTGCATTTTCTCCACCCATTCTGCGTACTAATTCTGTACCAGTAGTAATATTTCCCCACTGATCTGAACCTCCCATTTGCAAAAGGCAGTTGTTGTTTTTATATAAATGATAAAAATCGTATCCCTGAATTAACTGGTATGTAAATTCTGTGAAAGACATTCCTTCTCCTTCTCCGTTAATTCTCTTTTTAACAGAATCCTTTGCCATCATGTAGTTTACCGTGATACGTTTTCCAACTTCACGTGCAAAATCGATAAACGAAAACTCTTTCATCCAATCATAGTTATTTACCATAATTGGTGCATTTGGTTCTTTCGAATTAAAATCTAAGAAGCGCGACAAAACACTTTTTATTCCGGCAACGTTTTTAGCTAGCGTTTCTTCGTTCAACAGATTTCTTTCATCTGATTTTCCTGACGGATCCCCAATCATTCCGGTTGCTCCTCCTACAAGTGCAATTGGCTGGTGACCGAAATTCTTTAAATGAACCAGTAAAATAATCTGAACCATACTGCCAATATGCAGTGAATCAGCCGTTGGATCAAAACCAATATAGGCCGATGTTACCTCTTTTAGCAATTGTTCTTCCGTTCCTGGCATGCTATCATGGTATAAACCGCGCCACTTTAATTCTTCAACTAGATTCTTCATTTTTAAAAATATTTTGCGCAAATATAATCAATGGCAATCGCAATGTCAAAAAAGTTGCCACGAAGACTCTAAGCCACAAAGTTTTTTTATTTCTATGTGATTTTCATTTAGTGATAAAAATGAAGGCTTTGCATATTAGCGCCTTTGTTAAAAGAAATCAAAAAACCTAAACAACTATCTACCAAAACATTGCAAAACAGCTCTGAAAAAAAATCATAAATTCTGTAAAACCGTAAGAAAGAGACCTACTTTTTTTCTAGTTTCGCCGCAATCAAAACCATCAACTATGAAAAAATTTTTACTCTTAACTTTTTTATTTTGTTATTCACTCATGAATGCTCAAATTTCTTTTGAAAAAGGCTATTTCATTTCTAATGATAACAAAAAAACAGAATGTTATATAAAGAATGTAGATTGGAATTACAATCCAATCGAATTTAAATACAAAATCAACATTGAAGATAGTAACGTAAAAACTGAGACTATTGCGAATGTTAAGGAATTTGGAATCAACGACAACAACACTTATCAAAGAGCAAAAGTTAATATTGACATTTCGAGCAGTGAATTGGAAAGACTATCAGTTAATAAAAATCCGGATTGGAAAGAAGATCTCATTTTTTTAAAAGTTTTAGTTAAGGGAGATACGTCTTTATACCAATATGTCAATCCAGAAATGACCCGATTTTTTTATGAAACCAAAAACAGCCAACTAGAACAATTGGTTTATAAAGAATACTTTGACCAAGAAAGTACTCCTAGAACTGCAATAGAAAACAATTACTATAGACAGCAATTACTTAATAATGTCAAATCCGAAAACATAACCGACAATGACATCAAAAGAGTAATCTATAAAAGAGAGTCATTAATGAAATATTTTCTAAAATATAACAATGTTTCAACAAAAGAAATAGAAAACACAATTACATCAGCGAATAAGAGTATTTATCTTTTAAAAGTGACTGCAGGAGTTGGCTTCTCTTCTATTTCAATTGATGCAACAGGAGGATATAGTGACGTGCAATACGACAAAAAGACCATATTGAGAATGGGCCTTGAAGGAGAACTTATATTGCCTTTCAACAAAAACAAATGGAGTCTTTTTGTAAATCCAACCTACGAGCAGTATGAGGACCAACAGGATTTTGGGTTAGCAAATAACCGAAACAATGGAGGAAAAACAGACTATTCTTCAGAAGTGAAATATTCAAGCATAGTAGTTCCAGTTGGAGCGCGGTATTATTTTTTCTTAAACAATACTTCTAAAATCTTTATCAATGCAGGATATACATTAAACATTGGGGGGAAATTCAAATACACGGCTGTATTGTTAAATTTTGACAGCAATCCAACCGGAAGTTTCTTTACTGGACTTGGTTACAATTTTAAAAACAAACTAAGTGCAGAAGTAAGAGCAAATGTCAGAAAAGATTTAATTAACGGACACTCTAGCTTTGTTGGAAATTACAAATCATTAGATGTAGTACTTGCCTATACTATTTTTTAAACAAAAACCGTTTAAAAATACCAAGAGTCAAGGCGCAACGTTTTAAGGTTACAAAATCCACAGAAACTTTGCGCTTTGACCATTTTGTGTCAAAATCAAAAAAAACCTTTGCAACTTTGTCCCTCTGTGACTTTGCACCTTAAAAGCAAAAACTTACCTTTACAGAATGGTATTAATAACTGGAGGAACAGGTTTAGTCGGCGCACATTTATTGCTTCATTTGATTGAAAATGGAGAAAATGTACGAGCAATTTACCGCAACCAAAATAACATCCTAAAAACAAAACAGCTTTTTCTGCTTTATAAAAAAGCTACTTTATTCGAAAAGATAGAATGGATTGAAGCTGATATTTTAGACATCCCGTCACTTGAGGAAGCGTTTATTGGTATCGAATATGTTTATCATTGTGCTGCACTGATTTCTTTTGACCCAAAAGACGAGGAAAAACTCCGAAAAACCAATATTGAAGGTACTGCTAATATCGTCAATTTCTGCATTGCCAAAGAAATCAAAAAATTCTGCTTTGTAAGCTCAATTGCCGCCTTGGGCGATTTAGCATCTCATGAAACTCATATTACAGAAGAAACCGAATGGAATCCTGAAAAACCGCATAGCGATTATGCTATTTCTAAATACGGAGCCGAAATGGAGGTTTGGCGCGCACAACAGGAAGGTCTGGATGTAATTATACTAAATCCGGGCGTAATTCTGGGACCTATTGCGGCTAAAGAAATTTTTAAACAAGGAAGCGGCGAAATTTACCAAAAAATTGCAAACGGACTTCCGTTTTATACACTTGGAAACACTGGATTTGTCGCCATAGACGATGTAACAAGAATCGCTTTTGAATTGATGAGAGGCAGCATTAAAAACGAACGCTTTACACTAATTGCAGAAAATATCGTTTTTCGCGATTTAATCAATACCATTGCAGATGTTCTAAAAGTAAAAAGACCTTCAATACACGCCACTCCTTTTTTGATGAACATGCTCTGGATGGCCGACAGTCTTTTTTCTACTTTATTTTTCAGAAAAAGAACTATTACCAAACCCTCTGCAAAAGCATCTTATTCTAAAAATTTATATGCTAATGAAAAAATAAAAACCGCTCTAGGAACGGTTTTTTTAGATATTCATCAATATATTAAAGACACTTCAAAAAGCTTAAATTAATTATTGATCCATGGGTTGGTCATTGCTGTTTATTTCTGGTTTCTTTACAGAATCTTTAGGCGTTTCTTTTGACTTACCTTTGTTTTTCAATGCTTTTTTTTCTTCAATCTTTACAAGAGAATCGGTTATTTTCTGATTTTGAGCCAATCTTTTATTGACCTCGTCAAACATATCTTTGTAAGTTTCGTAATCTGTTGCATAGTAGATATTGTTCTGCGCAAACTGAAGACTGTCAATTTTGTATTTCTTCAAAATAAATTTTGTTGTACTGCTTTCTAGAGAATCCAAAGATAAAGGTCTTTGGTACCTTATCGCATCCAAAATCGACAAATCGTACATAATATCAATCATTTTTTCTCTTTCAATAAGTTTTGCAGGCTCTTTTACGAGCTCTTTTTTACAACTTACAGAAAGAAACAAAACCAGCAGTATTAGCAAATAATTTTTCATTACAGCAATTTATCTATCAAACAATAATCGTTTTCCGGCGCGACTGTCTTTTACTTTAAAATTATTGTAAACCAATTCGCCATTTACAAAAGTATGCGTAATTCTCGATTTAAAAGCCATATTTTCAAAAGGAGACCAACCACATTTGTATAAAATGTTATCGGCATTTACACTCCATGGAAGGCTTGGATTTACAATAACCAAATCGGCAAAATAACCTTCTTTGATAAAGCCTCTTTTCTCTATTTTGAAAATTTTGGCCGGATTGTGGCACATTTTCTCGACGATTTTCTCTACACTGATTTTTCCTTGGTGATGCGCTTCAAACATTGCCACAACTGCGTGCTGTACAAGCGGCCCTCCAGAAGGAGCATTCAGGTAAGATTGCATTTTTTCTTCTTTGGTATGAGGTGCGTGGTCTGTTGCAATTACATCAATTCGGCCGTCGTTTAAAGCTTCCCAAAGTGCTTTTCTGTCTGTAGCTGTTTTGACAGCAGGATTCCATTTAATGAAATTCCCTTTTGTTTTGTAATCTTCATCGGTAAACCAAAGATGGTGAACACACACTTCTGCCGTAATTTTTTTATCTTCTAACGGAATTTTATTCGTAAACAACTCCATTTCCTTTGCTGTCGAAAGATGAAAAATATGAAGTCTTGCACCCGTTCTTTTTGCAAGCGCTACTGCTTTTGAAGACGAAATATAGCAAGCCTCAGCACTTCTGATTAAATTGTGTGCCGTTACAGGAACATCATCTCCGTATTTTTCTTTAAACTCTGCAAGATTATTTCTAATAGTAGTTTCATCTTCGCAATGCACTGCAATCAACATTGGAGTACTCGAAAAAATCTTTTCTAAAACAGCCTCATTGTCAACCAACATATTTCCTGTTGAAGAACCTAAGAATATCTTGATTCCAGCAACATTTTTTGGATTCGTCTTTAAAACTTCTTCCAAGTTATCATTGGTTGCCCCCATCATAAACGAATAATTCGCAAATGATTTTTGAGAAGCAATCTGGTATTTTTCTTCTAAAATTTCTTGAGTTACTGCATTCGGAACTGTGTTAGGTTGTTCGATAAAAGAGGTAATTCCTCCCGCAACAGCCGCTCTAGACTCCGATTCAATATCACCTTTATGCGTCAGACCCGGTTCTCTAAAGTGAACTTGATCGTCTATCGCACCAGGAATCAGATAATTCCCTTCTGCATCAACCACAACACAGTCAGAAGTTTTCAAACTGATACTATCTGCAACTTCTGCAATGATATCATTTTCAATTAATACATCTCCTTCAAAAATTCTCCCTTCGTTTACAATTTTGGCATTTTTTATTAAAATCCTATTCATTGTTTTTTTGTTTTATAATGAATTGACTAATTTTCTTAATCGCAGTGAAATTACACCTAATATAGCTTCCTTAATAATCGCATTACTCATTTTAGACACTCCTTTTGTACGGTCAGTAAAAATAATCGGCACTTCTTTAATCTCAAAACCAGCGCAATAGGTTCTGTATTTCATTTCGATTTGAAACGCATAACCCACAAATTTTATTTTGTTAAGATTGATTTTCTCTAAAACCTCTCTTTTGTAACAAACAAAGCCAGCTGTAGCGTCATGAATTTTCATTCCAGTAATAAACTTAACATATACAGATGCAAAGTAAGACATTAAAACACGACTCAAAGGCCAGTTTACTACATTTACACCTGTTACATAACGGGAACCAATTGCTAGATCGGCTCCTCCAAAATGACAAGCATCATATAATTTTTCAAGATCGTTTGGATTATGCGAAAAATCAGCATCCATTTCGAAAATAAAACTATAATTACGTTCCAGAGCCCATTTAAAACCGTGAACATAAGCAGTTCCCAAACCTGATTTTTTGGTTCTCTGTTCTAAAAAAAGCTTTCCGGGAAATTCTTCCTGCAAGGCAATAACTTTTTTTGCTGTATGGTCTGGAGAATTATCATCGATAATCAGAAGATCAAAAGTTTTATGTTGCGAAAGTACTGCTCTTACTATACTTTCTATATTCTCAATCTCGTTATAAGTGGGAATTATGACAATACTATCATTCATTTTTTCTGGGTAATTTCACCGCAAAAGTAAACTTTTTATAGCATTTGATTCATAATAAATATATAATAAAAGCATTGCATTAAAAAATTACTAATTTTGTATTATTATGATTGAACAACTTCATCCTCGAATTATAGAAAACAAAGACTGGGCGACACTTTTATTTGTAGTAGCCTTTGCCGTTGTAGCGATGACAAAATCTGCTTACGAAACCCGATTCAGCGAATTCAGCAGACTTATTTTTTCTGACAAATACGCAAAAATATACCGCGACAACAACCACCTTAAAAGCAGTTTTACGGTAGGTTTGTTTTTTGTTCAGATTGTTTCGTTTGCTTTTTTTATTCTATTGACGATGAATATCTACGATGAAAAAATCCTAAAAACCGACTGGGTTTTGTTTATTCGGATTGCAACCTTTCTATTGTATTTCATCCTCGGAAAATATTTAATAGAAAAAATTGTAGGAGCCGCCTTTAATATTGACGAATTTGTAGAGCTTTTTAACCTTCAGAAAGTAACTTACAGAACTTATATCGGTGTTTTTATCCTTCCTATCAACGCTGTTTTGTTCTATTACAACAATATTCCAGAAGCAATACCGCTTGCAATTATAGTCATTTCGCTCTGTATCAGCCTATACTCGTACTTTATTTCAATTAAAACATATCAAAATGCAATAATCGGCAAGTTATTTTATTTTATTTTATATCTTTGCGCTCTTGAAATAGCCCCTTATTATTTTATGTATTATTGGATACTAAAAGGGAGTGCTTAGAAAATGTTTATAATATGAAAGTGAAAACAATTTTGGTGTCACAGCCTGAACCTAAAGTGGAGAATTCTCCTTACTTTGAGCTCCAACAAAAACACAAAATAAAAATTGATTTCAGACCATTTATTCATGTGGAAGGGGTTAGCGCAAAAGAGATTCGATTACAAAAAATCGATCTTAATCATTACACTGCGATCATTTTAACAAGTCGAAATGCTGTAGATCATTTTTTTAGAGTGGCCGATGAAATGCGTTACAAAGTTCCTGAAGGATTGAAATATTTTTGTCAATCTGAAGCTGTAGCTTTTTATCTTCAAAAGTATGTTGTTTACAGAAAACGTAAAATTTACGTTGGAGCAAAAGATTTCGCAGATTTATCTCCTCTTATCAAAAAGTACAAAGACGAGAAATTCTTACTGCCTGCATCGGATCAATTAAATGCAGATGCTCCTGTTACATTAAACGGTCTTAAAGTAGATTGGGCTCAAGCAATTTTTTACAGAACTGTAATGAGCGACCTATCTGATCTTGCAGATGTTTATTATGACGTTCTTGCTTTTTTCAGTCCGACTGGAATTAAATCTTTGTTTAAAAACTTCCCTGATTTTAAACAAAACGACACCAGAATCGCTGTATTTGGAAGCACAACTCAAAAAGAAGCTCTTGACCACGGTTTAAGAATAGACATTCTTGCTCCGACTCCTGAAACGCCTTCTATGACAATGGCTTTAGAAAAATATATCGCCGAAGCAAACAAAGCTAAATAAACCGTTCAAACCGAAAAATATTTAAATTCCAAATTCCAACTTAATCACTTGGGATTTGGAATTTTTCTTTTTAACCAATTCTTGATCTGTTTGGCTCCCGTGGTTAAAACTACAGACTATATGTAGAACATTCGTGAAAGAAAACATAACCTGCGGTTTCAACCGCAGGAACGCAATGAACATCTGCAACTATTACACATCTTGCAATTGAATCTGAAATACCCAATGATACATTTCCCATTGGTAGAAACCACAAGCTATGTTCATTTGGAATTTGGGATTTAAAAATTGTAATTTTATTTTTCCTTCATTTTAACTACATTTGATTTCTATTCAAAACCCAAATCACAAGAAATAGTTTCAAATTTTAAGTTATGAAAATTAATTCCCTTTTAATTGAAATTGACGGAATCGACAAAGAAATCCTTCGATACTTAATGGACGATGCCAGAAAACCGATCTTACAAATTGCCAACAAAATAGGAATTTCTGGAGCAGCCATTCATCAGCGATTAAAAAAACTCGAACAATCCGGTGTCATTTCGGGTTCTAAGTTTACTGTAAATCCAAAAGTATTAGGTTATAACACTATGGCATTTATTGGAGTTTATCTCGACAAAGCTTCTAGAAACTCGGAAGCCGTAAAGGAACTGCGAAAAATACCCGAAGTTTTAGAATGTCATTATACAACCGGAAACTGGTCTGTATTAATCAAAATCATCTGTCGCGACAACGAACATTTGATGCAACTCTTAAATACCAAAATTCAGGCAATTGAAGGCGTTTCTAGAACCGAAACCTTTATTTCGCTTGACCAGCAGATTGATAGGCAGATTCAGCTTTAGAATTAGAATTAGAAAATTTGTCAATTTGATAATTTGATAATTAGATAATTTCATGCAAAATCTAAATGAAAAACATTAGACCTGAACTAAAAACTTTATTCTTTTTTATTTCATATTTCACGGTAGCTTTCATCTGCAATAAAATTGATCATGGAGGACCGTGCGTACCAGGCTTAGGAGGCTTTTTATTTATAATGTCTATCCCAATAAGCTTGATATATTCCTTTATTCTTACCATCAAGATATACAGATATAAAAACAAAAGACACTTAAACTGTCTTTATATAATAATCGGAATATGGATTTTGTTTTATTTCCTAACAAAATACAAAATCGTATAAAACAAAACCCGACAGATTTTGAAATGTGTCGGGTTTACTATAATTATCTAATTGACTAATTATCTCAATTATCAAATTAGTTTCTCCTGCTTCCAGAATAAATCGAAATATAATACAGTAAAGTCGCAATAGAACCAATTGCAGCTACCAGATAAGTTCTCGCCGCCCATTTTAAGGCATCTTTTGCTCCCGCTTGCTCCTGCTGTGTGAGCATACGTTTGTTTTCAAGCCATGCGAGTGCACGATTGCTGGCATCATATTCAACAGGAAGTGTGATTACCGAAAATAAAGTTGTTGCAGCAAAAATGACAATTCCGATTAACAATAACTGCGGAAAAACTCTGATCATCAAAATTCCAGCAATCAAAATCCATTGTACATAATTTGAAGCAATACTTACAATAGGTACCAATTTAGATCGCATTGTCAGCCATTCGTAGCCAATTGCATGCTGAACAGCGTGACCGCATTCGTGTGCTGCAACCGCCGCTGCCGCCGCATTTCGGTGATTGTAAACTGCTTCGCTCAAATTTACCGTTTTATCAGACGGATTATAATGATCTGTTAACTGACCATCAGTCGAAATTACACGAACATCTGTAATTCCGTTATCTGCGAGCATTTTTTCGGCGATTTCACGGCCGCTCATTCCGTTTTGAAGCTGTAATTTAGAGTATAATTCGAATTTGCTTTTTAATTTAGAACTCACTAGCCAGCTTACAAGCATAATGGCTCCAGCAAGAATAATATATGGACCTCCCATGTTTTTAATTATTTAGTTTGAATTTAAAGTTACAAAACAAACAGCAAAATGCGAACCATTTTAACAAAATGCCATTTTGACATTTTTCAAGTCATTTTTTCTTAATTCAAAAGATTATTTTTTAAAAGAAAAGCGATTAATTCGGCTACGTTTTTCATTTTGTATTTCTGAAGAATGTTGCGTCGGTGGGTTTGTACCGTTAAAAAACTCAGAAACAAATCGTCTGCAATTTCCTGAGTCGATTTTCCCTGCGAAAGCAGCAAAGCAATATCACGCTCTCTTCGGCTTAGGCTCGGAATTCTTTCTAAATCTTCGGACAAAGGCTGGCTGATTATCATTTTTACTTCTTCGCTAAAAACGATTTCACCGTCTATTGCTCTGTTGATGCATTCTTTAAATTCACCAAAAGAAGCATTTTTAAGAACATAACCATTCCCACCGTTCTGAATGAACTGCATCACTAAACTCCTTTCGGACTGGCTGCTCATACCGATAATTATCAGTTTTGGATATTTCTGCTTGATGGTTTTACACAAATCAACACCATTAATAACGGGAAGGAAAATATCCATCAAAATTAAGTCGACAGTATTTTCTTCAATATAATTTAGAAGCGCAACACCCGATTCAAATTTTTCTACAATTTCAATGTTATCCAAATCAGACAGCAAGCCTGCTATTCCTGAAATTACAATCGGATGGTCGTCTACAATTACGGTTTTATATCTCATTTTAAACTAGTTTTGTACTTTTAACTCAACATAAGTCGAGGTTCCTTTATTAATTTCAGAATCGATTTCGATTTTTCCGTTTAAAAAAGCCACACGGTTTCTAATGTTTTTAAGGCCCATTCCCTCTTTAGATTCAGTCTCTCGGATATCAAAACCTTTTCCGTTATCTTCTACCGTAATAAAAAACACGTCTTTGTTTTGCGAACAGGAAACCAGAATCTCTGAAGCCGCGGCATATTTTAAAGCATTGTTTAGAAGCTCTTGAACAATCCTGTAAATCACAACTTCAAAATGCGGATCTAAACTTGATTTTTTCTTGACGAGGTACTGAAATTCTATTTGGGTTTCTGAACTGGAGTTTGCTGCACACAAATCTTTCAAAGCATGCTCAAGTCCTAATTTTGACAAGCTTTCGGGCATCAAATTCTGAGAGATATTCCGCAGCTCTTTAATGGAGTCGTTGAGCATTGAATTAATATTTGAAGTAGAAACCGCACCTTCTTTATCTGCAAGATTCAAATGGATTTTCAAACCCGAAAGCATACTTCCGAGTCCGTCGTGCAAATCTCTTGCAATTCTTTTCCTTTCAATTTCTTCTCCCTCAATTAATGCATTTGAAACCGATAGTTTTTGTTCATTTTCTAATGCTTCGACTTCCTGTCTATGGTTTAGTTCTTTTTGAAAACCCAATTTCTTTTGATTGTTATTCCAAATCCAGAGAAACAAAACTGTGAGGAAAAGCAGAAACGAAAGCACCGCAAAAAGCATAGAATTTAGGCGGTTATTATTGGCCTGCAAAACGGTCTTTTCGTTCTCTGACTGAAGCAATGAAATCTTCTTCTCACTTTCGGCTTTTCGATATTTGGCTTCAAGTTCTACAATTTCATTTCTTAAAGAAACATCATTTATACTATCGTTGGTTACATTGTATTTATTCGAATAAAAATAAGCTTTTGAATAATCTTTTGTTGCATTGTAAAGCTTAGACAATTCTTTATAATAATTCTTTTTGTCAATTATAAACGGCGTATTTTCAATCAAATATTCAAGATTGCTTTTACATTTTTCAAAATCTTTAAGTTTAAAAAGTACTTCGTATTCTGCAAATTTTAATCGGTTTAAGGCGATAGCATTTTTATGCTTTTCTGAAGAAATGATTCCTTTATTATAACTCACCAACGCTTCCTTATGTTTATTCTGTTTGGCAAAATAGAGTCCTTCCGAATAAAAATAAGAATCGTTTAGGTTTGAATCAGGGTAATTTTTTAAAGTCGAATAGGCTTTTTCGAGTACTTTTTCGGCATCATAAAAATGTTTAAGTTCTATCAGATTTTCAGCATTCATAATATAAGTCTCCATCTTTGACTCTGCCAGCGTTGGAGATTTCATATTGGCATTTTCAATATATTTTTGTGCCTGATCCAGATATTCTGCGGCTTTTTCGCGCTCGTTATTATTCATAAAAATAATAGCAACGGCCTTACTCAATCCGCTAATCAACTCATAATCGCCACTTTTTTTGGCAATCGGAATCGCTTCGTTTACCAATAATCTCATATAAGCGTTTTCGTTGTTTTTGCGTTGCAGCATTATACCGTAGTTTTGAAGTATAATGGCACGCAAACGATATGCTTCTTTAGTGTAATATTTCTTAAGTTTTGAATTGGCATCCAATAATGCCTTTTCGAAGCCTTCAAAATCTCCTTTTTCTATAAAATCATAAGCATTGTAAAAAACAGCAGCATCTCTAAGAAAAGGATAATTGGCTTTTAATTTATTGCCTTGAGCGAGATATTTTTTGGAGTTCTGAATATCCTGAACCATCAAAAACATTTTTGATAGCTTAAAACTATAAAGACTTCGCACACTATCAGATTGTGTGTTTTTTGTAATCTTGACGATGCTGTCAATATAAACCGAATCATCGTCAAGCGAAAGGATAACTTGTGAGTGAGAAAGGGCAGAAAAAAATAAAAATAGTAAAAAGGCGTATAGTTTCTTCATAAGCGGTATTTCTTCAAAGTTATTAAAACTAAATTCCTTACAAAATAAATCGGTCCTTTTTTACCTGAAATCAGGTAAAAGAAAATACACTTTATCAGGTATTGTACTCACTTTATTAAGGCTCTACTTTTGTTGAGTAGAATATTTAAATGTATAACAGATAAAAACAATGCACATGAGAACATATTTTAAACAAATCATGCTGGTTTTGACACTTGCATTCACATTTGCTTCATGCAGCAGTGATAACGACGATAACAACAGCTCATCATCAAGAGACGTCAAATATGAAGTAACAGGAAATTTTACTGGAAAAATGGATGTTTCTTATATGGAAAAAAGTGGCGCCCCACTTATTGAAGACATCAATGTACTGCCTTGGACAAAAGAGTTCACAGCTAATGCAGACAGTGACGGCGCATTATTACACACAAGCGGTTACGGAGGACTTGCAGGACAAACCCTTACGGCTAAAATTTATGTTGGCGGAAAAGTGGTTTCAGAGTTAACTGGCACAGCAAACAATGAAGGAATTATTGTAGTTCACACAAAAACTTACATATTTCCTAGATAGTATAAAATTAGAATTTAATTTTTGTTTTTGGTAAAAGAGAGCTTCGTAGATTTTTACGAAGCTTCTTTTTTTTATCATTATTCCAACTGATTGCAGACATCCTCAAACTTTTCGATCAGACTGTTTATTTTATGCTGTTGTTTTCTAATTTGTTTTGGACGAAGGTAAAACCAGTTGAACAAAATCCAGATTAGCGTTATTCCGTAAGTAAGACTGCTCGCAAAAAAACTCATTCGGCTTGCATATTCATACATATAAAGGCCAATTCCAAGTGTCAGTACGATAAAATAAAAGCTCATCATTTTGGTCTGCAGGAATTGTTGCTTTTTTTTGATTAGAATCAGTTTTTGAAGATATTCCTGATTGGTCTGCGTCGAATCTATTATTTTATACTCCGCCAATAATTTATTGTGTACAAACATATAAACCACCATGGCTAAAATGGTCAAAATAATTCCGATTTTAGTCGAAATAAACTGTGGTTGATAGTAAACCCAGACAAAAATGATAAATGCCGAAGTTGCAAAAAGTGAAATATTCATAATCCATAAACTTCTCAAAGCCAATTTTTTGAACTGTTTCAGCCTGTTTTTTAAATCTTCTATATCGGGTTGATTTACGGTTTGCATTTTCCATAAATCTTTGAAATCTATATTATCCATTTTGTTTGAATTTTTGAGTCAGTTTTTCTTTTATCCTGTGAATTTTCACTCTTACATTGGCCTCAGAAAGACCGACGATTTTAGCTATTTCGGCTTGTTTTATTTCTTCCAGCTCAAGCGAAATAATGATACGATCTGTTTCTGGAAGTTCGGCAATGCACTTATACAAAAACTGAATCTGAGGTTCGAGAGATTTTTGTTTTTCTTCGCTTAAATGCATCGGAAGTTCTGATTTTGGAAAACGTTTTTCTTTTTCAATCTGCCTCAAGCAATTATTTGATGCAATTTTAAAAATCCAAGTTCCAATACTTGATTCGTTTCTAAATGTGCCCAATTTCTGCCAGACAATAATAAAAGTTTCCTGAGCCAAATCTTGTGCTGCACTGTGATTGTTGACAAAACCCATACAGAGCCTGAAAATTCTGTCCCAGTATGTGCTGTAAATTTCTTCGAATTCCATTTTACGATTTTATGAAATTAGTTAACTGAGCCATAAACCAAGACGGGTCATCGTACATAATAAAATGCATTCCTTTGCTAGCATATTCAAACTGTGCTGTCTTTAAATTTTGATACTGCGATTCGATTGCGGGTTTTAAATTTATGAAATAGGATTCTAATAAGATTAACGAAGGACATTTTACAGCTGCAATTTTGGCTCTCAAGTCAGTATTATAAAAATCACAATATAGCTGCCCGAAGGTTTTTCGGTCTGATTTGACACTCCAATCTACCACCATTTCAAGTTTTGACTCATTTTCGAGAAGTCTTGGCATGGATTTTTTCTGCATTTCATAAAATTCTTCATTCGACATAGCAAGCATCTGATTGGTCATAGCCGTACAATCATTATTTACTTTGGATTTAAAAGACGGATCTGTGAGTGCCGCCAGACAAGGCAACGCATCTACCACAACAATACTTCCGATCAAATCTGGATAATCTGTAGCAAGAGCAAGAGCCAAACCGCCGCCCATACTGTGCCCGACAATTATCGGTTTTTCTATTTTTTGATTTTTGATGAAAGTAGCAATGCTGTTCTTCCAATTGTCAAAAGAAGCGTCTCCAGATGGTTTTGTACCTGCGAATCCAGACATCGTTAAAGTATAACAACTGAAATCTTTTTCGAAAACAGCTCTGGTTTCTTTCCAAACATCTCCAGACGAGGCAAATCCTGGAATAAAAATAATCGATTTTTTCCCGTTTCCAGTTTTCAAAACTTCAAATGAATACGATTTTTGTGCAAAAACATTGAAACACAATGCAGAAAATAAGAATGCAATAACTACTGTACTATATTTTTTCATTTTAATTGATTTAAGTTTTTAAATAATCGGATCCAGTGTTTGGATACGGCAATTATTAAAATGTTACAAAACCATTTAAATTTTCAATGAAAAAAACCAAAATCCCAATGTTGATGCGGAATTACAAGTCTAAAAAAATCATTTTCATGAATAGAAAAAACAAAAAATCCAAATCCCAATCAGTAAAAATTGGAATTTGGATTTTAAAAATTGAGATTTAAACTATTTATGGTTTCAAAATCAAAACCGAAGGTGTATTATTCAACCAGATACTTTGAGATTCGATAAGTTTTTTCCAGCTGTCTAAACTTATAATCATTAGATTCTGATTTTCTAAAAATTCTTTTTTAATCGTTCTGTCGTTCATAATCATAATGTGATTTGGGGCAATCTGCTCAATAGAACGAATATTTTCTTGAATTTCTCTGGTGTTTTTTATTTCTGCGCCAGCATTCAGAACCGTAATCTGAGAACCATTATTATTAATTAGTTTTTTCGCATAATCAATCAAGAAAGCATCTTCTTTATCAAAAATAGGCATGAAAATCTGGTTGACGTCTTTGAAATCTTTATCAATAAAAATTCCGACCGGCATTTTGCTTTTTGCGATAATATGGCGTGTTCTTTCGTCAAAAGGATTATTCTCGAATAAACCTTCTTTTCCCGTAAACTTATCAATCAAACGATCAGGGTTGACGATTCGAGTTGTAAAACCAAGGATTTTTCCAAGAAGCGTTCCATCAAAAATCGATTGTCCTAAACCGATCAACAACAAATCATAATCTCCATTATTTGCAGAATCGATAATATCGGTATCAATATCGTTAGAAACTTTAAAAAGACTAACAATATTCTGATTCAAACGATTCGATTCTTCTATAACTGGAACCAGCATCTTCTTTTCATGATCTTTCACATCAAAAGAGTGAATTTCTGTGCTTAACGACAAATGCATCGCCGTTACAATCGAATTGTCTGGCTGTTTTTTGACCAAACTATTTGCTATTTTGAGTAATTTTTTACCTCTTTCAGGAGTCGCAAACGAAAGCAATATTTTGTATTTGCTTTTATTTCCTATTTCTTCTGGCACAGCTGTTTCTTTATCTTTAAAAATAAATCCGATAAAATCTAAAGCCGGACCTGTCATAAAAGTCGTAACCAAAGCCATAATTACCATCATGGTAAAAATTTCTGTAGAAAGAACACCAAGATCATAACCAATATTCAATACTACAAGTTCCATCAAACCGCGTGTGTTCATCAAAGCTCCAATAGACAAACTATCTTTCCAATTCTGTCCGACAAATTTCGCTGCCAAAGCGCTTCCGAAGAATTTACCTACTACGGCAACTGCGATAATTAATCCTGTAATTTTCCATAATCCAGGATCGTTCAACAATCCGATTTGTGTACGCAAACCTGTAAACACGAAGAATAATGGCAATAAAACGATAATGGCAACATCTTCTACTTTTTCAATAAATATGTTTCTGAATTTATTGTTTTCTGGCATAATTGCTCCCGCTAAGAAAGCTCCGAATAAAGCGTGAATTCCAATTAATTCAGCTGCATAAGCAGAAATCAAAAGCGTAATAAAGAAAATAGCTACAACTGGTTTATTTAAACTTTCGCGAGTTGCATTTAAATCTCCGACACGTTTCAAGAACGGACGAACGATTTTCAACATAATGATTACATACAAAATCGCTAAACCAATTACGTATAACGAACTTGTAAATGAACCTGCTTTTACAATCGCAATTACAACTGCCAGAATACACCAAGCTGTAATATCATCGGCTGCGGCGCAAGTAATTGCAATGGTACCGAGTTTTGTTTTCTGCATGCCACGTTCCTGAACTATCCTTGCTAAAACGGGGAAGGCCGTAATACTCATGGCGATTCCCATAAACAATCCGAAAGAAGAAAACTCAACACCAATTGGGGCAAAAGTGTGGTATATAAAATACGCTAGAGTTAATCCTAAAGCAAACGGAATTACAATACTCGCGTGACTGATTACAACCGCATCGTGGGCTTTGTTTTTTAGCACTTTCAAGTCCAATTCCATTCCGATTACAAACATGAAAAGAATTAAACCGATCTGGCTTAAAAACTGTAGATTTCCTAAAGATTCTTTTGGAAACAAAGCGGCCGAAAATTCAGGAAAATACATTCCGACCAAAGATGGCCCGAGCACAATTCCTGCAATCATTTCTCCGATTACAGACGGCTGGCCAATTTTTCTGAAAAACCATCCGAACAAACGTGCTACTAAAATAATAGTCACAATCTGAGCCAGTAAAATAGCTAGTGGATGTTGTAAATTATGAACCATAGAATCTAGGAAATCATTCCAATGGTTGCTTTCGATTTGTTTTTTTACGATGTTGCGCCCCACTTCTAATGCGGCACCTTTTGAAATTACCCAATAAATCAGCGCCGTAAAACCGCCAATAATTGTAATGTAAAATACAGAGTTTTTAATGTTATTCATAACTCGTTCTTTAGATTTATTGCCGCAAATATCAGAACTGAGTTTTAAGCGAAAAAGCAAATTACAAGCTAATTTTCAATGTATGTAACAAGTCGGAAAAACTTTGTAATAAGTTATATTTTTACCTTTTTCAAAAAATCAGAACGATACGTTTCACTTAAAATTAAGGCCGTATTTTTATTGTTTTCTTCTAAATGATGCAATACAATTTCGTTGTGATTGAAGAACTTTATCGCTTTTACAGCCACAATTTCTTTTTTGTTAATTCTACAAAAATCGGCATCAGGCAATTCATTTAAAAGGGTGTCGAATTTTACGTTTTTCAGATTCAGAAAACTTCCATCTGCCAACAAAACTGTTTTATCGCGACTGTCACTTGCAGCTGTTGTGATGTATTGAATTTTATTAAAATACAAAAGTGTTTTCCCTTTATCAGTATTCAGTTGCATGAACTTTCTGGAATTATCCGATTTCTCAAAACGTTCAAAAGCTTTTGTAATGGCTTTTTGAAGACGTTCCAGTTTTACCGGTTTTGTGATATAATCTACTGCATCGATATTAAAAGCATCGGCTGCGTAATCTTTATAAGCTGTACAGAAAATCACCAATTTATTTTCGAGCATTTCGGCCAGATGCAAGCCATCCATTCCCGGCATTTCGATATCAGAAATCAAGAGATCAAAATCCAGATCTGGAATATCAGACAAAAGTTTCTCAGGATTATTAAATGTTTTGACTATTTCCAGTTCCGGAATTTGTTCGCAAAGCATTTTCAAATAAGTCAATCCCGGAAGCTCATCGTCCAGAAGCAAGCATTTCAGTTTTGTATTCAAGTAAATCTATTTTTAGATGAGCAATATAAATGTCGTTTTCTATAAACTTATCGAGTTTGAAATTATTCTTGTAAATAATTCGAAGGCGATGTTCTAAAGTCGCATGTCCAAAACCGCTTCGCTCCTTTTTCAGCACTTTTTTGTCGGAGATTTTATTGGAAACCGTCATAAAAAAAGCATTGTCTTTAAATTCAAAAACAACCGAAATAAAAGCATCGGCACTTTGAAGATCGGCGTGTTTAAATGCATTTTCGATTAAATCAATAGAAATCAAAGGCGCCAACAACGGCTGATCGTACAATTTATCGTCTTCGTTGATATTCGTTTTAATCTTCAATTCGAAAAGCGGACTGATTTTAATTTTATTGATTTCGATTAGATTCAGTGCAAAATTGATTTCTTCTTTTGCCGTCACGAATTTCTTTTTGCTTTCGTATAAAATATAATCCAAAACATTGGCTAATTTGTCTAAAGCGAAATAAGTCTGATAAGCATGCGACTGAATCGAATTTAAAATATTCTTAAACAAATGCGGATTCAGTTTGGACTCCAAATTTTCTAATTGTAGATCATTTACTTTTACTTCAAGCGCATAAAAACTTTTTTCGGCATCTTCTTTTGCTTTTTTGGCCTGCATCAATTGGTAAATCATAAAACAAATGATGACAATCAGCAAAAAAAGAATCGCTAAAAAAATAAACGTTGTGGTATTGTTGTTCTCCATATTTTTAAGATTGTAAACTTCCCTTTACTGTCATTTTATAATGAATTAAAATTCCAATTGTCAAAATTAAAATACTAGAAATCCAAAGATAATATCCTAACTCAAAAGAAATAATTTTAGCCATTGCTCCGCTTTCGGCTCCTAAAATTTCACTCCAAAAAGAAAAAGAAACTGCCAAAGCTGATGCTAATAAACTCAGAGAAATAGCTCTTGGGTCATTTTTCCAGAAATATATAATTGCACATAAACACAATGGATTTGCAAGCCAAATAATTTCTTCAAACAATCCACCGCCCATAAAAGCGATTGCTCCCATAAAAAAATAGTCAAACGACGCACCTGTTTTTGTTTCTCCTCCGTAATTTACAATTAATGCATTTTGAGTTAATGAAAATAAAAGCAACAATAAACTCAAGACAATCGTTACAAACTTAATCTGTTTGGAATACATCATTTTTAATTCTCTTGTATTAATAAATTAATTGCAAATATGAGAAAACCTTGCGAGTAAAATATAAAAAGCACACATTTTCTCTTTTTTAAACATTATGCTTTTTTGTGTTAACGTTAAGTAAAATACAATGGTTTATTTATGATTTCTAGCACTTTTCACTACATTTGCATCCATTTTTAAAGATTTTATGAAAAACACAGTTCAAGTTGGATTTTGGGAAAAATTGGCCCGAATCATACTTAAAAACAGAATAACAATTCTAGTTATCCTTTCCGCTTTAACTATTTTCTTTGGTTATCAATGGAAAAACCTTTCTATGACCTATACTGAAGCAAACCTGCTTCCGAAAGATCATATTGCGAATAAGGATTATCAAAAATTCTTAGATAAATTTGGGGAAGAAGGAAATCTTATCGTAATCGGATTTCAGGATAAAAACTTTTTTACGCCGAAAAATTATGCTGCCTGGACAGAATTAATGAACGGCTTGAAAAAAGCTAAAGAAGTAGATTTGGTTATTTCTTTAAATGACTTAAAGAAACTGGAAAAAGATACTGTAAACCAAAAATTTGTTTTAGCACCATTTATTGAACAAAGCAAAGCGCTTGATCCGGCTTACTTAAAAACGGTTCAGTACGATTTGTTTCACAATTTGCCTTTTTACGAAGGTTTATTGTTTAATAAAGAAAGTGGTAGCGTTCGTTCTGCGATTTATATGAACAAAGCGTTGGTAAATACAGCTGAGAGAAAGACTTTTATCTTAAATGATTTAGTTCCAAAAATCGATAAATTCGAAAAAACAACAGGAATCGATCTTAAAGTTTCGGGAATGCCGTACATCCGTACGATTAATGCGGACAATATGAAAGGCGAAATCGGACTTTTCATTGGAGCGTCTTTATTGACGGTTTCGTTGATTTTCTTTTTCTTTTTCCGTTCGTTCAGAGCTACTTTTATTTCGATCTGTATTTTAATTGTCGGCGTAACCTGGTCGTTTGGAACACTTGGGTTATTTGGTTATAAAATCACGATTTTAACGGCTATTATTCCACCGCTGATTATTGTAATCGGAATTACCAACTGCATTTTCCTGATTAATAAATACCAGCAGGAAATTAAGTTGCACAACAATCAGGCAAAAGCATTACAGCGTGTGATTTCAAAAATTGGTTCTTCGACTTTGATGACCAATTTAACAGCTGCGATTGGTTTTGCAACCTTGATGATTACAGGAAACGAATTGCTTTTTGAATTTGGTTTGGTTACGTCAATCAACGTCCTTTCTGTTTATACTTTGACACTTTTTATCGTGCCAATTATCTACAGTTTTATGCCATTGCCAAAAGCAAAACACTTATACCATTTAGATAAAACGTACATTTCGACTTTGTTGAATACTGTTGCCACTATTGTGAAAGGTAAAAAAACAATCGTTTACATTATTTACGCAGTACTTTTTGTAATCAGTTTGAATGGAGTGAGACAAATGAAAGTGTCGGGAAGTTTGATTGGCGAAATGCCGAAAAGTGCTTCTTTTTTTAAAGATATTTTATTTTACGAAAAAGAATTCAATGGTGTAATGCCACTGGAAATCATGATTGACACCAAAAAGAAAAAAGGTGTTATGAAGCCGGCTACTATTCGTAAAATGGATGAATTACAGAATACTATTTCTGAAATTCCAGAATTGGCAAAACCGGTTTCGGTTGTCAATTTGGTCAAATATGCCAAACAGGCTTTCTACAACGGAAACCCTGAATATTACCAATTGCCAACTTCACAGGAACAGACTTTTATTTTGGGTTATGCTAAAAATGCAACCAAAAACAGCAAAGAAAACTTAATGAAAGCCTATGTTGATTCAACTGGACAATATGCCCGAATCACGACTTTCATGAAAGATATCGGAACGGATGAAATGGCGAAAGTAGAAGGGAAATTGCGTAAAAAAATTAACGAAATTTTCCCTAACGACCGTTACGAAGTTACGATTACTGGAAAAGCATTGGTTTTCCAAAAAGGAACAACCTACCTAGCGCACAACTTAATCGAATCTTTGCTTTTTGCGATTGCAACTATAGCAATTTTGATGCTGTATTTATTCCGTTCGTTCAAAATGGTAATGGCTTCTTTGATCACGAATATATTACCGCTTTGCATTACTTCCGGACTAATGGGTTATTTCGGGATTCCGTTAAAACCTTCAACGATTCTGGTATTCAGTATCGCTTTCGGAATCTCGGTGGATAATGCGATTCAGTTTATGGCAAAATACAAACACGACTTAATTCAAAATAAAGGAAAAGTGAAGAAATCGGTTTTCAGTGCCTTGAGAGAAACGGGAGTGAGTACGTTCTATACTTCTGTAGTTCTGATTTTAGGTTTTGCTACTTTTACACTTTCAAGTTTTAGCGGCACAATCGCTTTAGGAGGATTAATTTCTTGTACTTTGGTTTTTGCAATGTTTGCTAACTTGGTTGTTTTACCTTCGCTGGTTTTGACTTTCGAGAAGAAGAAAACGAAGAAAGAGGAATTGGAGAGTTTGGAGAAATAAGGTTTTGTTTGCTACAAATTTCACGAATTGACACGAATTAAAATGCCAAAAAAAAGAATTACAGCAATTGCATTACTCTTTTTATATAGTAGCAATTGTTTAGCCGAAGGACAATATGGATTAGCGCGATTTTTAACGCTTATCCATATTCTATTCCTTTGTTTGTCTATTTTGACTTATACAATTATTGGAGGAGCTATACTAAAATTCATTTTACTAAAATCCAATCTTTTGGTAAAAAATCAAACCCGTAAAGCATTTATTATTTCATTTTCAATAACAATTTTAGCAGTGATTTTTTTTGAAGATGATTTTATATATTACTTATGGCATAACATGTAATGGCCGAACAGTCTGTTATTTCGACGAAGGAGACCCAGGCAAAGCAAATAAAACTCGAAATCTGACAAAAATTGGCGACTTTCTTTGCCAAATTACTAGTATGATTCCTCGTTCCTCGGAATGACAAAAACAAGAGAAATTGCTTCTTTTGAAACCGATTGCCCTAGCCCTGATAGAAGCGGTATCCTTTTTCTTGCTCCTTTAGCAAGAAAAAGATATAGCGGATTGCTTCGCCAATTCGCACATTTGTGCTCGGGTGCAGAAAAACAGCTTCAAAAATTAATTAATATCGATTATATTTGCAGTTGTTCAAAATGAATATTACTTAATATCAATTATATATAAAAATGAAACACACAAAGGTTAGAGACTTATTAAACAGTACGACGACGTTACAGGAAGTGAATGCAAAAGGATGGGTGAGAACTTTTAGAAATAATCAGTTCATCGCTTTAAATGACGGTTCTACCATTAATAATATTCAATGTGTTGTTGATTTTGAAAATACTCCAGAAGAAACTTTAAAAAGAATCACGACTGGAGCTGCAGTTTCTGTAATTGGAACTTTGGTTGAAAGTAAAGGTGCTGGTCAGAAATATGAAATTCAGGTTACAAAATTGGAAATTCTTGGAGATTCTGATCCTGAAAAATTCCCAATGCAACCTAAAAAACATACTTTAGAGTTTTTACGTACAAATGCACATTTACGTGTACGTACTAATGCTTTTGGAGCGATTATGCGTGTGCGTTCGGTATTGTCATTTGCGGTTCACAAATATTTTCAGGAAAAAGGATTTGTGTATGTAAACACGCCAATTATTACTGGAGCTGACGCTGAAGGTGCTGGTGAGATGTTTCAAGTGACTTCTTTGCCTTTGGATAATCTTCCAAAAACTGAAGAAGGAAACATCGATTTCAAACAAGATTTCTTTGGAAAACATACAAACTTAACCGTTTCTGGGCAGTTAGAAGGGGAAACTTTTGCAATGGCTTTGGGCCAGATTTATACGTTTGGACCAACGTTTAGAGCGGAGAATTCAAACACTTCTCGCCACTTGGCAGAATTCTGGATGATCGAGCCAGAAGTTGCTTTCAACAATCTTGATGACAACATGGACTTGGCTGAAGATTTTATTCAGTACGTTATTAAATATGCTTTAGACAATTGTGGAGATGATTTGAAATTCTTGGAAGGAAGGCTTTTAGAAGAAGAAAAATCAAAACCACAAGCTGAAAGAAGCGAAATGAGTTTGTTAGAGAAATTGAATTTCGTTTTGGAGAACAACTTCAAACGTGTTTCTTATACAGAAGCAATTGACATTTTAAGAGATTCAACTCCAAATAAAAAGAAGAAATTCCAATATATCATCAACGAATGGGGAGCTGATTTACAATCAGAACACGAACGTTATTTAGTAGAAAAACACTTTAAATGTCCGGTAATTTTATTCGATTACCCAGCAAACATCAAAGCGTTTTACATGCGTTTGAACGACAATACAGAACCAGGAAGAGAAACTGTTCGTGCAATGGACATCCTTTTCCCTGGAATCGGAGAAATCGTTGGTGGTTCTGAAAGAGAAGAGCGTTACGATGTTTTGGTTGAAAAAATGAAAGCCTTAGAAATCGACGAAGAAGAATTATACTGGTATTTAGACACCAGAAGATTTGGTTCTGCAACTCACGCAGGTTTCGGCTTAGGATTTGAGCGTTTGGTATTGTTTGTAACTGGAATGACAAACATTAGAGACGTAATTCCTTTCCCAAGAACTCCGGGTAGCGCGGAATTCTAGGAAGTTTTGCCACGAAGGCACAAAGACGCTAAGTTTATTTTTAAACTAACTGAGTTAAAGACTCAAAAAAATTAAAATAATACCACGAAGACACAAATTCACAAGTATTATTTTAATTTTTTAGTGAAGATTTAAAAACTTAAAAAAACTTTGTGCCTTAGCGTCTTCGTGGCAAAAAAAACACAAAATGCTCTCAGAAAGAACGGAAGAAATTGGAAAAATAATTGTAAACTCAGCCTTTAAGGTTCACAAACAACTTGGACCTGGACTATTAGAAAGAGTTTATGAAGTTTGTTTAGCTCATGAAATCGCTAAAGCTGGTCTTGAAGTAAAACGCCAAGTTGATATTCCCATCTTTTATGACGGAATTGAATTCAGCGAAGGATTAAGATTAGATTTACTGATTGAAGATTCTATAATTATAGAAATAAAAGCCGTTGAACAAATAAATCCGGTTTGGGAAGCACAAATTATAAGTCAGCTAAAATTACTGAATAAAGATTTAGGCTTTTTAATTAATTTCAACGTTCCGTTAATAAAGAGTGGCATCAAAAGATTTATAAATACAAAAAGAGTATTTTAAAAACTTTAAAAACAAGCCTTTTAAGGCAAATAAAAAATAAAAAAACTTTGCGCCTTTGTGTCTTAGTGGCAGAAATAGCGCCTTAGTGGCAAAAAAATAGCGCCTTAACTATGCTAAAGCAATTTTTAAATTTAAAATTATCCCAAAAATTATCTCCACAGCAAATCCAGCTGATGAAGTTAATTCAATTGCCTACGCAAGCTTTTGAACAGCGTTTATTAGAAGAAATGAACGAAAATCCGGCTTTGGAAGCTGGTAAAGAAGACGAATACGAAGCTGACGAATATGCTAACGACGAATACGACGATTATGATGATGGAGAATCAGATAGAATCGAAGCAGACGACATTAACATTGACGAATATCTAAGCGACGACGACACACCTGATTACAAAACTCAGGTTAATAATTATAGTGAAGACGAAGAACGTGAAACGCCTTTTGCCTCCCCAATTAGTTTTCATCAGGATTTAATCAATCAGTTGAATACTTTTATTCTGAACGATGAAGAGCGAGAAATCGCTGAATTCCTTGTTGGAAGTATTGACGATATGGGTTACATCCGTAGAAGCATTCCGGATATTGTAGACGATATGGCTTTTACTCAGGGAATTTATACTGATGAAGCAATGGTCGAAAAAATGCTGCATGTCATTCATGAATTGGAACCTTCGGGAGTTGGTGCACGCGATTTGCAGGAATGTTTATTGTTGCAATTAAAACACAAAACACCAACCGAATATGTTGATTTAGCCATTGACATTATCGAAAACCAGTTTGATGCTTTTACGAAGAAACATTACGACAAACTTTTACAAAAATACAGCGTTTCTAATGAACAGCTTAAAAAAGCAATTCACGAAATTGAAAGATTAAACCCGAAACCGGGAGGGTCTTTTGCAGGAAACAATAAAGTTACAGAAAATGTAGTTCCAGATTTTGCTATCCGAATTGTTGATGGTGAATTGGAATTGACTTTAAATGGACGAAATGCTCCTTCGCTGCACGTTTCTAAAGATTATCAGGAAATGATGCAAACGTATAAAGAATCTAAAGATAAATCGACGGCACAGAAAGATGCGGTTCAGTTTATCAAACAAAAATTAGATTCGGCTAAATGGTTTATCGATGCGATTAGACAGCGTCAGGAAACGCTTTTTGTAACGATGAATGCGATTATGCATTATCAAGAAGAATATTTCTTAGATGGCGACGAAACCAAGCTAAAACCAATGATCTTAAAAGATATTGCAGATATGGTTGGTTTGGATATTTCGACGATTTCGCGTGTAGCCAACAGTAAATATGTTGAAACGCCATATGGAACAAAGCTTATTAAAGAATTCTTCTCTGAAGCCATGAAAAATGATCAAGGAGAAGATGTTTCGACTTTAGAAATTAAAAAAATCCTTCAAAACACAATTGAAGATGAAGATAAAAGAAAACCGCTTCCAGACGATCAATTGGCTGAAATCTTAAAAGAAAAAGGGTATCCGATTGCAAGAAGAACGATTGCTAAATATAGAGAACAACTGGATATTCCGGTAGCGAGAATGAGAAAGAAGATTTAATTCTTCTCAAACTATATAAGAAATATAAATCCATTAAAAAACCGACAGATTTCAAGTATTTGTCGGTTTTTTTTATCGATGCCTTATTTTTATTTGTATTGATCTGGAAGCACTTTCACATCAAACAAAAAAGCTTTCTTTTTATCACGGTACTGATAAATTAGCGTAAAATCATTCTCACGAAAAACTTCAAGTCCCGAATTTGCTTTGGCAGTATTTATTATGCTTTCTCCAATTTCTTTACCTATCAAGTCTAATTCTGCTGTTTCTTTTTCGACATTTATTAATGTCAAATTATAACGAACAACTTGTTTTTCGGGCAGACTCACACTATCCAAACGAATTCCTGGCTGAATCGTCAATGGACAATTTTTATTATATTTTGAAACAAGTTGTGTTATTTCAGTATTTACTTCATCGGCATTCTCAGAAAGATAAAACTGAAAAAAAACGGCCAGTGCCGCTGCAATTCCGATTACGGTAAAGAGTATTATATTCTGCTTTTTTCTGCTCTGCTTTTCTGTCATTGTTTGTTAAAACTTTAGATTTATTTTTCCTGACTTTTCTTCATTGCCTTAAAATAGGCAGCACGGCTAAGCGGCTCATATTCTTCGGTTTCACCCAGCATTACCAATTTATCGTTATCCGTTTTTCTGAAACTGTAATTGGCCAAATTTCCTGTTCGTGTACACACCGCATGTACTTTGGTAACATATTCTGCTGTTGCCATAAGCCCCGGCATAGGTCCAAACGGATTTCCTTTAAAATCCATGTCAAGTCCAGCTACTACTACACGAATTCCTTGATTGGCAAGATCGTTGCAAACCGTGACAATTTCATCATCAAAAAACTGCGCTTCATCAATTCCGATTACGTCACATCCTTGTGCTAAAATTAGAATATTAGCAGCTGCGGGAACGGGTGTCGAACGGATTTCATTGGCATCGTGTGACACCACCATTTCATCATGATAACGGGTGTCAATAGCTGGTTTGAAGATTTCGACTCTTTGTTTGGCAAACTGCGCGCGCTTTAATCTGCGAATCAGTTCTTCGGTTTTACCCGAAAACATTGATCCACAAATAACTTCAATCCACCCAAATTGTTCTTTGTGATTTACTGTATTTTCGAGAAACATTTTGTATTTTTCTGCCTTTAAAAATGAATAGTTTTTATTACTTTGTACTGGTAATAAATCTGTGTAAAATTTTACTGTTTTTACACTTTTTCAAAAGTAGAAAATTTTTATCAAATCGAAGATTCGTCGACGTCTTATTAACAGAAATAAAAAATAAGATTTAGAATTCAACGACGAATAAAGAAAATCATTTAGAGAATATACTAAAAATACCCTATTTACTATAATTTCAATAGTCATGAAAAAAAAATTGGAAGCCGATTTAATCAGCATTGCACATCGAATTTTAAAACTTAAGAACAAATCCGATATCAATCAATTGTATCTGGAAACGCAGAAATTATATGAGAAATTAGCGGTATTAAAATTTATAGATGAGAACTTTGAAGGTGTGAAACCTACAATTGGACAAAGCGAAATTGAATCGCAGATTGAGACTATTTTCGAAAAAGAAGAAATAATTCCAGTTGCGATTGAAACTGAAACTCCTGAGCCAGCTAAAGAAATTGTTCCCGAAATCGTTTCGGAACCAGAAATTACAGCAACAGAAATTGAAGAAATTACGGTTGAAAAAACCGAAACTGAAGATACCGCTGAAGAAGAAGTTTCTGAAATTGAAGCCGAAAGCAAAGAAGAACCGATTATTCATGTTTTAGAAGATGAATCTTTAGACGAAGAAGCTGAAGAAACTGAAATCGACCTAAAAGAAGAAGTCGTTAAAGAAGACGAAAATTCATTTAGGACTTTCAGTGATTTAAAACCGATTCCGGATTTCAAACCTGCATTTGAACTCACAGAAGAGCCAAAACAGGTAGAAGAAGAAAAAAAGGAATCAGAATCTAAGGCCACACCAATCCCGATTATGTTTGAGGATTTAGGAGTAAATTATGCTGATGCTCAATTTGTAAAAGTTGAAAATGTGCAAAATGTTCCGCCTATCCCAACCATTGCCGAGTGGAAAGAACAAAAAGCTGCAGAAACTGCGGCCGCTAAAATCCAGACCGAATCAAAACCGGCTACTTTAAACGAAAAATTATCGCGAGGTTTTCATATCGATTTGAACGACAGAATCGCTTTTACCAAAAATCTTTTCGGAAACAGCACCGAAGATTACAGCCGAGTTTTAAATCAGTTACTGACATTTGATTCGTTCGCAGAAGTAAAAGATTTTATCGAAAATATGGTAAAACCCGATTACAACAATTGGGTAGGAAAAGATGATTACGCAGAGCGTTTTATGGGAATTATCGAGAAAAAATTCCTTTAATTCGGTTCAACTTACCTTTTACATTTCACAAAAATTATGTCAAAATTATATATCGTTCCCACGCCAATCGGCAATCTTGAAGACATGACTTTTAGAGCCATTCGGGTTTTAAAAGAAGTCGATTTGATTTTGGCTGAGGACACCCGCACCAGCGGAAAATTGTTGAAGCATTTTGAAATCGGCACGCACATGCACAGCCATCATATGCACAATGAACATAAAACGACCGAAAATCTGATTGCAAGATTAAAAGCTGGAGAAACGATCGCTTTAATTTCGGATGCAGGAACCCCAGCAATTTCGGATCCAGGTTTTTTATTGACTCGTGCCTGCGTTGAAAATAAAATCGAAGTAGAATGCCTTCCAGGTGCTACTGCCTTTGTTCCGGCCTTAGTAAACAGCGGACTTCCAAATGACAAATTTGTTTTTGAAGGTTTTCTTCCTGACAAAAAAGGACGTCAGACCCGTTTTTTGGCTTTGGCCGAAGAAACCAGAACTATGATTTTATACGTTTCCCCACATAAGCTCGTTAAAACTTTAAGCGAGTTTGTTCAGTATTTTGGAGAAGACCGACAAGTCTGCGTTTCGAGAGAATTATCAAAATTACATGAAGAAAATGTACGCGGAACCGCCAAAGAAGTTTTAGCGCATTTCGAAAAAACAGCGCCGCGTGGCGAAATCGTCGTAGTTGTTGCTGGAAAAACAATAACAAAAGAACCTAAGAAAAGTAAGTTTTCTAAGGATGAAGAAGAATAAATAATCATTTCAGCCACAGATTAAAATGAATATCCCGATTTAAAAAAAATGAACCACAAATTTCACAAATTTCCACAAATTGAATTAGCGGGAATTTGTGACTCGAGCGATAGCGAACAGGCGAAGCAAATTTGCGGTTAAAAAAATCATTTTAATCCTTTTAATCTGTGTCAAAAAACTAAACCATAATCATGAGCGTACAAGCCTTTTTAGAAAAAGTAAAACAAACTCCAACACAAATCACATTTCCTGAAACTATTGCCGTAATCGAAGAAAATTACAACTTTACTCCAACTGCTTTTCAAAACGGAACACAGCACAATGCTGCTGGAGAAAATTCAGGTTCTTGTAAATTATTCTCTTTCGCAAAACTGCAAAACTTAAGCAAAGACGAAACTTTAGCTTGTTTTGGTGCTTTTTATTTTGAAGAAGTTTTAGGCGATCCAAACGGAACCAATCACCAAAATATTAGAAATTTCATCAACTTAGGCTGGGACGGAATTCAGTTTGAAGGAAATGCTTTAGAAGCAAAGTAATATATTTTAGAATTCAGATTGTAGATTTTAGATTTTACTAGGCCTGCAATCTAACGCTTAAAAACTTTGTCAAAGTTTAAAACGAATATTCTGCCACAGATTAAAAAGATTAACACAGATTAACATAAAAGTTGCCACGACCCGAGCGAAATCGAACAGGCGAAGCAATTCCACCAATTAGCACGAATTAAATTCGTGTAATTCGTGGCAAAAAAATAATCTTTTAAATCCTTTTAATCTGTGGCTAAAAATTGCCAACCAGATTAAACGATTTCCACAATCTGAAATCTAAGATCTAAAATCTACAATTAAAAAATGCGCTGGACCTTAAAACAAAAACCTTCTGAAGATAAAATCAAACATTTGGCGCAAGCCCTTAATGTAGAAGATTTTGTAGCCTCACTTTTGATTCAGCGTGGTATTGAAACCTTTGAAGATGCCAGGAATTTCTTTCGTCCGTCTTTAGATCATCTTCATGATCCATATTTGATGAAAGATATGGACAAAGCCGTTGCAAGAATCGAATCGGCAATTGAAAATCAGGAAAACATTTTGGTTTTTGGTGATTATGACGTCGACGGTACGACAGCCGTTTCTCTGGTTTCATCTTATCTAAAATCATACTATCCAAACGTCGCCACCTACATTCCAGATCGTTATGACGAAGGTTACGGAATTTCGTATAAAGGAATCGATTATGCAGATGATAACGGAATTGCCTTAATCATCGCTTTGGACTGTGGCATTAAATCAATCGATCATATCGCCTACGCGAAAGCGAAAAACATCGATTTTATCATCTGCGACCACCACAGACCTGGAGAAAAACTTCCTGATGCGGTTGCTGTTTTAGACCCGAAAAGAGAAGATTGTTCTTATCCTTATGATGAATTGTGCGGTTGCGGTGTTGGTTTTAAACTGATTCAGGCTTTAGCACAAAATAAAAACGAAACCGTAGAAGATTTAGTTCCGTATCTGGATTTGGTCGCTACGGCGATTGCGGCCGATATTGTACCGATTACAGGAGAAAATCGCGTTCTGGCCTACTTCGGATTAAAAGTAATCAATACCGAACCACGCCCGGGAATCAAGGCTCTTGTACATCAGGTAAAAAAGAAAGTTTTAGACATTACCGATGTTGTTTTTATTATTTCGCCAAGAATCAATGCGGCCGGAAGAATCAAACACGGTAATCATGCAGTCGAATTGCTGAGCGAATTTGATTTTGAGCAAGCGCAACAATTTGCTTCAGAAATTGAACAGTACAACGCTGACCGAAAAGATCTGGACAAAAAAATTACCAAAGAAGCTTTTCAGCAGATTCTCGATAATAACGAACATGATCGTTTTAGTACCGTGGTTTTTCAGGAAGACTGGCACAAAGGCGTAATCGGAATTGTAGCTTCGAGATTAATAGAAACCTATTACCGCCCGACTTTGGTTTTTACCAAAAGCGGCGATAAATATGCAGCGTCTGCCCGATCCGTAAAAGGATTTGATGTTTACAATGCCCTTGATGCTTGTTCTCAACATTTAGAACAATTTGGAGGACATATGTATGCTGCCGGAATGACATTAAAAGCCGAAAATTATGAAGCTTTTAAAGATGCTTTCGAAAAATGCGTGGAAAGCACCATTCTGCCCGAAATGCGAATACCAGAAATCGAAATTGATGCCGAAATTGATTTTACGGACATCTCTCCAAAACTTATTCGGATTCTGAAACAATTTGAGCCTTTTGGCCCACAGAACATGACACCTGTTTTTATGACTTCAAATGTAAAAGATACTGGTTACGCCAAAACACTAGGTTCAGAAGACGAACACTTAAGACTCTTTGTGAAACAAAACAATTCAGAAGGAATTTCTTCGATTGGTTTTGGTCTCGGAAAAAAATTAGGTTTAGCACAAAATCAAAATTCGTTTCAAATTGCTTATTGCATTTCTGAAAATGAATGGAATGGAAATATTACAACACAGCTTATGCTGAAAGACATTAGAACAAATGACAACTAAATCCAACAAACCGGATCCCTATCAGGCACTCCGCTATCGAGAGTTCAACGTTTTTTTATTATTGCGTTTTGCAATGGTTTTTGCCTGGTCCATGCAGTTTATTGTAATTGAATGGGAAGTCTACAGCTTAACAAAAGACCCTCTTTCTTTAGGTTTTATTGGTTTGATGGAAGTAATCCCGGCAATTCTAATGGCTCTTTTCGCAGGCCACATTGTAGACCAGAGAGAGAAAAAAGGAATGTTGGTAAAATGTATTCTTGGGTTTTCAGTAATCAGTCTTGGATTGTTTTTATTGACCTGGCCGAAATTTTCTGGGGGACTTTCTAAATCAGGCGTATTGGGCTTGATTTATTTTCTTGTTTTTCTTGGCGGTATTGTAAGAGCCTTTTTAGGTCCTACTATTTTCTCGCTTTTATCTTTAATCATTCCTAAAAAAGTATATCCAAATGCGGCGACCTGGAGCAGTTCTGTTTGGCAGATTGGCGCTGTAATGGGACCTGCTTTGGCTGGTTTTTCTATCAACTGGATTGGTGTTCACTGGTCAATGTGCCTTGTTTTCGGATGTTCCATTCTTTCTTTAATTGCCTTATCGCAGATCAGTAAAAAACCCATCTTAAACCCTAAAATAGGCGAATCAATATCTGACAGTCTTACCGAAGGTTTGACTTTTGTATTTAAAAACAAAACGGTATTAGGCGCTTTAACATTAGATATGGTTGCAGTTCTTTTTGGAGGAGCAGTGGCACTGCTTCCGGTTTTTGCGCAAGACATTTTAAAAGTCGGTTCCGAAGGTTTTGGTATTTTAAGAGCTGCTCCTGCTGTGGGCGCTTTTATTACAATGTTTGTTTCTGCTTATGTCCCATTATATAAAAATGCAGGAAAGAAGCTTTTGGTAGCCATCTTTATTTTTGGTTTATCAATTATTTTATTTGGACTTTCGATTTCTTTCTGGCTTTCTGTTTTTGCATTATTCCTAAGCGGATTGGCGGATGGAATTTCTGTTGTAATCCGTCAGACGATTTTGCAGCTTAAAACTCCTGATCATATGCGCGGACGTGTTGGTGCCGTAAATTCGATTTTTGTTGGATCCTCAAATGAATTAGGTGCTTTCGAAAGCGGTTTAACAGCCCGTTTGATGGGAGCAGTAGTTTCGGTCGTTTTTGGAGGAAGTGTTACGTTGTTTACCGTGATTGTAACGGCATTAAAATCACCAACCTTTAGAAATCTTGACCTTCAAAGAGATATGGACGACCATCATAAACTGGAATAGATGAAATCATTTTTTCTTTCAATATGCTGCATCTTTTCTCTTTTCGTAAAGGCGCAAGATCTCTACATCAAAACTTATGGAAATGCAAAAAACAAAGCTATCATTTTCATCCATGGCGGTCCAAGCGGTAATGCTACATTGTTTGAAGGAACTACGGCACAAAATCTAGCATCTCTAGGATTTCATGTAATTGCTTACGATCGTCGAGGCGAAGGAAGATCGGCTGATCCTAACGCCACTTTCACTTACGAAGAAGCTTTTCGGGATTTAAATCTTATCTATTCAAAATATCATTTAAAAAAAGCTGTTTTACTTAGTCATAGTTTCGGCGGTTTGGTTGCCACACTTTATGCTCATAAATATCCACAAAATGTAAGTGCTTTGGTTTTGGCTGGCGCTTTGTTTTCACAACAGGAAACATATGACCATATTTTAAATTCCATTAAAAAAATACACGACGGCGATTCTAAAACGCTTAATAAAATAGCTTACATAGAAAAACTGGATAAAAACTCTGCAGGATATAGAAAACATTGTTTTGATTTGGCAAGTGATGAAAATTACTTTAAAATGCCAAATCCAACAACTGAATCTAAAAAATTATATGCCGCTTACGAATCTGGAGAATTTTATAAAACCAATATCCGAAACAAAAATGCTCCCCTTCTTTTCTATCAAAATGAAAAGCAAAACAATATTGACAGCAGACCTTTTTTAAAGGAAATTAAAGCCTCAAAAGTTCCAATTTTTGCCATTTACGGAAAACAAGACGGTATTTTTTCATCAAAACAAATAAAATCAATTAGAGAATTAACTGGCGCTAACAATTTTGCTCTTCTAGATAACTGTTCACACTATTTGTTTGTGGACCAGCAGAATAAATTTCTTCTGAATTTAAAAAAATGGCTTAAATAGCTTTTTTATCGCTTTAATGATATAAGTTAGTTTTACCAAAAAATTCCGTCAAGCTTTAATTAACTTATATCACTCATATGATTTTATTTTTTCACATTTTAAGATTTTTTTATTTAGAATTAATATAAATAATATTTATATTTGTTGCAATAAAAGTATTTACGATGAGAGAAATTGAGCAGATATATCATAATAACTTTGGAATCGCCTTTTACTGGAAACAAAACAGTCAGCCGATTTTAGATAAAATTCAGTTGGTTTTTAAAGAAACAGGATTTTATTTCACGGTATCAGAATTAAATCAGTTTTGTGATTTAATTGAAGACAGTATGATTGAAAATACTTGTTGTGAAGCTTGTGAAATGAAATATTCTTGTCATAAATTCTTACTGAAAACGCCATGCAATTCAATAGATTTAGCCGTTTCGATGACCGAATTAAAATCGATTAAGGATTTGGTTGAAGGTTCTTTGTTTAAAATCGAATTGGGAGAATATATTTATGGTGTTGGAATGAATTAATACCGACTATGCCAAAGCGCATCGGAATAAAACATAATTTGGTTAGCACAAGAAACATTCTAACATTTTAACAACATTTTTTCATTATTGAAATATATTTTGATTCAAATCAAAAAAAAGTATATTTACAACAATGAAAAAATTTGCATCTCTACTTGTTTCTCTGTTTGCAGTTTTTATTTCAAGCTGCAATTCCAAATCAGAAGAATATATTGATCCGCGTGGCACCGATTATGCGGGTTCAGAAAGTTGCATTCAATGTCATAAAACACAATATGACATGGCAATCAAAAGTTCCCATTTTAAAGCAACAGCTCCTGCCGTTTTAGGAAATGTTTCCGGCAATTTTGATTCTGGCGACCATACCTTTATCTACGACAAAAACACCAAACTGGTCATGGAAAAAGACGGTGACAGCTTGTATCAGGTTTTATACCAAAACGGCAAAGAAACTTCGAGATATAAATTTGACATTGTTTTTGGCATCAAACACGCCCAAACTTCTGTTTATTGGAAAAACAATAACACTTACGAACTTCCCGTTTCTTTTTATCATTCTATAAACAATTGGGGCACAAGTCCGGGATTTCCGGCAGACAAACCTTATTTTGACCGAATGGTTGTAAAAGATTGTTATACCTGTCACAGTTCAAACGCAAGCAGCAGAATCGTAAACCAAAATTCTGCAGAGAAAAATTTCATGGCAATGGATGTCGAAGATATAATTGACAAAAAAACCATTGTTTACGGAATTGATTGTGAGCGTTGCCATGGTCCAGCAAAACAACATACTGAATTTCATCTAAAAAATCCAAATGTAAAAATAGCCAACAGCATTACAAGCTTTAAAACATTAAACCGCCAGCAAAAACTAGATGCCTGCGCGTTGTGCCATGCAGGAAATGACGGAATGAAACTCAAATCGCGCTTTGATTTTAAACCCGGAAATAATCTATCTGATTTTTACCGCGAAACCAGAAGTATAAACGATACGGCACAATTTGATGTTCATGGAAATCAATTTCGTTTAATGGCACAGAGCAAATGTTTTATAAGCAGTGAAAAAATGGATTGCATTACATGTCATAATCCACACGATAATGCTTCAAAAAATATGACTTCGTATTCGAAAATCTGCATGAGCTGTCATCAGACAATGAAACATTCTGACAAAACACTCAAATCTATGCCTAGAAATTTATTGACCGATAACTGCGTAGAATGCCATATGCCGAAAAAAGCCTCAAATGCAATAAATTTTCAGCTTTCAAACAACAAAAAGTTATCAAATTATATTCTGAGAACACATAAAATCGGAATTTATGCGAATACTAAAAAGTAATTATTTTTCGAATTTTTTAAGTTCAAATTTCTCCCCATCAAAAACACCATAGGTAAAATATCCAATCCAGTCGCCCAGATTTACGTATTCTGAATTTTCACCTACAGGGTGAATCATCGGAAGATGACGATGTCCGAAAACAAAATAATTGTAATGTTTGGTTTCTAGCTTTCGCTTGGCATACAGAATAAGCCATTCGTTTTCTTCACCTAAAAACGTAACGTCTTCTGCTCCCGAAATTAATTTGTTTTTAACCGACAAATACTGTGCAAGACTCACACCCACATCGGGATGAAGCCAACGGAAAAGCCATTTTGAAAACGGATTTGTAAAAACCTTTTTCATTCTTTTGTATCCCTTGTCACCGGGACCTTTTCCGTCTCCGTGACCGATTAAAAAGGTTTTTCCGTTAAAAGTAAATTCTTTGTTGTCGTGATAAACTGGAATATTCAATTCGGTTTCAAAATAATCGCTCATCCATAAATCATGGTTTCCGACGAAGAAGTAAATCGGAATTCCGCTGTCGCGAATTTCAGCCAGTTTGCCCAAAATACGTACAAAACCTTTCGGCACGACCTTTTTATACTCAAACCAAAAATCAAACAAATCTCCCAAAAGAAAAATAGCTTCTGCATCTTCTTTTACCTCATCCAGCCAAGCAACGAATTTTTTTTCTCGCGGAAGACTTAATTCCGGAGTCGGCGCACCAAAATGCTGATCGGAAGCAAAATATATTTTTTTCATTGAGGGAAGTTGGAAGTTATAAGTTAAGGGTTATGTGTTAGGCTTTCGAAGTTATATGAATTTCATTTCGACTTTAACGTCTCACTTATAAAATTTAACTTCTAACTTTTTTATAAATTATCCGATGCATACCATTCTGCAAATGAAGATTCTGTTTCCTGAAGTTTCAATGAGAAAAGAGAGATTCCTTCTGGCAGGCGCGCAACGATTCTGCTAGCAAAATCAATCACCATATTTTCGCTTGTCGGCTGATAATCTACCAAAATAACATGATGTCCGCGATTTTTCAATTCATTTGCCAATTCGACATGCGGCGTTGTTTCATTAAAAACTGTTGCATGATCAAATTGATCAACGATTTCCTCTTTTACAATTTTCTTTAAATCAGAAAAATCGATTACCATACCGAATTTTACATTCGACCGGTCAGTGATCGGCGAACCAATAACGGTTACTGATAATTTGTAACTGTGTCCGTGAACGTTTTTACATTTTCCGTCGTAACCATACAAAGCATGACCGGTTTCGAAGTTAAATTGTTTTGTAATTCTGATTTTACTCATCGATTTTTAATTTTAAGGTTGCAAAATTACAAATTAATTGCCGTTTTTAGCTCTTTTTTTAGCTCTAAGATACATCAATAAAGCAATACCGCCCAAAACCAGAAACGGAATGAAAGATCCAATGACTACACCAATTTGATAACCACTATCTGGAGCATCTTTAATTTTTTCTGCAATATCTACTTTTTGAAATAAGGAAATAATTGTCATGTTCAATAATTTATTTAAGTGAAAAATGATTTTAAAACATTTTTCAAAACTATGTCACTATTTGTCTAAAATCAATGACTTATATCATACCTATTTCTTAAACTGAAGCAAAGCATTTCGACTAAAATCTGACAATACAAGTTTTCCCGTAATTGCAGCGCGTTCAAACAAAATCGATTCCCATTGTTCTGTTCCTTCCCAGATAATTTTCTTCATTTGAAACAAAGCCTCTGGGTTGTATGAACTTAATCGTTTGGCGAAATTTTCTACTGCTTCATCCAATTTATCACTGCTGTGAATTTCAGAATACAATTTATGCTGCAACGCCCATTCTGCCGATTTCCATTCGTGTGCTGAAAGCGTCATTTCTGTCATAGCCGCTTTTCCTATTTTTCTCGAAACCGCTGGCTCAATCACAAATGGACCAATTCCGATTGCTAATTCTGAAAGTTTCACAGCACTTTCTGGTGTCGCAAAAACATAATCACAGGCAGAAATAATTCCGACCCCTCCACCAACAGCCCTGCCCTGCACTCTTCCGATAATCAATTTATTGCAATTGCGCATAGCGTTGATTAGATGTGCAAATCCTGAAAAAAACTCCGTCCCCTGTTCTTCATCCTGAACTTGCAAAAGTTCATCAAATGAAGCACCTGAACAAAATGTTCTTTCGCCTTGACTTTTTAAGATAATAACCGAAATATTCTCGTTTCTGCTGAGCGAATTAATTTCTGTCGTCAGCTGATCGAGCAGTGTACGAGGAAAAGAATTACTTGCTGGGTGTCCAAATTCAACAACCGCAATTGTATTTTGAAAAGAAGTTTCTAAGCTTCCGTTTGATTTTTCTGAACTCATAAAAATAGTTTTAAACGTAAAGTTACGCTTTTGAAAAATAATTCGGCTTAAGCTATTTGAAATTTGTTTTTTGAAAAATATTTGACTTTATTTGCTAACACATTTGGGGGATTAGCTCATTTGGCTAGAGCGCTACGCTGGCAGCGTAGAGGTGATCGGTTCGAATCCGATATTCTCCACTAATAATTCAAAAAAATACCCAAACAAATTCAATTTCTGTTTGGGTATTTTTTTTTAGCATCCTACCTTATGTTTTACATTTATATCATATTTTCTAAAACACTCAATAAATACTATGTTGGCTCTTGTCAAGATATTGAAAAACGCTTGCTAGATCATTTAAACAGCAGAAGCACTTTTACAAAATCGGTCAAAGACTGGGAACTTAAGTATTTTGAAACTTTTTCTACAAGAAGCGAAGCTTGCAAAAGAGAATTGCAAATCAAGAAAATGAAAAGCCGAAAATATATTGAAGACCTTATTAAAACAAAAGCCTAGAGTATCCCGATGCATCGGGAAGGTGATCGGTTCGAATCCGATATTCTCCACAAAAATTAAAACCCTTGTAAATTCCGTTTCACAAGGGTTATTTTTTTCCTATGGTTTCGCAATTTTGTCATTTCGAGGAACGAGAAATCACACTCGGGATTCGACAAAGATTGGCGATTTACTTTGTAGAATTTCTAGTGTGATTTCTCGTTCCTCGAAATGACAAATCTATCGTTACTTTTCATTAGCCGAATCATCAGCATCAACATCGACTTTTTCTGCTTTTTTGAAATCGTTATTCAGCAGATTTTCCAATTTCTTTTTCTCTTTGAGATTTTTTCTCACGGTCAGAACAACTAAAATAATGACCAGTACAACAACTATTGCTATTACATTCCAATTGACATCCATAACTTAAATTTTAAATAAAAGTAAAAATTTAAACTACTTATCATATTATCAAAAGGTTAAGAATAAAATTTCGGAAAGGTTCTTTAGAATTATACAATTTGAAAGATATTTCTCTAAAAAGGTTTCTTATTTTTGTTAAAGCACTAATCATTCTAAAACCAAAGTATTTAATGATATCGCATGCGGAGATTAAATTATAAACTCATATCTATGAAAAAAGAAATATTAGATCGCATCCAGCAACTGGGTGGAAATATCGATAAAGTAAAAGGAAATTCATTACAAGAAGACTTACAGTCAATTGAATTCAGTCACCCTTTATATACAGATTATTATGAAGATGAGTTATACGGAATTGATGAATTTTATGCCAATAACCGTGAATTGTATCTGGATAATAAAAAGGAATTTTATGACCGATTATTAAATCATTTTTTCTCTGATCATGAACTACCTTACGGACAGGATTTTTATAGAAATTTTCTTTTCACCCCTTTTAAAGAAGGTACAAAAGATTTTGAAGAACTTGACGGTTTAGTAGAAGAAAGTGAAATAAGAGAAGTTGTCAAAGGCGGAGATTTAGATTTTATCTGTATTTGTTATTCATACGGATATCCTGATCACTTCTTTATATGTCTAACAGATCCAAATCCTGAAAATCCGACAGTTTACTCTACCGATCACGAAGTATTTTTTAGTGAGATTGAAAATGAAGGAACTTTTGAAGAATATCTTAAACGTTATTTAACCAAAGAGGAATTTTTAGAGATTGTTAAAAATTATATCGAGAATGAAAAAACGGATAAATAATTTTTTTTATAAAAAATCATGAATGAGAGAATTTCAAAAATAAAAAATGATGTACAAGACAGAAACTCCGAAGCATGGATTAAGTTGTGTCAATACATTGATCAAGTTTACGATGAAAACATCGAAGAATTTTCTCCACTTGAAGCACTAGGATATGAGCTTTATTCTCAAATACATACCTTACCAGAAAGTATTGCGAAACTTAAAAAAGTAAAAAAAATATGGCTGTACGGAAGCAAATTGAAACGCATTCCGCCTGAAATTGGAGAAATGGAATCGCTCGAATATTTTGATCCTTATACTTCATATGACTTGTTTTGGTTTCCATATGAAATAATAAATTGTAAAAACCTAAAAGACAGCAGGGTGAGCACAAGAGTTTTATATGGAAACTACAAAAACAGAAAAGGATTTCCGTTACTTGACCATAATCCTGTACGATATGAAGGGAATTCATTAAAATGCAGTATCTGCAAGAAAGAAATCAGCTATGAAGAAACAAATCAGTTATGGATTACGCTGCGAATCGGGACAGATAATTTACCATTACTTGCCAATTTATGCTCAGAAGAATGCAAAGAAAAACTTCCTGAACCTCCAAAAGGATATGTAGATCATGCTCATAAAGGAGGTGCAAATCTAAAACAACCATCCTATGAAGAATGGGAAAAAGCACATGTCACTAAAATATCGTGGGATGAAATAAAAAAACAAGTTGCAGAAACAAAAGAAGAAGAATCACCAAAACTATTAAAACTAGTACGTAAAATATGGGAACAATAGATTTCTTCAGTTGTAAATCTCTTCGATTTTTATCGCTTTCTCTATATTAGCACGTACTAAAACAGAACTTAGTCTAAATGCCAAAATTAAACAAATACACAATCTGCAGTATAATCTTTGCTCTTATAACTTGGCTTTTTGTCGGGCTTTTCCGCGATGACGAATTTTACGAGCCTAATCTCTTTGTAAAATACCGCCCTACTTTCAAAGTCAATTTTTATTCCCCAATTGGCATGCAGGATTTATCCTTAAATGAATTATCTCCAGAGCGCAGAGAAGAAGAAATTGCATTTCAGAATTTTATAATCAATCAACAAAATCGAAACAACCACAATCTAGAACTTGGTGATCTTCCTTACATTTTGATACAACTTACTTTGACGTTTTTTTGTTTTGGTATTTTAAAAACAAAAAAAGGTCTCATTTATAAAAAATGGCAGTGGATTATTCATTTCGGACTTGGTTTCTTACTTACTGGATTCGCAATTATAATGATGATGCTTATTGACATTTGGTTTACATTGATTGCCGGAAGCCTTCTAATAGTTGCCGTTAATTACTTTTTACTACTGCTGCTGACCTTGAAAAACCGAAAAGTCCCTGTTTCTGGAAACCATAACTTCGTCTAAAAATATTTCATCATTTTAATTACGTTCCAAATTCTGACAAAAAAAAGCTATTTTTATCACACAAAAGAAAAAACACCTTTGTAGAAAAAAAAATTAAACGCCATAATTACAAAGTAAAATCCCAAATCTATGAACTTAAAAATTCAAACTTTTTTCGTTGTCGCAACATTGCTCTTAATTTCCTGCGGCGATAAAAAATCAGAAAACAACAATACTGTCAGCCCAGTTCAAAATGCTTCGGTTGAAACCGATACTATACAAACCACAGAAGAAGACGGACCTCGAAAAGAAAGCATTAACTTGTTCAATCTTACATACAGAGACAGTAGCAGTGTTTCTTTTGTTTCTCTTTCAGACATTTATCCGCTGGACGGAACCGATTCTGATTCGCTTGTTTTACCAGACCCGAAGAAAATAGAAAAAAAGGCTTCGCAATATTTTACATTCGATAAATCTTACCGCGAAAGATTTTTATCAAAAACAGGAATTTCAGAAAGCGATTCGATTTTTATCTATGATTATGCTAAAAACAAACTGATTGCTTTGCCTATAAAAAACCTCAAAACAGCCGCTTGGATAAATGGTTATGCCTCCGAAGAAGATTGGCCGTACAACCGCTATGATTACATGATTGGATTTGAAATCAGCAACAAATATTTAAGTGGCTTAAGCGACTATTATACAGATGTTCTCGTATATGCTGGCAAAGAAAATCCATTTGTTCGCGGACAGCTAAAACCAATACAATGGAAAAAAACAACTGCAAATTCTTTTCCGTCAAAAACAATGACCAAAAAAGGCAAAGAATATGTCAAAGACTTAAAAACAGGAGAAACTCACTCCTATACCGCAAATGGTTATGACTATTTCCTCCAAGATTATCTAGACGAAAGAAAATTTGTAGCCGCAAGACGATTGCTGGTTATCGATTCTAAAACCAAGGAAGCCTATATCGAAAAGTTTTATGGAAGAGGCGAAGGAACATCGGTTTCACCTTTAAATCATGAAGCCGAGAATGGAGTCATTCAATGGACAGGAATACTCTTTAAAAACAAACCGCTGGTAGTATTTGGTTTTCAATACGAATCATTTGGCTGTCCTGGCATTTCGTTTATAGACAAATCAAACGAAGACGTTTACCTCCAATGCGACAATAGGCATTAATTTTTTTTTTCCGAAGCAGTACGTTTGGTTTTCAAAACGCGTCTTGTCCCGCTGTCCGCTTTATCTTTTATGGCGAACCCCGCCATAAAAGGATACCGCTTCCATCGGGGCTAAAAAAGAACGGTTGCTTTTTACAAAAACGCAAAAACTGTTTCATAAATAATTATTCCAATCATAAAAGCCACTTACTTTTTATTTCACAACATGGAACAAATAAAAACACTTATAGCAGAATGCGAACTTGAATTCGACGAAATCCAAGAATTAGTACCAGCATCAGACGAAACAATACAAACTTTATCCTCATTTTTTTCGCAGCCGCTTCCACAAGAATTGATCACTTTTTACAAAACTATCGGCGGTATCCAATCAGAAGAAATATTCGCTATTCTGCCTCCCGAAAAACTTCTAGAAAAGCTTTCTGATGATTCTTCTTTCCGATATAAATCGACCGGAATTATCGATATGATTATTGCTTTTTGGGGCAATGACAGACCCGAATTGCAGCAAAACGAACTGCTGACTGAAGAAGAAATCGAAAAAATCAACAAAACATTCCCTTGCATCGGATGGATTACGTCTGAAGAAGACAATTATGAGAGCGGCGAATATATCATTTTCGATAAAAACGGAAATTTCATGAATTTGTACTGCCATCAAGATAATCTCCTAAAAACTAGAAATCAATTACTTAAACTTTTAGAATCTGGCCTTTCTAAAAGATCTCTTGAAAATGTTCTCGAAGAACTTTTTGAAAGAGCCGAAGGAAACTTAAGTCGTTGGGATTAAAATGATATAAAAAAAACATCATCAAAATTATTTCTGAAATAAAAATAACAACCAACAAAGCCTCAAATCATGTCCGAATTAAGCTCCTTATACTGCAAAGTCAAAATCACAAAACCACAACTCAAAAAATTTCTAAGCACTCCACTCGAAGAACCAGAATTAAACAAAAACTGGCTCGATTTCTGGGAAAGTCGAAAGATGTATTCTAAATCTGTTTTGACACAAGAACTGCTTCGCACTTACAACGACGACACCAATCAAGAAGTTATTGACGGTTGGATTGATTACCCCGAAGCAATGGCTTTTTCTGATTACAATGAAACGACAGATGAATGGCATTGGGGAATGATGTTTTTCAGCGAAAACTACGTCGAGATGATTCCGATGTTTGCATTTATCGCCAGTTTAGAAAAATACGTAACCGAAAGTCCAGAAAATCAAGCGATAATTTTTCCTTTCTTTTGGGGCGATAATGGTGTCAATGCTTATGTTTATTTTGAAAATGGCAAAGCGGTTTTAAGTCCGAAAGTTCAAACATTAGAAGATGTAGCATCTAATTTTGTAGAAGAAACCAAAGATTTTCTAGACAAAAAATGGGACCAACTGTCCAAAGAAATGGATTTAGATTAAAAACTCGATTATGAATATTATCCATTCTTTTACCGATTCTGCTTTTAAACAATATGTTCTAGAGAATTTCTCTCAGGATAAAAAAACAATCCAAACAAGTGATATCGAAAAGATTCTTTCACTGGATTTAAGTGCAAAAAAGTTAAAAAATCTAAACGGATTGAAATATTTCACCTCCTTAAGAAGTTTGAACTGTTCTTATAATAAACTTCAATCTATTGATGTCAGCCATAATTTGCAGTTGGAAGAATTAATTTGTAATGAGAATGAGATACTTTCACTTGATTTATCTAACAATACAAAATTAAAACATCTAAATTGTGGTTTCAATCGGTTAAAAAAATTAAAACTAAAAAACAATACACTCTTAAAAGAGCTTATTTGTCATTGGAACTTATTGACTGATCTTTCCACAGAAAGCAATCCACTTTTAGAAGAACTCGACTTTTCTTACAATCATATTTTCGGAATAGAATTGAATAAAAAACCTTATCTGAAACATTTAGAATGCAGTCAAAATGGTTTATTGGATCTCGATTTGAGTGGATGTATTTCATTACAAACATTACGATGTAGTAATAACGTACTCAAGCAACTTGATCTTCAAAACAACAAACAACTCGAAGATTTACGTTGTTTTTATAATCATATTTCAGTTTTAGATATCCATCAAAATAGGCTGCTCAAAAAGCTGTACTGCTCAGACAATAAAATAGCAATATTAGACACCAGCAATAATCCTAAATTAGAATCTTTAGATTACGCTAATAATCTCATAAAAGAAGAAGATCATATCATTGATGGAATTGCGGTTTTTAAATATGATATCTCGTCCTCTATTTATGCAGCTTCTTTTGTTTTTGAAGATTCAGAACTTTACGTTTCAACAGAAGCCAGAACCAAAAAGGAAATCGAAAAATTAAGTTCAATCATTACAAAACTGTGTAAAAATTTTGTTCAGCTTAACCAGAAAGCTTTGGCATTTATTCAGCAAAAACACCCAGATGAAAACATTAAAGTTCTAAAACCTTCGGATATTATTTTTGATGATGAAGAATCATTCAGAATAGGTTACGATGCTGGCGATTCTCCTGCTGGAAGGTTATTTATATATATTTCTTTTGATGCAAAACTCAAAATGAATGATGATATAATTTATGAGACGTATTGATTTTCTTTTATTACAAGACAAACAAAGCCACTTCTGATTGAAGTGGCTTTGTTTTTTTAGTTGCTTACTATTAGCGTATTATAATACAATTATAACTTTTGCTAGCTCACTTTTAATAATTCCGTTTTTAGTTTTGTTTTTTGCGACTTATGGTGAACACATACATGAGAATAGGCTTTCGCCCTTTCAGGGCTTGATTGACTCTACTCTTCAGTTCAATAGTGCGGTGCACTATTTTAGTGGTTATGCTCTTTCAGAACTGTTTTACCTGATGGCGCAAAGGATAAAGAACAATTCATAAATAAAATAGGCTGAAAGCCTAATAGACCTCAACATAGTGCAACGCACTATGGAATAACAAACCAAAATAGGCTGAAAGCCTAATAGACCTCAACATAGCACAACGCACTATGGAATAACAAACCAAAATAGGCTGAAAGCCTAATAGAACTCAACATAGTGCAACGCACTATGGAATAACAAACCAAAATAGGCTGAAAGCCTAACAGACATCAGCGTAGCGCAACACGCTATCAACAAAAAGAAAATTATGCCACAATCATTATACAAAGTATACGTACATCTAGTATTCAGTACAAAAAAGCGTTATCCATATATTGATGATGCTATAAAAGAAAAATTATGGGCATATCTTGGAGGAATCTGCAAGGGGCTAGAATGCAATCCTATTCAAGTAGGAGGATACAATGACCATGTTCATATACTATGTCTATTATCCAAAAAAATTACACAAATGAAATTGGTTGAAGAAGTAAAAAAACAATCATCAAAATGGATAAAAACGGTAGACAGACGTTATGCAAATTTTTACTGGCAGGATGGTTATGGTGTTTTTTCTGTTAATCCTTCGCAATTAGAGATAGTGGTTAAATACATCAAAAATCAAGAAGAACATCATAAAAAAAAGACTTTTAAAAAAGAGCTCTTAGCCTTTTTAAATAAATATAATGTTGACTATGACGAACGATACCTTTGGGATTAATTATTATTACGGCATATTAAACTCCATCCTTTATATACTTTTTATAATAATTCAAAAAATACAAAGGAAAAAATGCTCCAGCGATAGGTAGATAAATTGTAACCCAAGCATGAGAATAATCAATTGTTTGTTTTTCTATGATTATTAATACCAGATAAACAAGAATGGGAAATATATAGTAAGCTCTTTTTTCGTTTTCTTTATCAAAATAAATGAATAAAGACGAAATAAACAAAGGGATGTAAGAAATGAGATTAAACAGAACGAGCAGCGTTTCTTCTTTACCGTTTTCATTACCTTTAAAATTAATACTGGTAAAAACTAGTAATAGGACAAAACCACATATTAAATCTGAAATCACAAACGATCCCCATTTGTAAGTGCTGTAAACAAAAAAGACTAAAAAAACAATCAAGAAAAAATATCCCCACATATTTATCGTAAACTTTATACCTTAAAAATTTGAATTCAGTAAATAAACCAAAACCTTCCGCCCGAAAGGATTCTAATGGGATTTTTATTTTTAGAATTGTTTTTACTTATAAATCTTATAAATCTGAGCTACTCTATTTCATTCTAAATAATACACAGCATATCCACTAAACTTTCTACCATTTACAAAATATGATTTTGTAATGAAATGTTTTGTTTCCCCGTTTTTTATCGAATCGTAATCGATTTTCTGAATAAAATATTCATGCTTTTTATTTTTAATATTAAATATCAACTTATAATCATGCTTCTGAATAAAATTTTCTTTTAACTGAAAATTAAATTTAGCTAGTTTAAAGACTGTATAAGCAGTATCAGCTTTAATTTTATATCTAAATCCAACCCTTTTCGAATATTTTTTTTCATTTTTATAATAATCTTCAAGGACTATACTGTCAGTATCTGATAAATCCAACCTCGTAATGAAATGTGGGGTGAATTCAATCAAACTATTCTTTTCTGATTCAAGATTTGAAATTTTATTTTCTATTTTTTTTTGATCTTTATTACAAGAAATAAAAAACAACACTAAGCAAACATATCTACAAATTGTTTTCATTTGTTTAATTTTTAAGAAGCATCCCTTGTACATAGCTAAAATGAACCATTTTACATTCATTCTTCAGAAATACCATATTGTTGCTATAAATATTAAAGCATGAATACTTGTTTTGATTTATGATTAAATCTTCTAAAAAAACTTTTCGCCTTAGTGCTTAGTGGCAAAAACCTTAACGAAGCAAGAACCCCATTCGTATCGAACCATAAAAATAGCCTGAATTCGTATCGATTCCCGGATCGTTTAATTCTCTACCTCGATAAATAAAAGAATACGAAATATTAAAGTTATTGCGGCGGTATTTTAAACCGGCTTCGGCATTAAAGCGAAGCGGTTCTAATTCGAAAGTAATCGGACTTGTATCGTTAAACATGCTTCCTTCAATAGTGGCGTCATAAAACTGATAATTAACACTCGACATTGCATAGAAATAAAACTCCCGAATATCTGGTTGCGCATTTACACTCACTGAAGCATCATGAAGATTAGAATCGTAAATAGGAAGCAATTTCTTAAACCCAAATCTCGCCATAAAACCTGTTGAAAGTCCTGTAAAAATTGTCCCCAAATTGGCCTCTGACTGAAAATGAAAATCTATAAAATCATTGTGTTTTGACGGAAACATTTTTTTAGAATACAGAACATGAGCTTGTAATCCAAATGCATTATGAATCTGGTTTTCCCAGCCAAAAACTTTTTTGTAACCTATAATTTCATGAAATCCTTCCTGAAGTTCTTTCCCCATTGCATTCGGTCCCACAAAACCAACCTGAACATCTGTTTTTAAAACCGATTGGCTTTGGTAAAAAAAACTTTTGCCCATTTCTGCAAAAAGATAAGCCGCAAAAGGACGATCGTTTATTTCAACCGCAGCTTCATTAATAAATCTCGGATTATAGAGATATTGCCCAATTCTAAATTCCGTAATTTCTTTATTGATTTTCTCGTTTTTGTTTTTGCTCAAAAACCGGTAAAAAATTTCGAGACCGTTGGTATAATACATATCATTTTTGGATGAAGTGTATAAATCATTATCAGTTATAAAACCGATTTCTGTTGTTTTTCCTTGTCCAAAAGTCAACGTTGCGGTCAAGATCAGAAAAGCAAAAAGCGCTTTTTTACTTTTCCTTACCATTATAATTGACTTTTTTTCCAATGTAACGCATTTCGCGTACGATTCGTTCTTTTCTTCTGTTAATGTAGCTTGAAGAACCTGTCGCTTTAAATTTTCTCGGATTTGGCAGAATAGCTGCAATTCCGGCCGCCTGCATTGGAGTCAAACTCGAAGCATCACGTCGGTACCAATGTTCTGTCGCAGCATAAGCTCCGTAAACACCGTCACCCATTTCGATGCTGTTCAGATACACTTCCATGATACGTTCTTTGCCCCAGATAATTTCGATGAGAACGGTGAAATACGCTTCAAGACCTTTACGGAAATAACTTTTCCCCTGCCATAAAAAGACATTTTTTGCAGTTTGTTGCGAAATCGTGCTTCCGCCTCTAATACGGCGTCCGCGTTCGTTGCTTTTATAAGCTTTTTGAAGTGCTTTAAAATCGAAACCGTTGTGAGTCAAAAAAGTTGCGTCTTCGCTGGCAATAACCGCTTTTTGCAAATTCATTGATATTTTATCAAGCGGTTCCCAATCGTGATCAAAATAGACTTCTTTTCCTGCCCATTTATTTTCGATGGCACGAATAACCATCAAAGGCGTAAACGGAACCGGAACATATTTGAAGAAAATTACCGAAGCAATTGAAACTCCAAAAAACCACAAAGCTGCTTTTATAAAAAACCATTTTATTTTTTCGCCCCAAGATCGATTTCCTTTCTTTGATGCCGTTTTTGGTTTAGGTTTACTTGCGGTTGTTGTTTTTTTTATCGGTCTTTTGGTTACTCCCATTATATTAAATCTGCTAATTCGGTTCCTATTAAACTGCCTATTGCGACTCCCATTCCGCCTAAACGCACTCCGCAGAACACGTTTTCAGAAAGTTGCGTCACAACAGAATTCTTACTATTTCCGACTCCCATTATCCCGCTCCATCGGTGCGCAATCTGAAAATCCTGATTTGGTAAAATTACATTTTTCAGTAAATCTTCCAATTTATTTTGAATAATTTTCGTCTGCCCAAATTCAGTTGTCGTTTCGCCTTCAAAATCAAGGTTTCTGCCACCACCCAACAAAATACGATCATTAATATTTCTGAAATAATAATAACCGCAATCTAAATGAAACGTTCCTTTAATGTCTAAATTCCGAATAGGCTCTGTAATAAGCACTTGTGCTCTTGCTGGTTTTACGGCGCCCTTTGTTAATTCGCCAGCAAAACCGTTTGTAGCAAAAAGCAGTTTTTGGGTTTTAAAGCTAAAATCATTCAAAACAACTTCGACATGATTTCCAGCATCTGCATAAGAAGTTACTATTTGCTGATTGAGAATTAAAATGTTTTCAGAAACTGCTTGTCTTAGCAATTCCTGCATCATATTTCCAGTATCAATTTGTGCTTCAAACGGATTAAAAATTAAATAATCCTGAACATTTCCAAATCCGAATCGGTCGGTTTCTTTGGCGAAAACCTCTGCTTTAAAAAGTGGTTTCAGGATTTCGTTGACAAAAGGCATTCTCGAAATACCTTCATTAAACCCGAATTCATCTTCTTTCAAAAACAATTCATAGCCACCGTGAGGTTTAAAATCTATTGCAGAATCTCCAAGTTTTTTTCGAAGCAACTGCAAACCTTTCCAACGTTTTTCAATCAGAGCCACCACATCATCTTCCGAATGTGTTTTTAAATCTTCCAAAATTTCAGAAAGACTTCCGAAACAAGCAAAACCGGCATTTTTGGTACTCGCACCTTGCGGTAACATACCTCTTTCTAAAACCAGAATTTTAGCAGCCGGAAATCTTTCGCGTAAGCGTAAAGCAGTATGCAGACCAACAATGCCACTTCCTACGATGGTGTAATCTACATTCGTGAACCAGTTTTTTAATTCCCAATAACTTAATTCCATAACTTTATTAAATTCCAAATTTTAAAAATCCAAATTCCAATCTTGGGTTAAATTACAAAACTAAATGGAATTACAAATTCCAAAAACTAAATTACAAATTCCAAAACTTCATAAATTAGAAAACTTATATTGTCTGGCTGAGCGAAGTCGAAGCCTCTTACGTTGAGCCCTTCGACTTCGCTCAGGGCAACAATTGGAATTTGGAATTTTTCCACATTGGAATTTTAACAATTTATTGGAATATAAATGTTGTATTTTTAGCGCCACAAAAAATAGAATAATTGATTATGAAAAAAGTAGTATTAACAACCTTAATAATGATGAGTTTAAACGCTATCGGACAGAATGTGATGTCGCCGGAATTGTTATGGAAATTAGGAAGAGTAACGCCTCTTGGCATTTCTAAAGATGCAAAAAATGTGGTTTTTAAAGTTTCTACACCTTCTGTAGAAGAAAATAAATCGTCTTCAAAATTGTATACGATTCCTGTAACTGGAGGGAATGCAACAGAAATTAAAGACACCAAAGATATTTTAGCAGACAAAAACATTTCTCCTGATGGAAAATATGTTGTTTATAACGAAGAAGTAAAAATCGATAAAGTTTTAGGTAAAGATTTTTATCCAAACCTGACAAAATCGGATGCGCAAATCTACGACGGATTAGATTACCGTCATTGGGATACTTGGAACGAAGGGAAATTCAATCATGTTTTTTATAAAGAAAACAAAGACGGCGCAAAAGGAATCGATATCTTAAAAGGTGAAACTTTTGATTCTCCACAAAAACCTTTCGGCGGTGACGAAGATTATATCTGGTCGCCAGACAGCAAAAGCATTTTATACGTTTGCAAGAAAAAAGCAGGAACGGCTTATGCAATTTCTACCAATACCGATATTTATGAGTACAATCTGGAAACTCAAAAAACGGTTAATAAAACAGATGGTAATTTAGGTTACGATACAGCGCCACAATTTTCTCCAACAGGAAATTTAACTTGGTTGCAAATGAAACGTGACGGTTATGAGTCTGATAAAAATGATATTATTGTTGAGTTTAAAGGAATGAAACAAAACTTAACAGCAAACTGGGACGGAACTGTAGATAATTTTATCTGGAGTAAAGACGGAAAAACAGTGTTTTTTGTAGCGCCAATTGATGGTACAAAACAAATTTTCTCTGTTAATTTTCCTGGCTTGACAAAAATCGCTATTAACGTTCGTCAATTGACAAAAGGAGATTTTGACGTAAATGATTTAGTTGGATTTGCTGGTGATGATATTATTGTGACAAGAACCGACATGAATCATGCTGGCGAAATCTTTTCTTTCAATTTGAAGAAAAACACTTGGAAACAACTTTCTAATGTAAATACAGAAACTTATAAATCATTAACGTTAAGCAAAACCGAAAGACGTTATGTTACAACAACCGACGGTAAAAAAATGTTGGTTTGGGTAATTCTTCCTCCAAATTTTGATGCTTCAAAAAAATATCCAACTTTATTATACTGCCAAGGCGGACCACAGAGCGCTTTGACACAATCGTATTCTTTCCGTTGGAATTTCTCATTAATGGCTGCTAAAGGTTATGTAGTGGTTGCGCCAAATCGCCGCGGAATGCCTGGACATGGCGTTGAATGGAACGAACAAATCAGTAAAGATTGGGGCGGACAAGTTATGGACGATTACCTTTCTGCAATTGATGATGTTGCTAAAGAAAGTTATGTTGACAAAAGCCGTTTAGGATGTGTTGGTGCTAGTTATGGTGGCTACTCTGTATTCTATTTAGCTGGAATTCATAAAAACCGTTTCAAAACTTTCATTGCTCATGATGGAGTTTTCAATACCGTTTCGATGTTAGGAACAACTGAAGAGGTTTTCTTTAACAATTGGGATTTTGGAGGCGCATATTGGGAAAAAGATAATGCTGTTGCTCAAAAGGCATACACTACTTTTAACCCTGCAACTTTGGTTCAAAACTGGAACCGACCAATTTTGATTTTCCAAGGTGGAAAAGATTTCCGTGTACCAATCGGACAAGGACAAGAAGCTTTTCAGGCTGCGCAGTTAAGAGGAATCAAAAGCCGATTTGTATATTTCCCAGAAGAAAATCACTGGGTTCTAAAACCTCAAAATGCTCAGGTTTGGCAAGGAGAGTTTTTCAAATGGTTAAGCGAAACTTTATAGTCGCTACTATATAATTTAGCAAAGCAAATAAAGACGCGGATAAAACAGATTTACTTCGTAAAAACACGGATTAAAACGGATTTAGCATTTAATTTTCAGACACCGTTTAATAAAAATCCGTTTTAATCTGCGTCTTCGCGTTAGCGAATCTGTATGATCCGTGTGCTATTTTTAAAATTAACACGAGTAAAATCCAGTCACAAAACCATAAATAATAGCCGTAGATTTTACATAATCTACGGCTGTTTTATTTTGTTAACATAGCAATTATATAACATATTGATAGTGCATTCTGTTTATAAAACAGAATTTTTTAAATAAATTGCAGATGAATTTTAAGAACAAATACCTCGTCAACCCCAGATAAATATTATGGAGAGCAAAAAAAGTTATACCGCACTCAAAGTGTTATTCAGTTATGTTGCGTTACTCGCTCTCGTAGTTACGGTTGGATGGTTTTTATATTCTGAAAATGTAGTTTACAACAATCTTGAAGATAAAATTGCCTTTGAAAAAACCAAAATACTTCGCGTTAGTAAATTATTCTCCAATGTTTATAAAACCGAAGGTTTAGCCAGACAAACCATTCAGACCAATTCTGAAAAAGATTTCAAGAATTATTTGATTGAAAGTGACTCGCTTCGTCTTCGTATCGATACTTTAAGACAAATTGTTAGAACAGAATATCAGAAAACGTTGCTCGACAGTGTTACGTATCTTTTATCTGAAAAAATAAAAAACATCCGACAACTCAGGGAAATTAAAAATAAAGCAGACGACGAAACCTCTGTAAACAATGCGATAGACGAAATCACGAAAATGGAGTTCAACCTTAGAAAACTAGAACTTCAGGATTTTAGCAAAAACCCAAATCAGCTGGGAAGTTATCAGCGAAGTGTTTTACAGAAATATGTCGATTACTTGAATCAGAATATTCCAGATGACAGTACCAATACATTAAGTAAAAAAGCATCCGATTCTATTTTAGCCAATTCTAAAAAGCTGTTGAGTTCGGTTAAAATGAAAGCCGAAAAAAAGAAAGAATCCTTAAATTTTGAAGAAAACAAACTGCTTCAGAATGAAATTGCTATTTCGGACCAACTGCGAAAAGTGCTTCGAATTATCGAAAGAGAAATCATTATCAACTCCATCAAAAACAATTCATTAAAAGAAAAATCATTAAAGAGAGTCAACGAGATTGTAACAGCTTCGGCGGTGATCGGTTTATTGCTGACGATTTTCTTTTCTATATTGATTGTCAGCGATTATTCGAAATCACAACTTTATAAAAAACAGCTTGAAATTGCTAATTTCAAAACCAAAAACCTTCTCAAAAGCCGTGAACAGCTTATTTCGACCGTAAGCCATGATTTAAAAACACCTTTGAGTACGATTGTGGGTTATTCTGAACTTTTAGGAAATTCAGATGTCAATACCAAGCAATCGTATTTCATCAAAAACATTAAAAATTCGAGCGAATATATCACACAGCTTGTTCAGGACTTATTAGACTTTTCACAGATTGAAGCCGGAAAAATCACAATAGAAAAAGTTCCGTTTTTTCTGCCAGAAATCATAGACGATGTTGCCAAAAACATACAGACAGTTTACAAGCAGAAAAATATCGACCTCATTATCAATGTTGACGAAAAACTGCATAAACGCATTGTAGGCGATTCATTCCGCTTAAAACAAATCCTGACCAATATTGTCGGAAACGCCTATAAATTTACAGAAGAAGGATATATCAAAATTGCCGCTTACGCGAATAACAATCAGTCCTTCACCATTACGATTGAAGATACCGGAATCGGAATTGAAAAAGAAAATCAGAAACTTGTTTTTGAAGAATTTGCACAAGCCGATGAAAACATCGAAAAAAAATATGGTGGCACTGGTTTAGGATTATCAATCTGCCAAAAGATAATTTCTATTTTAGGAGGCAAATTAAGTCTGGAAAGTACTTTCGGAAAAGGAAGCACATTTACCATAGAGCTCCCATTATTGTTCGACAACAGCGCGAATCAAATTGATGAAGTTAAAAGACCGACATTTACAAACAATAAAAAACAGATTTTTGTTGTCGTTGACGACGATATAAATCTTCTGAATTTGACAAGCGGTGTTTTGAAACAAGAAAAACACGAAGTCCTGTCGTTCAACAGTGCATCAAAAGCGCTGGAAAGTATTCAGAACAAATCTTTTGATTTTGTCATAACCGATATTCAGATGCCAGAAACAGATGGATTCATGTTTTTAGAAAAATTAAAAAACACTCCTGATATTGATTTTCGCAATCAGCCCGTAATCGCACTTACGGGAAGAACAGACCTTGACCTTTCTGTTTATATTGAAGCCGGTTTTACGACTGTGGTAAAAAAACCGTATTCGCCAAAAATACTTTTGGAAACCATTCAGCATATTTTGGATAACAAAGAAATTCCGAATACCGAAAATGCAGAAATTCAACAGAACAACAATACGCAATTTTACACTCTTGAAACCTTAAAAGACTTTTTAGGGCAAGACGAAAATGCTTTAAAAGAAGTAATTCGATCTTTTATAGAAAGCAGTGTCGAAAATCTAGAATTATTGGAAACTGCCATTAAGGAGAAAAACACCGAAGAGATTAAATCTATCGCGCATCGTATCGCGCCGATGTTCAAACAAATTCAAGCTAATGAAATAGGCGAAATCTTGAAACATATCGAAAAAGACGAGTTTAAAACCGATGTCTTTAAAAACAGTTATAAGGATTTAATAACCAAAACCGCCGTTTTATTTGAATCGTTAAAACAAGAATTATTATAAAGCAGTAAATTACTGCTCTATATTATATTGCTTCAATTTGTTGTAAAGTGTTTTTCTGGTGATTTTTAGAAGTTTTGCCGCTTCCGATTTGTTATTCTGCGCTTTAGACAAAGCATGAATAATCGCTTCTTTTTCGTTTTCTGATAATGAAAAAACAGTATTCGACGGCTGTTTCTGAATCTGAAAAAATTCTGCTGGCAATACTTCGCTTTCTATAAAATCACCTCTCGTTAAAAGAGCGGCACGTTTTACACAGTTCTGCAATTCACGTAAATTTCCTGGCCAGTTGTAATTCTGAAAAATAGAAACCACTTCTGGCGAAAAACCGATAACTTCTTTATGCAATTGCTGATTGGCTTTTTCTAAAAAATAATCGGCAAAAACCATCAAATCTTCCCCTCTGTCTTTTAATGATGGAGACTGAATTGAAAACTCGTTGATTCTATGGTATAAATCTTCTCTAAAATCGCCGTTTTTTACTGCCTCGCGTAAATCTTCATTTGTGGCCGTAACAATGCGGATATCGACGTTTATTTCTTTATTGCTTCCAACGGGTTTGATTTTTCTTTCCTGAAGCGCTCTCAATAGCTGAATTTGATTTTCGTATGAAAGATTTCCAATCTCATCTAAAAAAAGTGTACCGCCATTTGCAGCTTCAAAATAACCTTTTTTATCGTTGATGGCTCCAGTAAATGACCCTTTTAAGTGCCCAAAAAATTCGCTGGCCGCCAACTCTTTCGGAATTGCACCGCAGTCAACTGCAATAAAGTTATTGTCTTTTCTTCTGCTTTGCTGATGAATGCTTTTGGCAATAATTTCTTTTCCTGTTCCGCTTTCACCGATAATTAAAACAGACATATCCGTCGGACTAACCAGTTGTATGTGGTCGAGCAGTTTTTTTGAAGCTGGAGAAATTCCTTTTACAAAATCATTTTCCGCAGAAGATTGTTTTTTAGGCTTCTTTTCCTTTGCCGGAGCTGCTTCTTTTAATTCGGGAACTTGCAAGGCGTTTGTAATCACCAAAAGAACCTCATCTGGATTGAAAGGTTTAGAAATATAATCTGCTGCGCCATTTTTGATGGCTTTTACAGCAGTATTTACATCAGAGTAACCTGTCATGAGAATAACAGGAATATGAGGGTATTCGTTTTTAAATTCAGACATAAGTCCGATTCCGTCAGAATCAGGCAGACGAAGGTCGGTCAAAATCAAATCAAAAGATTCTTTTTTGACTGCTGTTCGTGCTTCTGCAGCAGAGAATGCAACGGTTACATCGTATGCTTTTTTAACTAGGAATTTTTCGAGTAATTTACAAAAAGCGATGTCATCTTCTATCAGTAAAATCTTTTGCATTTGCTTGGAGGGACTTTTTTGCTAAAATAATACTAATAAAATTGTCTTTTCATAAAATTTTGCAAAAAAAAGAGATTGCGTTGTCGCAATCTCTTTTTCACCAAAAACATAAATCTAAATTCACCTAATTATATCTTCAACCAGTTACCATTGACATCTGAGTACACAGTAGCCTTTTGGTCTTTTACTGATATTTCTAGTTTGTATTCTTTTTTATCGTTTACAAATGCTTTGTCCAGTTTTGCCCCCGGATAAGCGGTCTGCAAAGCTGTTTTTACAGCTGCAGGTACAGCATCTGCAGTAACTTCAGTATATTCTGCTTGAACAGAAATAACTGTTTTAATATCTTGAGAAACTGTCAATGCATGAGCTGACATTGTTCCTATTAAAATTGCTGCTGATAAGATTAGTTTTTTCATAATGCTGTATTTAATTATTTTTTGATGATATTACCTGAAGCATCTGTAAAAACAGTGTACTTTTTGTCACCACTTGAAATCTCCAGTTTATACTGGTTTTTCTCATTTTTATACGCTTTTTCAAGCTTTGTGTTCGGAAAAGATTTTTCAAGAGTAGATTTTACGGCTGCAGGAACAGCGTCTGCTCCAATTTCAGTAAATTCATCCTGAATAAGTACCGATTGAGTAGTCGAAACCATTGGGTTTATTACTGCGGCATTAGCCGATAAACCACCTAAAACAATCGCTGCTGATAACATTAACTTCTTCATAATAACAGTATATTTAAATTAATATTACTTTTTAAGAATTTTACCAGTAGCGTCTGTGTACACGATTGACTTTTCGCCTCGCACCGTTACTTCGATTTTATATTCTTTTTGTTCATTTACCCATGCTTTTTCAAGCACTACACCAGGATAAGCATCATCTAAAGATTTTTTAACTGCTGCTGGAACACCGTCTACTTCTTTGTATCCATCCTGATCATTTACTGTAATTATTGCTTGATTAGCATTTACAGTGGTTTCTGCATGCATCGACAAACTGCCTAAAACAATTGCTGCCGATAAGATCAACTTTTTCATAGTAATAGTTTTTAAGGGTTAGTGTTGATTTATTGTTTAATCCAAGTACCGTCTGCATTTGCAAACAGATTTCCTGTTTTGTCGCCTACAGTAACTTCAAGTTTATACTCTGATTTTGCATTTTTAAATGCTTTAGTAAGTACTGCGTCTGGATATGCTTTTTTAAGAGCATCTGTTACGGCAACAGGAACTTCAGCAATTTTAACTTCAGTGTAGTCATCCTGAATAGAAATTGTTTTTACGATTGTATTTGAAATTGGAGAAGTTGAAGCAAATGATGTTAAACCTCCCAAAACGATTGCGGCTGATAGAAATAAATTTTTCATGATAGCTATATTTTAATATTGTTAATTTTATCTTAGTATTCTTAATCTGGATTTTCACCGGAACAGATTATTTTTGAATCCAAGTTCCGTCTGCATTAGCAAAAAGGTTTCCTACCTTGTCGCCAACAGTAACGTCTAATTTGTATTCTGATTTTTCGTTTTTGTATGCTTTAGTAATTACTGCACTTGGATATGCTTTTTTCAAAGACTCAGAAATCGCTGCTGGTAATTCTTCTAATTTGATTTCTGTGTACTCATCTGCAACAGTAATCGTTTTTACGATTGTGTTTGATACTGGTGAAGTTGAAGCGAATGAAGTTAAACTTCCTAAAACAATTGCGGCTGATAAAAATAAATTTTTCATAGTGTATATATTTAAATTATTAATAGTTGTTTACGCTTTAGATAATGAAATTATTATGCCGAAACAAAATACAGCTATGCCAAACTTGCTTAACCCTTGTTTTTAAAGGAGTTTAGATAAAATATGCCAAAATGAACAAAATGTAAAAAGTGTGTAACCTAAAGAAAAAGTGTGTAATAAGTAAACACTTACGGTGTTACCTTGAGGATAAATTCCAAATTTTGAAATTCCAAATTCCAGCATTGAAGTATAAAATTCCAGATTTGGGATTTGGAATTTTTATGAATTGGAATTTTCTTTAGTGCTTATAAACGAAAAAAGGCTGTCAAAATATTGACAGCCTTTACTAATTATTCTGGAGTATTCATTTTAAATGTATCCATAAATGCAGTTGTATAATCTCCTGCAATATATTTTGGATCATCCATTAATTGTCTGTGGAAAGGTATTGTAGTTTTCACGCCTTCGATTACGAATTCATCCAAAGCTCTTCGCATTTTGCTGATAGCTTCTTCACGAGATTGTGCTGTTGTAATTAACTTAGCAATCATAGAATCGTAGTTTGGCGGAATGCTGTAACCAGAATATACGTGAGTATCTAAACGTACTCCGTGACCTCCTGGCATGTGAAGCGTAGTAATTTTTCCTGGAGAAGGACGAAAATCATTATAAGGATCTTCAGCATTAATACGACATTCGATAGCATGTAATTCTGGAAGGTAGTTTTTACCTGAAATCGGAATCCCGGCAGCCACCATAATTTGCTCACGGATCAAATCATAATCAATAACTTGTTCTGTAATTGGGTGCTCAACTTGAATACGAGTATTCATTTCCATGAAATAGAAATTTCTGTGTTTGTCAACCAAAAACTCTACAGTTCCAGCTCCTTCATATTTAATGAACTCAGCAGCTTTTACAGCAGCCTCACCCATTCTAGCACGAAGTTCGTCTGTCATAAACGGAGAAGGAGTTTCTTCCGTTAATTTTTGGTGACGACGTTGTACCGAACAATCTCTTTCAGAAAGGTGACAAGCTTTACCATAAGCATCACCAACAACTTGAATTTCGATGTGACGTGGTTCTTCAATAAGTTTCTCCATGTACATACCGTCATTTCCAAATGCTGCAGCAGCTTCTTGGCGCGCGCTTTCCCAAGCTTTTAAAAGCTCTTCTTCTTTCCAGATAGCACGCATTCCTTTTCCACCACCACCAGCGGTAGCTTTCATCATAACTGGATAGCCAATTTCTTTAGCTGTTTTTTGTGCATGTTCGTAAGATTCTAACAATCCGTCTGAACCTGGCACACAAGGAACTCCTGCCGCTTTCATTGTAGCTTTTGCAGAAGCTTTATCTCCCATACGGTCGATCATTTCAGGAGCCGCACCAATAAATTTGATTCCGTGCTCTTGACAAATTTTTGAGAATTTAGCGTTCTCAGAAAGAAATCCATAACCTGGATGAATTGCATCTGCGTTTGTAATTTCTGCAGCTGCAATGATATTTGACATTTTCAAATACGATAAGTTACTCGGAGGAGGGCCAATACAAACCGCTTCGTCAGCAAATTTAACGTGTAAACTTTCTGCATCGGCTGTAGAGTAAACTGCAACAGTTTTGATTCCCATTTCCTTACATGTACGAATTACACGAAGTGCAATTTCCCCTCTATTCGCAATTAATATTTTTTTAAACATCTTATTTTAATTAGATAATTAGACAATTTGATAATTAGATAATTTTAGATGTCTGTATTAATTCTGTCAGATCAATCTAAAATCTAAAATCTAAAATCTAAATTTATTTATGATGGATCAACTAAGAATAAAGGTTGGTCAAATTCTACAGGAGACATATCGTCAACAAGAATTTTTACAATTTTACCAGAAATTTCAGATTCGATTTCGTTGAATAATTTCATTGCTTCAATTACACAAAGAACATCTCCTTTAGACACAGTGCTTCCCACTTCTGTGAAAACTGGTTTGTCTGGAGACGGTTTTCTATAGAATGTTCCAATGATTGGAGATTTTATAGTAACATATTTAGAATCGTTAGCAGCTGGCGCTTCTGGAGTTACATTTACAACTGTTGGAGCTGTAACTTGTGGAACTGTCGCTTGTGGCAAAGCAGCCTGTGCTGGTAATTGCTGTACATAAGTTGCCTCAGTTACATTTGTTTCTAAAGTTGTTCTGATTGTGATTTTTACATCATCCATTTCTAACTTCACTTCTGCAACTCCCGAATTTGCAACAAATTTGATTAGGTTTTGAATTTCTTTTAAATCCATAATGATTCGTTTTTAGTTTTAATTTATTTCTTATCGTAAGCCCATTTCAGGTAAATAGATCCCCAAGTGAATCCACCACCAAAAGCGGCAAAAATAACATTATCTCCCTTTTTTAACTTATCTTCAAAGTCAGCCAATACCAACGGAAGAGTTCCCGAAGTTGTATTACCATATCTTTCGATATTTACCAATACTTTAGACTCTTCAAGTTCTAATCTTCCTGCAGTAGCATCAATGATACGTTTGTTGGCCTGATGAGGCACTAACCAATCTACATCCTGATTTGTTAAATTATTTCTTTGCAAAATCAACTCGCTTGCATCGGCCATATTTGTCACAGCATATTTGAAAACAGTTTTACCGTCCTGCATAATATTGTGCTGTCTGTTTCTAACGGTTTCTTCGGTTGGCGGAATCAAAGATCCACCAGCAGGAATTTTAAGGAAGTCTCTTCCTACTCCGTCACTTCTTAAATATTCATCCTGCAATCCTAAACCTTCGTAATTTGGTTCAAAAAGAACTGCTCCAGCTCCATCACCAAAAATAATACAAGTTGCTCTGTCTTTATAATCTACGATAGAAGACATTTTATCTGCTCCAATCAAAAGTACTTTTTTGTAACGTCCTGACTGTACATAAGCCGCAGCGGTTGACATACCATATAAGAAACTTGAACAGGCTGCTTGCAAATCGTATGCAAATGCATTTACCGCTCCAATTTCTGTTGCAACATATACTCCTGTAGAAGCCACCATCATATCTGGTGTTGCAGTTGCCATTATCACCATATCAATCTCAAGAGGATCAATATTAGCTTTTTGGATTAAATCCTGTGCTGCTTTTATAGCAAGGTACGATGTTCCTTTATCAGCATCTTTAAGAATTCTTCTTTCTTTAATACCTGTACGAGTGGTAATCCACTCATCGTTGGTATCGACCATTGTTTCTAAAACTTTGTTGGAAAGAACAAAGTCCGGAACGTAACCTCCGACAGCGGTAATTGCGGCTGTGATTGTATTCATTATATTCTATTATTTCCTTCCAAATTATGATTAATTTGAAAAATTTTTAAAAGACTTGAAAATTACAAAAAAAAACGAAGCGAATTTGCCTGTATTTTCTTAAAAAACAAAAATTATAACCAACAAAAAAAACTCTCACGAAGTGAGAGTTCTAGTATAATTTAGAAAAACGTATTAAGCAACCGCTTCAGATTTATCGATCACAACTTGCCCTCTGTAGTACATTTTACCTTCATGCCAGTAAGCTCTGTGGTATAAATGTGCCTCACCAGTAATAGGACATGTAGCAATCTGAGCTACAGTAGCCTTATAGTGTGTTCTTCTCTTGTCTCTTCTTGTTTTCGAGGTCTTTCTCTTAGGATGTGCCATTTTACTATATTATTTATCCGTTAATAGTTTCTTTAATTTTTCCCAACGCGGGTCAATATCTTCTTCTTTATTCTCAACTTTTTCTTCTTTGACTTTTAGTTCATTCAGTTTATTTAAAGCTTCTGTCTGAAGACTTCCGTCTTTAACTCCTGGATGAACTCTTTTTAGCGGCACAGAGAGAACAATCATTTCGTAAATGTATTGTGCAACATCTACTTCAAATTCTCCGTGTGGTAAAATCAGCAATTCTTCGTTGTCGTTATTGAATTCTTCTCCAAAACGAACAATCAGCTTCATTTTGCCCTTAATTGGAAGGTCAAAATCTTCGCCGGTCAAATCACAAGGCACATTTACGGTTCCTTTATGCTTAAAATCCAGCTCCAGCATATTGCTTTTCTTATCTAACACTAAATTTACTTTGATATCTGAATTTTGAAATTCTTCATACTCAAAGTTCTCAAAGAACGCATTATTTATCTGATACTCAAAATGGTGTTTTCCTAGTTTTAATCCTACGAAAGGAATTAAAAATTCTTTTGTTTTGCTCATTTCAACATCAATTTGAACAATTCAATTCTAAAAATAGATATCTGAATTGGGGTGCAAAGATATAAAATAATTGTAAATCTAATAATCTTATGCACCTTTTTTTGTTTATAACTGTTTTTCTTTTATTTTAAGAGGTTTTTGGCTAATCTCCTCATACTGATTACGCGAGCGAAAAATATCAATCGCAAGATATACTGCTTCTTTAAATGAATTGTAATCTGCCATATCTTTTCCAGCAATATCATAGGCTGTTCCATGATCTGGAGAAGTTCTTACCTTATTTAATCCCGCTGTATAGTTTACTCCTTTTCCAAATGATAAGGTTTTAAACGGAATCAGTCCTTGATCGTGATACATTGCTACGATAGCGTCATATTTTTCATATTGACCGCTTCCAAAAAAGCCGTCTGCAGGAAACGGACCGAATGCCATTGTTCCCGAATCAAATATTTTTTTAAGAACTGGTCTTAAAAGAGCATCATCTTCTTTTCCAATCACGCCACCATCACCAGCATGCGGATTCAATCCTAAAACTGCGATTTTAGGTTTTACTATACTAAAGTCTTCCACCAAAGATTTTCTGATTGTTTCGATTTTCTTTACGATTAGCTCTTCTGTCAAATGAGCAGAAACCTCACTTAACGGAACGTGATCTGTAATCAAACCTACACGCAGATTATCCTGCACCATCATCATTAACGCATTTCCTTCAAGTTCCTGATTTAAGTAATCGGTATGCCCCGGAAATTTAAAATCCTCCGACTGAATGTTGTATTTATTGATTGGAGCTGTTACCAGAACGTCTATATCTCCTTCTTTTAACGCTTTAGTGGCCGCAGCAAATGATTTTATTGCGTACGTGCCTATCTTTTCGTCATTTTTTCCAAAATTAATGTCTACTCCTTCTCTCCAAAGATTATAAACATTTACTTTCCCAGGCAAAACCTGATCAAGCTTATCTACTCCATGAAACTGAACTGTCGACGTAAAGCTTTTTCTAACAAATGAAAGTATTTTAGCATTTGCGAAAATAACAGGCGTACACAATTCTAACATTCGGCTGTCTTCAAATGTTTTTAATATTACTTCGCTTCCAATACCGTTTAAATCTCCTACTGAAATTCCAACAATTATATTTTCTGCTTTTTTATTCATGAGCTCAGCTTATTTATTAGTAATTTTGATCTGCAAATTTAGTAAAATAAAACCACAATGTTTACAGGAATTATAGAAACCCTCGGAAGGATTCACGAAATACAAAAAGAAAAAAACAATCTTCATCTTACAATTGAAGCTTCTATTACAAACGAATTAAAAATCGATCAAAGCGTTTCGCACAACGGAATCTGCCTTACCGTTGTCGCCATAAAGGATTCTTTCTACACCGTTACCGCAATTGACGAAACTATTCTAAAAACCAATATTGGAGATTGGCAGGTTAATGACATTGTAAATTTGGAAAGAGGAATGAAACTTGGCGACCGTCTTGACGGACACATTGTACAAGGCCATGTTGACCAAACCGGAACCTGCGTCAAAATTGAAGAAGCAAACGGAAGTTGGAATTATACGTTTGAATATGACAAGAACTTAAACAATATTACAATCGAAAAAGGCTCTATAACGGTTAATGGAGTAAGCTTGACAGTCGTAAATTCGAAAACCAACGAATTCAACGTTTCAATTATCCCTTACACTTTTGAGAACACCAACTTCAAGAACTTTAAAGTCGGCACAAAAATCAATTTAGAGTTTGATGTAGTCGGAAAATACATCTCGAGACTTTACGCAATAAACAAATAACTGCAGACTGATAATCACAAAAAAAGCTTCAATTAAACTGAAGCTTTTTTTATTTTATTCTTATAGTGAAACCAACCTCCTAATGCAAGACCGCTGGCCATTAGGGCAACAATATTTTGATCAATAGGCGTACCATCTGGTGGCGGCGTATTCATAGCTCTGGCCGTCTGTGGCGCCGGCGGATGTGTTTCATCAGCTAATGCTGTCGAAATGCTCAAAACTATTAATGCAATAGATAATAAAGGGGCTTTTATTGTTTTCATAAATTCAGGCAGTTAATAACATGCTATATTATTAATAATTTTCCTCAATAGAAATTTCTCACAAAACCAAGTTCCAAAGAAAAAATCTTTGACAAAAGTATAAGATTTTTGCACAATTACAACTTTTAAATCAAAAAAGCTTGTCTAAATTAGCCAGTAAAAACCACACAGTCTACCGTTTTGCTTTAAGAAAACGATATAGTTGACCAAAAAGCAAATTGATTGCTTTTTTTATCGCATCAGAATTTACTGATTTTAAAGTTTATAGATTAAAAAATTGCGTCAAACGTCTAATTTCTTCGCCTCTGGCCAGCTTTCATTTAAATTAGACACTATTACCATTTTAAAACAAGCATTTCTTACAACTGTCTTATTGAATTAATATATTTGCATTGCACAACCGCCACTTAAAAGCCGAAACCTATAACCCCAAAAACAGTATCGAAACAGAAAAATGAAAAATAATTTTACAGTAGGAAGTTTATATGCGGGTGTCGGCGGAATATGTTTAGGTTTTGAAAATGCTGGCTTTAAACTCGAATGGGCAAATGAATTTGACAAAAATGCCTGTATCACCTACAAAAAAAACTTCAAACATACTTTAATCGAAGGCGATGTAATGCAGCTCAATGCAAAGGATCTCAAAAAAATTGACATTCTCACGGCAGGTTTTCCATGTCAGCCGTTTTCTGTTGCGGGCTATCGAAAAGGATTTGAGGACAGCCGAGGCAATCATTTTTTTAAAATTCTAGATTTCATAGACGAAATGCGCCCTAAAGTTGTCTTTTTGGAAAATGTAAAAAACCTAAAAGGTCACGATAACGGAAATACCATGAAAGTGATTGAAAATGAAATCAAAAAGAGAAATTACACTTTTGACCATGCCGTTTTAAACACCAAAAATTTCGGAAATATTCCGCACAACAGGGAACGTATTTTTATCATTGCCTTTGATAAAGATTTTATTCAGAACAACGACTTCGAATTTATTTTTCCTGAAAAGGAGACTTTATCTAAAACCATTAATGATTTAATTTTAAAGGAAAAAGTCGAAGATAAATTCTACTACAGCGAAGACAAATATATGTTTGGAATGCTCAAAGAATCCGTAACAAACAAAGACAGAATTTATCAGTTTAGAAGACAATATGTTCGTGAAAACAAATCAAATGTTTGCCCGACACTTACTGCCAACATGGGTACGGGAGGTCATAACGTACCTATTATTACAACCAAATTTGGATTCAGGAAACTAACTCCCAGAGAATGTTTTAGATTTCAGGGTTTTCCCGATGATTACAAACTTCCAAAAATTTCAAATTCACATTTATACAAACAGGCTGGAAATTCGGTAAGCATGCCTGTTATCCAAAGACTGGCTTCAGAAATATTGAAGAATCTGGAAACTGCCGCCTCTCAAAAGATGAAAAAGGAAAAGTCTATATAATCAAATGTTCCAAATTCAAAAAACAATACAGGCAGTATGACAAAAAAAAGACTCTCAAATAGTTTAACTCTACCATTTTGTTCTCTCCTTTTATGCTTAGCTTCTAGCTGCAATCAAACCGTTGAAGAAAACAAATACAACGGAAAATGGGTTTTGCAAGAACAAAATTACAATGAAGACCTTATTTTAAAGGACGGAAATTACACTAAAAAATACAGCAGTGACGACCTAAGAGTCAACTCAAGTGGAAAATTCTATTTCAATAGGAATAAAAACAGAACTGGAATTACATTATCATTAATTCCCAACAAAATAATCAGCGAGAAGGATACTATTTTTCAAGAATGCGAAAACTTAGATGTTATTGAAATTAATGACAGCACTCTGATTATTCAAAAAGCAACTCAATGGATTGAAGAGACAAATGATAAATTTGCTAGAGTGAATGAAATTCTTGTTTACAAAAAACAGTAAAATAAGATATGAACGAAAACATCTTGGAAACATTAAACAGAATAATTAATGATATTGAGCTAAAGCCTAAAATGTTTTTTGCAAATCCTGATTACGCTCAATTACCTTCTTATTTATTTGGTTATTTGACCTGCATCGATGACATTCATGCAACTTCTCTTAATCGTTCTTTTTCCGAATGGCTAAATAACAGAGGCAAAAAAACTTCATTATTTTGGACAGAATATATTTTAAAAATAAGCTCAAACAACGATCAAGTTGCTGCAAATAAAATAGTAATCAAAGAATTTAAATTATTCCTATCCGATATAGCTCTTGAAAAAAAATCAGAAAATAGCACATCAAATGAATAAATTGAAAATAGCACTTTTATACACCTTACTTACTTTGTCTTCAAAAGTGTTTTCTCAGAACTACACAGATGCAAAATATTATGCCGACGAATCAAAAAAGTTACTGATAGAAAAAGAACACACAAAGTCTATCGAAATGATTGACAAAGCTATCAAGATTGATTCATTAAATGAGGACTACTATATTCAAAAGGCAGAAATCTATTATGAAGATTCTAAATGCGAAAAAGGATTAGAAGTATTACTTAAACATATTGACATCACAGGCGGTATTAGCGAAAAAGGAATGGTGTACATTTCAGAACTGGTTGAATGCTCCTTCTCCAAAGAGAAATCTCTAAAAACCCTAATTACAGCCGCTAATAGCAATTATGGCGATTCAAAATTAATTTTAACACAAATTATTTCAAAATCCCTAGACTTAAAGGACTATGACAATGCTATTCTTTACTATAACAAATACATCAATCTGACTCCTAACGATGTTGATAGCATAAACAGCTTATATACTCTTCTTTATGGCTTAAATAAATTTGACGAGGCAGAAAAACTGCTTTTGTCTGGCTTGAACAATAATCCCGACAACCCAATTCTTTTGTCAAATTTGACTGGTTTCTATTTTGCTCGAAACGATTACGCATCATGCATTTCTATTATCAACAAAATTCTTAAGCAAAATTATACAATAGAGAATATTAAATATAGAGCTATCGTTTATGAGAAGAATAACCAAATGGAGTTAGCCTATAATGATTATAAAAAAATCATTGAAATTGACAATTGCAATGAGGAGGCTTACAGAAAGATATTGCAATATGAGTATGACAACAGGAATTATGAAAACGTAATAAGCAATAGCCTAAATTTTATAAATTGCAATGCAAAAGCTGAAAATGATTTAATTGATGGATTATACACCTCAATGTTCTTTTTAAATGAAAACAAAAAAGGAGTTAAATTATTAGATAAAAGATTATCTCAAAAACCAGACGTTTTTTTACCCTATTACACAAAGGCTATAATTTTAATCAAGCAAAAAGAATACGAAAAAGCATTACAATATATAGAACTAGCCTTAAAGAGCAACAACATAGACAAATCTGATTACTTAACCATTAATCTTTTGAAATTGGGAATCTACTTAGTTCTTGAAGATTATAAAAGTTTGTCTTCTTTTGCAACAGTATACGACCTTACAAAAGTTATTTCCGAAAATAATGCTAGCATTTCAAGAAGTAAAGAAGCAAAAAAAGTCGAATTAAATGTTTCTTTTGACAAACAAAAAGGAATAATAAACAATACTCTTGTCATTCCTTCTAAAACAATGAACCTTTTGATTGATAAGTATGGCGTTTCATTTTAAAAAATTTCACAAGATGGCTCAGCTATCTCTTCCCAGCTGTAGCTATTGACAGCAAGTATTATTTCTTAATTCATATTTTACAGAATCTGCAACAAAAAAATATCCTTTTTGTCCAGACTTTTTTAATTCTCCTTTAAAATAAAAATCATAGCAAATGACGCATTGACTTGTTTCTTTTAGCAATTTTTGATAGATTTCTTCATTTTTAAATTCGATTAATAAATCTGTATTTACTATTTTTTCAGTTTCTGCACTTTTACCCATTACTATTTTTTGCACGTGATATTGCGGGTAACAATCTCCACACGCATATGCCATGTAATTACATTTTATTTCTATTGTTTGGTCAGAAATGTTCTGCGGGATAAAATAATAAGCCAAGCTAATAAAAAACGAAATTGCACCTATAGAATACCTTTTTCTCATTTTACTTCTTTTTATGATTTTGATTAAACAGGTTTCCCCAGTTCTGTCAACTATTTACTCAAGACTAATGTTTATGATAAGAAAAACAAAAAAGCCTCTACATTTCTGTAAAGGCTTTCAATTCTTAAAGTGTGGTCCCACCTGGGCTCGAACCAGGGACCACCTGATTATGAGTCAGGTGCTCTAACCAGCTGAGCTATAGGACCGGTTAAGAGGATGCAATATTACTACTATTTTCCGTCCACTCCAAATATTTTAAGACATGATTTGTATTTAATTTCAAAAAAACTTTGTCAATCTAAAAATGAAATTGATTTTCAACATCTTATTTAAATAAAAAAACAATATTTTTTTATCGTATTTCTTGGCAAAGCTCCACCAAAACGCCATTTGTGTTCTTCGGATGCAGAAAAACAACCAATTTATTGTCGGCTCCTTTCTTCGGAACTTCATTAATCAAAACAAAACCTTCGTTTTTTAGACGAGAAATCTCCGCTTCGATATCATCAACATCGAAAGCAATGTGATGGATTCCCTCTCCTTTTTTCTCCAAAAATTTGGCAATCGGACTTTCAGGATTGGTTGCGACCAAAAGTTCAATCTTATTATTTCCCGTTTGAAAAAAAGAAGTCAGCACACCTTCGCTTTCTACAGCTTCCATTTTATAGGAAGGAACACCAAGCATTTTTTCGAACAACACATTTGCATCGTCCATATTTTTAACCGCAATTCCGATATGTTCTATCTTGTTTACCATTTTTCAAATTTATTGATTCACATAAGTGTTAAAATAGCCACATTCTGCAATTACGTCTTGATAATATTTCGTATCCGAATAGTCTTTTCGCAAAGCTTTGAACGAGTTCCAAGCAATAAAATTAATTTTATCGTCCTGAATTTCCCAATAGCTGTTTATACCGTTGTATTTTTTATTGTAATAATCGTTTCGTTCGCATTTCGAAATCAGATACAAACATTTTGCTTTTTGTTCTTTGTTTGATGCTGCCTCAAACGCTTTTTGGTAATACATTTTAGAAACCGAATTATTGGTAATCATTTCTTTCATCGGATTTCTAAATGAATACGGACTCGATCCATAACCTACAATACTAATTTCGTAGAACGTTCTTCCGTTTCCGAAATGAGAAATATTATAAAAAGCATTTCCTAACAAAAGACTATTATTGTAAACATCTTCTTTCTGCGCCAATTTATCCTGCATCTCTTTTATCGTCGTCAGGAAATCCATAAAAGTGTACTTTCTTTTTTGGTACGCCACATGATCACAATCGTGACAATCTTTTATACTTCCGTTAAACGGATTTCCTAAAAACTTATAGTACTGAACCGAATCGGCTTGTTTCATAAATTCGATTGCCTCTGGAATCTTATTTTTGAATGTCGCCTGAACTGCCTGGAAATTATTAATGTCTTTTAATTTCAAACTATAAATTCCAGCACCAATTTTTTCGATTTCTGTTTTATTCGTTTTTTCCAAAAATGTTTTAATCCCTAGCAAATTTTTCTCATTATCGTAAAAAGCATTTCCTTCGTTCCAATAACTGTAACGCGATTCGCCAAAAATTTCGGTCATTACCGAGTTTCCTTTTTCTCTGTAAAGAGTCGACAAATAACTTCTACTCCATGAAGAAGCATTCTGATAACGAAACTCCTGTCCTCTATACGTTTTTGGCAATTCAAAATACAGCCAGTTCAAATCGGCTAGAATTGTTTTTTCATTCTTGTCCGTAAGTTTATCTATTTTGCTCAAGTTATTTATAAAACGCAATAAACGAAGTTGCATTCCTGCCAATTCAGTTTTAGGTAGCGTTTTTATTGCTTTATCAAAACTCTTATCGGCATTGGCATAATCTCCTTTTAAAGTCTGCAGATATCCCAGAGACAAATCCCATAAATAAGGGCGATCTGTATTTCCTGCCGCAGCAATTTTAGCAATTAAATCCAACGCGCTTTTATCAACAAAAACTTGGTTCTGTGTTTTGTTTTCTGCAACCGTAAGCTGTTTTCTCGGTTGATTTGCTCCTCCGCTCTGCTGAAAAGAATTATTGATTTTTTGTTCTAATGAATTTACCAATCGAGTCGCCAGATAATTCAAATGTTCACTTTTCGGGTCCAGTTCATAAACCTTTTCAATTGCTTGTTTTTCATCTTTATAATAACCGTGAATTGCCCAAAGTGCCGCTTTTTCTTTATTGCTTTTTGCCATTGCCAAAGCTTTGGTCCAATCCGCATCGTTTTTCGGACGGAAACTATAAGCCGTAACTACACGCAATTCTGGACATTTATCAAAAACCTGAGCATACTGATAATTCGAAATCGCATACTTTTTCTGCTTAAAATTGATTCCCGCAACATAACCCAAAGCGCGGTAGTACAAAGTATTTTTGGCCACAGCACTTTCTGTTTTATTAAAAAAATCAATTGCTTTTTGTTTATCATTACTGTAAAAACGGGCTTTCATGGTTAAGAACCAATACCTGTTTTTTAAGAAAGGATCCGACAAAGTATTATATACATTTTCGATTGACTGAATCATTTTAGCATCGTCAAACGTTTTTGCCACAACTGGATCATAACTCCAATAATCTTCGCCAACAGAAACTGTTTCTATTTTTTGAGCCAAATACAAGAACTCGACAAAATTTTTAATTTTATCGTCTTTCAGACTGATCTTTTTTCCCCATTTCTGTGAACTCTTATTTTCTTTTTTGGTTTTATAAAAAACATGAAGGTCTTCTATTTCTTCTTTGTTTTTGATAGCATTTTTATCATCAGAATAATAACTTGGACGTTCGTCACCAATCAAAAAATAATTTACCGTCGTTGTGTCTGCCTTTCCTTTAAGATAATCTGCCCAATCTGATTTTATGTTTTTGTTAAAACGCGAATTGTGTTGGGTATCAAAACCAATTCCGTAAAAGACTCCGCCCGACAAAAAAAGAGGCGAGTACGATTTGTCTGCAAAAGTTTCTGGCGTAAAATTAGAATTGTAGCCAAAGAAATCCCAATCGTCTCCTCCGGCGCAGGCATAAATGATTCCGTATATCGAAAGTAAGGCAAGGCTAAAACTCAGAAATAACTTGTTCAAAAATATTCTTTTCATAATGGTTTAAATTGAATTCGTCTAAATCGTAAAATATAATTTCGTTTGGTTTTTGAGGCAGATTTTCATCCAAATCTTCTGCCATTTCTTTTAAATCTTTTGGGCTAATTTCTTCTATTTTCAAAAGATCGTTTTCTTCATAGAAAACGCCGTTTTTATAATTAGATTTTCTAACCCTAAAAAAAATTGGACTTGTTTTTTCAAAATTCGAATCTTTCTCCAATTCGCTGCTGTCTATTTTAGATCGAAGTCCGATTACTTTATTGTTTCTGATATGAATTCCCCAAGAATAAATCGGCAAAGCCAAGTCGAGACGCAACGGATATTTTTTTAGACTGCTCAGATATTTGGAAGCGATTTTTCGACCATAAATAGAATTTAGAGAATCCGGCGCAATCGACCCCATATTGTAATACATTAAAACGCCAGAATCTGCATTTGGAATTTTAGTCTTTTTAAAATACTTAACCTGATGAAGCCTTATGGTAACCGACAATTTTTGCTTTGAAAGTTTTTTAAAAATTTCGATAAACTTCAGATAATTGTCTTTGCTTTTTAAGGACCAATCACAGTCAATCTGGATTTCGCTGCAGCTGATTTTGTTTTTGCTGTTTATTTCAGAAATCAAATGAAATGTTTTTGTTGCCAGATCTTCAAGATCAAGATTGGTCTGTAGCATTACTTTGTTTTGGACAAAAACTACAGGCACAACCTGAAAAGACTGCATATTTTCCTGAAAGTGAATAGGGCTTATCGGAATCGGATTTTGGGTTTCTGGATGAAGTCCGATATCAAAATAACGAATGTAAAGTTTTTTAATTTCGTTATATTGTAAAACCTCTTTTTCTGTTTTTGAAAATTTCACATTCGTTTTCCAAAAATAAAATGCCATTGAAGGCTGTTCTTTTTTACTGCAAGAAACGAGCAATAAAAGCATCAAAACCAATAAAAATCTCTTAAACAAAACGCGGCAAATTATATTGAATATCAAAAGTAAGAAATTATACCGCAGCAAAGCTTTAAAAAAAGTAAAAACTATAGCAGAACGAAGAGCATGAAATCCTAATAAATGGCCAAAAAATTTCAATTAAAGCAAATATAATTGTTATTTTGTGCAATCAAATTTAAAAACCGCTATGTTCAAAAGCAAACTTAAATATATTCCATTTTTATTAGCATTATTAATGATGAGCTGCGCCAAAAGAGGCAGCATCACAGGCGGACTAAAAGACACGCTTGCTCCAGTTCTGGTTTCAAGCAGTCCAAAAAATTTCACTACCGATTTTAAAGGGAATGAAATCACTTTGACTTTTGATGAATACATAAAACTTAAAAACACCAATAAGCAACTTATTATTTCGCCTCCGCTGAAATACGAACCGCTTATTACGCCTTCGACTGTAAGTAAGTTTATCAAAATTCAGATTCGCGATACCTTACAGCCAAACACGACTTATAGCATGAACTTTGGCCAAAGTATTACCGACAACAATGAAGGTAATGCCTTAAACCAGTTCAAATATATTTTTTCGACTGGATCACATATTGATTCCCTTACCTTAAATGGAAAAATTAAAGATGCCTACGAAAAACATGTCGACAATTTTGTTTCGGTAATGCTTTATGAAATAAACGACAAATACAACGATTCTGTTATTTACAAAGAATTTCCTCGTTACATCACCAATACTTTAGACAGTATGCGTACTTTTAAATTTGAGAATTTAAAGGCGGGCAAATATCTATTGTTGGCATTAAAAGATAAAGGAAGCAATAACAAATTTAATCCGAAAGATGATAAAATCGGATTTTTGAAAAGTTACGTGACAGTTCCATCGGATTCTGTGTACGAATTAGAATTATTTAAAGAAAAGCTGCCAGTAAAAGTCTTTAAACCAATTCAGGCCTCTGGAAATCGTTTGTTGCTGCCATATGACGGAAAACAAAACTTCAAAACCAATGCCCCAAAAATTGTCTTAAAAAACAATAATGAAGTTCTCGAAACCATAATTACACAGTTTCCTAAAAAGGATTCACTGCAGATTTGGCACAAACCGTTAAAAACGGATTCTTTATCAATTGAAATCGAAAAAGAAAAATATAAAAAACAGTTTACTTTTAAGTTTAAAGACCAGAAAAAAGACACACTTAATATTACAGCTGTGCAAAACGGAGTCATCAATTTCAGAGAACGATTTACGTTAGAAAGCGCTACTCCATTGGTTAAGTTTGACAAAAGCAAAATCAGACTTGTCAACAAAGACTCTTCTGCAGTAGATTTTACGACAGAATACGATGTTTTTGACCAAAAGCTATATGTCGATTTCAAAAAAGAACCGCAAGAAAAATACAACTTTACATTTCTCCCAGGTGCTCTGACCGATTTTTTTGAAAAATCAAATGATACTTTATCGTATAAATTAACCACTAAGGAATTATCAGATTACGGAAATTTGATTTTGAATTTAAGGAATGTCAAACGCTATCCGATAATTGTCGAAATCACCAATAAAAAAGGCGATGTTGTCTTGGCAAGCGCTTATTCTGAATCTAGTCCTACGGTTGAATTCAATCTCGTTCAGCCAGATGTTTTTACTGTTCGCGTCATTTACGACGACAATAAAAACAAAATGTACGACACCGGAAGTTTCTTAGAACATCGCTATTCTGAAGAAGTCTTTTACAATCAGGAAGAATTTGATGTGCGTGCCAATTGGGACCGAAACGAAACCATAGACCTCAGCATTCCGTTCAATCCTGAAGTTGAAAAGAAAACGGACGAAAAAAAGAAAAAAGATGCCGAAAGGAAACGAAAAGCCTTTTAAGTTTTCAAACCAAAAGTAATGGATAACGATTTAATACTTAAAAAAAGTTGGCTAAAAAAGAACTGGATCTGGGTAGTTTTCAGCCTTTTTTCGACTATGCTTCTTTTCTGTATTTTATTAAACTCCAATTCAAAAAATGGAGTAACGGATACTTTTACAGCACTTAATGAAAATTCTCTTTATGAAAAAGCAATAGAGAGCGCCAATATAAATTCGGCTGTTTTAAAAACGTTTGGAAAAATTGATCCAATTGATAAATTGGCAATTTTAGAAGGAAATACTTCGTACAGCAACAACAATAATTCTGTCGTTTTATCAGTTAGAATTAAAGGCCTCAAAAACCAGGGAAAATTAGAAGTTCATGCTAATAAAACAGACTCAGAATGGATTTATAAAAAAATATACGTCCATACAAAAAATCCAAAAGGAAAAATTATTGTTTTAGATCAACCTTGAGATTTTAGGAAAGCTTAACCTCAAACAGATCTCTATCACTTAAAAAATCGAGTTTCTTTCTAGTTTCGAGCATTTGGTTCTTATCCAATTCAACTATAAAAACATTTTCGATTTCCTGAGGCTCCAAGATGTAATTTCCTAAAAAGTCTACAACCTGCGAATGTCCGCTATGTTCGTAATTGTGGGCATCAAAACCAATACGGTTTACACCAACCGTATAACTCAAGTTTTCAATTGCCCGCGCCTTTAGCAAAGCATCCCAAGCGTTGGTGCGTACTTTTGGCCAATTTGCGACATAAAGCAGTAAATCATAATTTTCGACATTTCTGACAAAAACTGGAAATCTCAAATCGTAACAAACCTGAAGACAGATTTTCCAATCCAAATACTCCACAATAACTTTTTTGTTTCCTGCTTTATAGAATTTGTCTTCTCCTGCCAGCGAAAACAAATGTCTTTTATCGTAAAACTGAATTTCTCCTGACGGAAAAACAAACAGCATTCGGTTATAAAACTGATTATTCTCTGTAATAATGAGACTTCCTGCGACGGCTGCATTTTGTTGTTTTGCTTTTGATTTTAACCATGCAACTGTTTCTCCGTTCATCGTTTCGGCAACTGCGGCAGGATTCATGGTAAAACCAGTTGAAAACATTTCTGGAAGCACAATTAAATCGACTTCTTCCTTAATAGAATCCATTTTTAAATCAAAGTTCTCACGGTTTTTTTGTGGGGCTTCCCAAAAAAGATCAGATTGTATTAAGGCGATTTTCATACTCAAAACATTATTTCATCTTTTAGCTTAAAAAAGATATTTGAAATTAAATAAGCACCAAATGAGAAGCCGATGCTTTATAAGGCTCTAATTTATCATTTTCAGGCTCTAACTCGGTAATTATATAATCGATTTCAGAAAGGCCCGCAATTTTCATTTTAAGCACTGTATTCAACTTTTCTGAGATAGTTAAAACTGCTGTTTTTTTTGCAGCCTGAACCATTGCTTTTTTAACCTGAACTGTTTCCCAGTCAGAATCTGAATATCCTCCGATTACGTCAAGCGCATTCGTACCAAAAACCAAAAGATCGGCTTTGATATTGGCCAACTGCTGAAAAACTTCTCCGCTCACACACATCTGACTGTACGACGAGATGCTGCCTCCAATCATTATGGTTTTAATATTCGGCTTATCCAAAAGCTGTACTGCCGAAAAAGCTGTAATGGTAAAAACGGTAAGATTAAGATCGTTCGGAATCAAACGGATAAATTCTCTTATTGTAGTTCCTCCATCGACAATCAGAACCATACCATCGTGCAGTAAACTCACCGCCTTCTGCGCAATGACCTGTTTTGATTCGACTGCATAAGTTTGATTGGAAGAAGAATAATGATATCCTTTTGTCATTGCCCCGCCTTTTACTTTAATCAAAAGTGAATCGGCATCAAGCTCGTTAATATCACGACGAACGGTATCTTCTGAAACACCCAGCTTAGCAGATAAGGTTTCAAAACTCACACGTGAGTGAAGATTAATTTCTTTTAAAATATGGTTTTTTCGTTCTTCTTTAGAGTAGTTTAAAACTTCATTGTCATTATTCATGCGAATTCATTTTAGTCTAAACAAAGGTAATCAATTCAGACAGATTATAATATTTAACGTATTAAACACTTTTAAAAAACAAACTCTGATAAAATCATTTACAAAAAAAGCATCCGCTGTAAAGGGATGCTTTTTTCTATATCAGTTTGGATTTTATTTATCCTTTTAAACTTGCTGCTAAATACTCACGGTTCATACGTGCGATATTTTCAAGAGAAATTCCTTTTGGACATTCTACTTCACAAGCTCCAGTATTGGTACAGTTTCCAAAACCTTCCAAATCCATTTGGTGAACCATGTTCAATACACGATCCGTTGCTTCAACTCTACCTTGTGGCAATAATGCATATTGAGAAACTTTTGCAGAAACGAATAACATTGCTGAAGAGTTTTTACAAGTTGCAACACAAGCTCCACAACCAATACAAGCTGCAGCATCAAATGATTTATCTGCATCGTCTTTTGGAACTGGAATAGTATTCGCGTCGATTGTATTTCCTGAAGTATTTACAGAGATAAATCCTCCTGCGTGTTGGATTCTGTCAAAAGAACTTCTGTCAACAACTAAATCTTTAATTACTGGGAACGCTTTTGCTCTAAATGGCTCGATGAAAATCGTATCACCATCTTTAAACATACGCATGTGCAACTGACAAGTTGTAACGCCTCTGTCTGGTCCGTGCGCTTCACCGTTGATGAATAAAGAACACATTCCGCAGATTCCCTCACGACAATCGTGGTCAAATGCTACAGGCTCTTCTCCTTTGTTGATTAGATCTTCGTTAAGAACGTCTAACATTTCAAGGAAAGACATGTCTGGTTCGATTCCATCGATAGGATATTCTACAATCCCTCCTTTATCTTGAGCGTTTTTCTGACGCCATATTTTTAATGTAAGTTTCATATTTATGTTATGTGTTATAAGTTAAGAGTTAAACGTCATAGGGCTACTACTCCATTTTCGTCTTAGCTAAATAATTTATGTATCCATTTAATATTGCTTTGGTTCTTTCGAACCTTTCTCTAAATTGTTGCAACAAATCTTCTTCAATATAATCCTCATCTAAAGCAGTTATTACTTGATTTAAAGCTTCCGTTAAAGAACCTCTCGCAATTCTGCAGAATTGAATATTTTCTTGATAATGATATCTGCCAAACCCTTCGGCAATATTATCACTAACAGATCTAGAAGATCGTTTTAGCTGACTTGTCAAGGCATATTTTTCGTCAATTGGAAATTTCGGAAGAATATTTCTAGAGACAAAGATTCTCAATTCTCTTGCTGCTTTCCAGCACTCCAAATCTTCGAACGACTTTAAACTCATAACCCTTAACTCTTAACTAGTTTTATTTATAACTACGCTGTACTAATTTAATGTTTTCGTAATTAAGAGGTTCTTTGTGTAATACCGCATCACTTGGTTTTCCTTTGTATTCCCAAGCTGCAACGTATGCAAAATTATCATCATCACGAAGTGCTTCTCCTTCTTCTGTTTGGTATTCCTCACGGAAGTGACCTCCACAAGATTCGTTACGGTGTAAAGCATCTTTTGCGAACAATTCTCCTAATTCTAAGAAATCGGCAACACGAGTCGCTTTTTCTAATTCCTGATTAAATTCGTTAGCGCTTCCAGGAACTTTTACATCTTTATAAAACTCTTCACGTAAAGCAGCAATTTCTTCGATAGCTTCAGTTAAACCTTTAGCGTTACGAGCCATACCTACTTTATTCCACATAATTTTTCCTAATTTTTTGTGGAAATAATCTACAGAATGTTTACCGTTGTTATTGATGAATTTATTAATTTGATCTACAACTGCTTTTTCAGCTTCAATGAATTCTGGTAAATCTGTAGAAATTTCACCCATTTTAATATCTGGAGCTAAATAATCTCCGATAGTATATGGCAATACGAAATATCCATCAGCTAAACCTTGCATTAGAGCAGAAGCTCCAAGTCTATTTGCTCCGTGATCAGAGAAGTTAGATTCTCCAATTGAGAAACATCCAGGAATTGTAGTCATTAAGTTATAATCAACCCAAGTTCCACCCATTGTGTAGTGAACCGCTGGGTAAATCATCATTGGTGTTGTATAAGGATCTTCATCGACGATTTTGTAATACATCTGGAATAAGTTTCCGTATTTACTTTTCACGATTGCAGCTCCTAATTTAGTTACCAAAGCAGCATCTTTATCATCTAATCCTTTTACATAAGCATCTTCAGTTCCGTAACGTTTAATTGCCGCTGCGAAATCCAAGTAAACTGCCTCACCCGTTTTGTTAACTCCAAAACCAGCATCACATCTTTCTTTAGCCGCACGAGACGCAACGTCACGAGGAACCAAGTTACCAAATGCAGGGTATCTTCTTTCTAAGAAATAATCTCTTTCTTCTTCAGATAAATCTGTCGCTTTTTTTCTTCCTTCACGAATTGCCTGAGCATCTTCTAATTTTGCAGGAACCCAAATACGACCGTCATTACGCAATGACTCAGACATCAACGTCAGTTTAGACTGGTGATCTCCTGAAACCGGAATACATGTTGGGTGAATTTGCGTGTAACAAGGATTTGCGAAAAACGCTCCTTTTTTATGAATTTTCCAAGCTGCTGTTGCGTTACTTCCCATAGCATTTGTAGAAAGGAAAAACACGTTTCCGTATCCTCCAGAACCAATTACTACCGCGTGAGCAGAATGTCTTTCGATTTCTCCAGTGATTAAGTTACGAGCGATAATACCTCTCGCTTTTCCGTTTACGATTACTAAGTCTAGCATTTCGTGACGGTTGTACATTTTGATTTTTCCACGACCAATCTGACGGTTCATTGCAGAATAAGCTCCTAACAATAATTGCTGTCCTGTTTGTCCTTGTGCGTAGAATGTACGAGAAACCAAAGTTCCTCCAAATGAACGGTTATCTAAAAGTCCGCCATATTCACGAGCCAATGGCACCCCTTGAGCCACACATTGGTCAATAATATTTGCAGAAACTTCAGCCAAACGGTGAACGTTTGCCTCACGTGCACGGTAGTCACCTCCTTTTACAGTATCGTAGAACAATCTGTAAACTGAGTCACCGTCACCTTTATAGTTTTTTGCTGCGTTGATACCTCCTTGTGCTGCAATAGAGTGCGCACGACGTGGAGAATCTTGGAAGCAGAATGCTTTTACGTTATATCCTAACTCAGCAAGAGTAGCCGCAGCCGAACCTCCAGCTAAACCTGTACCAACAACGATAATATCTAAATTACGTTTGTTTGCAGGGTTTACTAAATTAATATGATCTTTATAATTTGTCCATTTGTCCGCTATAGGACCATTTGGAATTTTTGAATCTAATGCCATTATAATTGATATTAATTATTGGTTGAAATGATGAAATAAAGCGATAATTACAAAAGCTGCCGGAACAACAACTGCGAACCAGTAACCTACTTTTGCCAAAAATCTTGAGTATTTGTTGTGCATCCCTACAGATTGAAGAGAAGATGCAAACCCATGCCATAAGTGGAATCCTAAAAGGATGAAAGAAATACAGTATAATCCTGTACGAACAGGGCTGTGAAATTTGTGAACTAACTCACCATAATATCTTGTAGCATCTGGCGCCGTTCCTGCTATATATTTGTAGCTAACTTCAGGAAACCAGAAATCATAAAAGTGCAATCCTAGGAAAGCCAAAATAACCAATCCAGAAATAATCATATTTCTAGAACTCCAAGAAGCGTTTGCAGCTCCGTTGTATTTAGCGTATGCAATTGGTCGTGCCGCGCTGTTTTGTGCCGTAAGTACAAATCCCATTACGAAATGGAAAATTACCCCGAATGCCAAAACTGGCTGCATTACATACTGAATCAGCGGATTGTATCCCATAAAGTGAGAAGCTTCGTTGAAAACGTCTTCACTTAAAATAGAAATGAAATTTAAGGAAACATGCAGCGCTAAAAACGTGATTAAGAATATTCCCGAAAGAGCCATAGCCACTTTCTTTAAGATGGAAGCATTCAATAGTGCAGATTGTGCCATAAGTGTTTAAGTAGTTTGTTTTAAAAAATTAGACAAAAATAACTCAATTACAAAAGAACTACAACCATTTCGCTGTTATTTATAATGATTTTAAAATAGCCTTTGTCTACGTATTTTTACGTACACAACAGCAGATGCTAAGGAATAATTCATTATAGAAAAATCCAAAAAGCTACATTCTAGGCTTTAAAGCAAAATTGCGTTCTAAGTAGATTCCAGAAAAATTTATGATATTATTATTTTATTTTAAGTTTTGATTTATTTTCTTCAAAAGTGCCGCGCTGCTTCAATTTTATCAAACTAAAAAATTGTCATTCCACAACATAGTTTTACCTTTAGCGGCTTAAAATTTAATAATGAAAACAGGAATTGACGCTATCTCTTTTGATGTAGCCAACATACATTTACCCATAAAAACTTTGGCAATTGCCAGAAATATTGAACCAGAAAAATTAGAAAAAGGTCTTGGATTACTAAAAATGACCTTTCCAGACGCTCACCAAGACGCTGTAGTTTTTGGAGCAAACGCCCTGACAAAACTTATCCTTGACAACAAAATAAACCTAAACGAAATAAGCCGAATCTATGTGGGTACCGAAAGCGGTGTCGACAGTTCGAAACCAATTGCTTCTTATTTAATTAATTTAATGGAGCAGAAATTTGGAGAAGATTCTCTTGCCGAATGCGATGTTGTTGACTTTACTTTTGCTTGTATTGGCGGTGTTGATGCGATGCAGAACTGCCTTGATTTTGTAAAACTGAACCCTACTAAAAAAGCAATCGTAGTTACTTCTGATTTTGCAAAATACGATTTGAATTCTGGCGGAGAATACACTCAAGGCGCCGGAGCTGTTGCGATGTTAATCTCAGCAAACCCAAAAATCATTGCTTTTGATGATAATTGGGCAACGAGCACAAAAGGTGTTTTCGATTTCTTCAAACCATACAGAACGATTTCTAAAGAAGAAATCACTCAAAATACCAACAACGATTCCTGGTTTGATAATTTAGAAGCCGAAATCGAAATCCACAAAGACCAGCCGGTTTTTGACGGACAATATTCCAACCAATGTTATATGGATCGTACGCGGAATGCTTACTTTTCATTTAAAAAATTAAAAAACACTACTGAAACTCTATACAATACTTGGCACAGTATCGTAATGCATTTACCCTATTCTTTCCAAGGGCGACGAATGTTATCTGAAATCTACGCTTTAGACAGTGCCGAAAAAATTATCGCCGATGATATTGCACCTGCAGATTATCAAACAAAAATTAAAGAAGTAGCAAAATCGGAAAATTACAGAAGTTTTGTAACTGAGAAATTACAACCTGCAGAATTGGCTTCTTCATTAATTGGAAATCTTTATACTGGTTCCATTTTCATGGGATTGTTATCGACTTTGGCTCATTTTTATGATACGAACAAAGACGTTGCTGGAACTAAATTCGGTTTCTTAGCTTACGGAAGCGGATCGAAATCAAAAGTTTTTGAAGGAACTATTCAACCGGAATGGAAATCGGCTTTAGCAAATGTGAAACTTTTCGAAAATTTAGCAGAAAGCGTAGAAATTGATTTCGACACTTACGAAAGCCTTCATAAAAAAGAACAAAAACAAAGCGTAAGAGCTCCAAAAAACGAATGGGTTTTAGACAGAATCGAAAAAGAAATTCCTGTTTTGATCGGAGCGCGTTATTATAAATGGGTGGATTAAATTCCAATAAAGAAATACCAAATTCCAATAAAAAAACCGAAGCAAATTAAATTGCTTCGGTTTTTTATTATCCACTGCTAGCGCGAGCGTCCCGCTCGTGCACGCAATATGTATTTTTTTTTCAGGACGAGAAAAATTCTCCTATTTTATTTATCAACCAATATAAACAAGCCATATTTGGCTTTTTGTCCATAGAGAGCGACAGCAACTTTTGAAGAAAAATGGTAATAATCTTTATTTTCCAGATTGCAACTGTTCTTTTTGTCTTTTTGTGCTTTGAGAAAGTCTTCAAAATCAATTTCTATTCCTTCACTAACTACAATTGGATTTCCATCGGTCTTACTAATTTCGCTACCAATTTCACCAAGGTATACGATAGTAGGCAGAGCTTTTATTTTATAAACAGAATTCATTTCATCTTTGCTTAAAATATAATCTGCTGTTTCAAATCCAAAAGAATTATATCGTGTTTTTTCATTTTTAATTTCGGTGTATGAAACTCTTATCACATTATCATCATCTATTATTTCTGTAGGAACTTCTATGGAAAATGTTCCATCAGCCTTAGTATTTACTACAATTATTTTTTGAATAGAAACAAAAGTTACTCTTGCGTTTTCAATAGGCACTTCTTCTTGATCTTTAATAATTCCTTTTAGAGTAGTAAAGTCATTCGGCTTTGAAAGATTTGGTTTTACAGCCTCATTATTTTTGTCAACCTGAGAAACAGTGTCTTTTTTCGATACTATTTCGGTTTGCAATCCCAAATTCTGCGATTGCAAGGGCTGGACAACGCCTAATGTTGTCACAATCATTAAACCCGAAACAACATTGGAATAGGGTAATTTATAATTTTTATGCCTTTCAAAATCTATTAATGGCAAATCAAGCTGCTTTTTTGTAACTCTGCCGCAAATGCTTCCATTTGATTTTTGCAGTTTTTGGGCAAGTTCAAATTGATTTAACTTAGTAAAATCTAGTACCTTTTTTGAACATATTTCACAAAAACCACCTTCACTATTAGGCTTCATATTCTCCCAATTCTCGTTACAAGGTTTATTTATTTTCAAAAATTTGTTTGTCATGGTTGATTGGTATAAAAACTTGAATTCTAATTATTTTTTAACTAGCCCTAAAAACAATATTGGGTTGATAATTCTAAAAATGCCTTAGTAATTATGTCAAAATAAGTCCCCTTATTTATTTTACCATTAAGGCATTAAGCTCATAAAGCTTGGCTTAATTTTCTTAATAGCTTAATGGTAAAAGAAAATTAAGTTTTAATTTTAAAAAATCATTTTAATCATAATGGTTTTTTATTTTAAGCAAAATTTCATACACAACATCAACATTACCTTCCTTATGTCTTCTAGCCCAAAAACTATAAACCCGCAAAGCTAAGTAAAAGTAAGAAAAAGCAACAGTTAATCATTTTAAAATAAGTATAACAAAACAACATCTAAATCATTTTCTAAGCCCTATCGCGCGGATTATTGCGGTAGCGGGGATGTTCAATTAAAAAAAGTTAAATTAAAAACCAATTGAAGGATAAACTACTTCTGTTTTATTTAGCAGTTTTCCTTTGTTGGAGTATTGATAGATATAATCATTGCCCTTGGCAGAAGGAACAAGAACCTCATAACTACCGTCTTTTTTTATTGTTTTTACTTTCCCGTTTTCGTATTTTATTACTTTGGATTCTAATATTCCTTTTTTATCAAATTCTTCTTCTGTTGATACTATTCCCGGTTGAAGTCCTTTAAACGTTGATCTGCTTTGAATGATGTTTGAATCGCCATAATAAAATTCGCGTGTACCTTTTATATCATCCTGAATGTCCCAACCTGAAAGGTTCATGTTTTTAGAATAAATCCTTTCTCCATTTCGGTATCTTTGTTCGCTTTCATATTGGGTATTTTCAGAGTCCTTGTTATAAAAAATGTTGCCTTTCAAATAAGCAGATGCCAGAATCACTCCAGATCGTATTTTTTTATATTCTACAAGTGTATCGTTTCTAAAAGTCATTTTTATCTCCATAGAAGGTTTTAAACCTGAAAAAGATATTTGTCCGTCAATTTTTCCCATCTTGTTTACATAAAGAGAGGCTTTATTGTCTCCACGCATTTCCAAAATGTAATTGCCTTCTTTTAGAGGTGTACCATCTTTATAGGTCATATTTGCAGGCTTTGCTTTTTCCATATTGTCCCAAAACTCCCAGTTGTTTAATTCATCTGTTTTCAGGATTGTTTGTGCATGAGCTGTGTTAATTAATAGCGACAGAAAAATAATAAGCCTTGTTAAAAGAATGTTTCTTTTCATGAGTTTGTTTTTATCTAGTTTTAGTTTCTCATTTATGTGTGACATTAAATGTCTTCGATCTGCAAAGTCTCTTGACTTGAGTTAGAACATGTTTTTGATATTTGAACGGATACGAAATCGGAGACTTCGCACAGCAATAGCTTAATGGCAAAAGAAAATTAAGTTTAATTTTAAAAAATCAGGCATGTTATTATGTCAAAATAGGTCCCCTTATTTATTTTATCATTAAGCCATTAAGCTCATAAAGCTTGGCTTAATTTTCTTAATAGCTTAATGGTAAAAGAAAATTAAGTTTTAATTTTAAAAAATCATTTTAATCATAATGCTTTTTTATTTTAAGCAAAATTTCATACACAACATCAATATTACCTTCCTTATATCTTCTAGCCCAAAAACTGTAAAACCACACCACATCTGACTTGTACTTGCAAAAACCTTTATCATCGCTCAGTTTTTTTAATGTATTAGAAGAGCAATATTTTTGAATATCAGGAAGATACACGCTAATATTTCCGTCCACTTCTTGAGGACTAGCTCCATAACGCATTATTTCATAAATATTGTTTAGCTTTTCCCTATCTGTGCCTACATCATCATATGCCAACAACAGTTTGTCTACTACTTCATCAAAATGATTATTACGATACGTTTCTGTTGATACTGTAGCGAACAAAACCGATTTATAGCTGTAGAGCGCCTCTTTTAACTGTTCAGAATGCTCTTTTAAATCGTCAATATTAACAAGTACGCGATATACGTCATCAAATAACTGCCCGTCAAAAACAGAGCTCACATATTGTCTAAGACCCAAAAAATCAACTGACAAGCCTCTCTTTTTCACATAAAAATCGTTCATAAATGAATTCCATGCACCAGTAATCATTGGCTTACTTAATGGCGAAGACTCTTCTTCACTTTCTTCTGAGTTTACCTGATAATCGCTTTCCTTGCTTTCTGTTACTGCGTCGCTTTCCGTAGGACTTGATACTACTGCTGCTCCTGAATCTTCTACAGTTCCTTGTTCACTCAACAATCTATGAAAGAATCCTTCTATACCAGTTCCATCCCCCGACCTAAACGTTAAAGCATTTTTCGTTGCTACAAAAAAAGAGAAAACGAAAATAATAGATGCTATCAAAATCATTAAAAAGCCCATTAGTTTAGCTATTTCGCTAACCGCCTCTTTTACGCGTAATAACAAACCTATTACCAGACTGGATATAATTATAATGGCAAATGAAAATGAAAGCCGATCTATAAAATCGTGACTAGGAAATGCGATATCGCTATTATCTACGACTACAATTACAGCAAATACAAAAGTCAAAACACCATAAATAAGAATAACCCGAAACGAATTTTTCCAAAATTTATCATGTGCTGTATTCCCCGTTTTTTCTTCATTTGTTGAATCAGAATTAATAATGGAAACTATTATTTTCTGAATAATGATTGAAATCGCAATCGAAATTAGAACCAATCCACCTACTAAAAGCACAAGAGCTGGCTCAAGTGACCCCCATTCATAACCGTCTTCTAGCACTCGAAAAGCAAAACTACTGATGATTACTAGTATTATTTGAACTATCGTAACAATTTTGTAAGATTTTATCATTCTTCAGAGCTTTGATTGTAATGCTGTTTTATTTCGTTTAAGATTTTGGCAACTTCTTCTTTATTTCCTTCATGATTTCTTCTGGCCCAAAAACTGTAGAACCAAATAAAATCAGACTCCGCACTATACTCATTGTTTGTAATGTTCAATTTATTAAATTTTGCTATCGTTGTCGAAGAAAAATAGTCTACAAATTTTGAGAAATACTCGCTTAGAACCTGTGTATTCTTGTCCTCCGCTTTCATTACCCTATAGATTTCAATCAACTTATCGTTTTCATTGCCAATATCATCATAAACTAATAATAATCCATCTATGATTTCATCAAAATTAGCCGTCTTATACGTTTCTTTAGAGACAGCGCTGAAGAGTACCGGCTTATATACTTCAAATTCTGAATAAAGTTCATTTGGATTATTCCTTAATTTATCAATGAACTGAACAAGATAATAGTGGTCATTTTCTATAATATGGTCATCCAAACTACTACCTACCAACTTTCTTATTTCATAAAAATCAGACTTACCGTCAAGAAATCCCCAATCTTTAATCAAAGAATTCCAAGATTCGTACAACAAAGTTGCTACATCTCTTGCTCCATCATCTCCTTCACTTTCTTCGTAGTCTCCGTAATCTTCTGCTACTTGTTCTACGCTAGCTTGATTTTGTTTTTCGGCTTTAGTCAGGATATATCGCTGTGAATTTTCTATAAATAAAACTAGAAAAATAAACTCAAAAACTACCGAGACTCCGAGGATTAAAAAACTAAAAATTAAGACAAATGAAGCCAGTGATTTGTTTAATTTCCAATAAATTCCGACTGCCAGCAAAAAGGAAGCAACAATCAAACTTATTACCACAACAAGCAGCGATCTGAAAAATATTATTGCATAGAAACTAACGGGCTGATCTATAACCAATGGATCTTTGTTAAGAATAAATGCTGAAAAAGCTCCAATAATTACCAACAAAAAAACATTGCAGAAGAAGGCAAACTTCCAGAAATTTTGTTTACGTTTTAGTTTTGTAATTTCTACTTCGTCTTCCGGAGCGTCTTTTGGGTTTGGAAACAAAGTAAAAAGAGAAACAACACAGCAGACAACAAAGAAAAACAAAGGCAAAAAATAACCATACTGAAATTCGTAAGGATGCAGATCTCTGATTCTAAGCACCTTTTGCTCTCTGTAATTTGACAAAATTAAAATACCAACTAAAATAATAGGGATAAACTGTAGCAGTAAGGCGTTTTTAAAAAATCTGAATTTTCTATCCATTTAGGCTTAATCATTAATTACAAGAAAATTCTCAAAAATATAAAACTTTCAAAATAACCTACTAACTATTTAAAGATATTTTACTACAAAAAAAATGAGTTAAAAATCAAAGACTTACACAATCGAAAAGACAAGATTGTGCTAAAAAAAACCGAAACAAAAGTTTCGGTCTTTCTGCTCAGCACAGATTGCTACTAAAAATCTACGCAAAAGCCTTATTGTCTTGCACTATCGTTATTCTACTTCAACCTTTTAAGAGAAACAAAACCTGTTGGGCTATTACCCTCACTGGTAGCGCTGACTGCTTCTAAGGTCATACCATTCCCACTTGGAGCCACCCTAAAAGAATAGATTTTAGAGGCATACATTGGAATAGCAGTAATAAGTGTTAATGTTGTTTTACTAACAGTTTCAAAATTGTTGATACGGGCTACCCATTTATTGTCTGTATCGCACCAAATACCAATGGTGACAGCATATGCATTTAGGATAGCAAAATTCATATGAACCAGGTAAACACCATCTGTAGTTACTTTAACTGAATTAGCCGTACTACTGCTGGTAAAATTATTGGTATTATCTATTAAGACATTGGATAAATTGCCAATTTTCACAGCTGTACCTGAAGTACTAAGAAAAAAATTTGTTGCCAGCTTTGCCGTAATTTCCTGGGCTACTTCTAACTTGCCATTAATTGCCATTACAGTTCCTCGGTTTGAGGGTGTAATATTAATAAGCGGAAAACTACCTTTTTTCAAAATACCATCTGCATCTACAACAATAGGACTATCACTGGTATTAGCGCTAACCTGCAGACCACTTAAACCAAGTGTGTTATTTTCGCTAGTAATAACAGCGGTAGGTTTACTAAGATTACCGTCCAGCCCCATAAATCCAGCACTGGCAGTTATGCCGTTATCTGTATAAGGTATTAAAGGGATTTTTTCACCATTTGGACTTATTCCGACAGGACTTTGCGCCATACTAATCGCGCTCAGAAAAAGAAACCACAGGCGCAAAAGTTTTTTTACTTTCATAGATATAAATTTTAATGCTTTTGAATTTTATTTTTAAAATCAACTCTTGTACCTATTTTACCCTTTTGACTGAAAAGTAAGTAACAGGACCGTTACCAGTACCCCCTGAATTAAGAGCCATAATTGTTGCTGTTGTATTGGTAGAATAACCCGCTCTAAACGAATAAGTTTTGGAGGAAGACTTTGGAACTGAGTTAAGTAATGTAAGATTGATCTTAGAATCGTTTCCAGTTTGGTTATTTATTTTGCACAGCCACTGGTTATCAGTATTACACCATATCCCTATCGAAGGATTTCCGCCTTGTACAGTATTTGTATTAACAACTTGTGTATTAATAGTTACCGCATAAAGACCATCTGCAGTTACAGTAAACGAATTGCCGGTACCGTCACTTGCAAAAGTGCCTTTATTATCTATCAAGACATTGGTTATATTAGGAATTACTTTTACAGCAGGACTACTGGTGCCAATAGGAAAATTTGTTGTCAGAAGAGCAGAGATTTCCTGTGCTACTTCGAGTTTGCCGTTTAGTGTAATCACCGTACCTATATCGGTAGGCAAAATATTGATAACAGGAAAAGCAGTCTTTTTTATAATGCCGTCTGCTGTTACTGCAATAGGCTTATCGTTGCTGTCGGTACTGTCGGTAAGGCCGTTTAATTTCAGCGTATTTACTGCGGTTGTCGCAATAGATGTAGGTTTTATTAATTCACCATTCAGTTCCAGAGTGCCATTGTTATTAGTAAGTCCGTTATTGGCACTGGTATTAACCGTAATTTTTTCACCATAAGGAGATACTGCGGTTTTGGTTTGGGCGTTTATTACTCCAATCTGAAGTAACAAAATCAGATATACTATTTTTTTCATTTTACTTTGTTTTAATTCGATACTTAAAAGAAGTACGCTATCTTTTTTGGTTATAATCTTTTAATGGAATAATAAGTGAATTCTGCCCTTAAAGCACCTGTTGCATAACCACAGGACGCCCTAAACGAATAGGTTTTGCCTGCAGACATAGTTATGGTAGTAATCAAGGTCGTGTTCATGTTTACATCACTTAAAGCATAGGTGTTACGTGCTACCCAAACATTGTCGGTATTACACCATACTCCTATAGCCGGATTACCTCCCGCGGTACCACTTGTATTATAAAACATAGTATTTATGTAAACCGTATACAAACCAGTTGTAGTTACAGTAAAGGAATTGCTGGTATCGCTGGTTACAAAGGTGTTATCGGTATCGGTTACAGCAGTAAGTTTGCCTACTACCCTGTTTGAGTTGTCAGTAGAGCCAATAGGATAATCTTCTCTAAGCTTTACCGTAATTTCTTGTGCTGTTTCGAGCTTGCCATCTACAGCAATTACAGTTCCCATATCCGTAGGAACTATATCAATTGGTGGGAAAGCTCCTTTTTTAAGAGTGCCATCTGCCGCAACTACTATAGGGGCATCACTGGCATCGGTACTGGCTGTAAGATTTTTAATTGCAAGAGTATTTGTAGCACTGGTGGTTATAGTTGTAGGTTTAACTAAAGTACCGCCCAGTTGTATGACGCCATCAGTAGCAGTAAGACCATTGTTTACATTGGGATGAATCGTGATTTTTTGCCCAGTAGGAGCTAGTATAGTCTTTTGCGCCATCATAATCCCGCTTTGAATTACCAATAGCAAGAGTGTAATTTTCTTCATTTTACATGAATTTAAAAATTAATAATTGTACTAGTGTGGTATTTGTTTGGGTGTAAATTTGTTTTTGGGAAGAAATTTGTTTTTGGAAGGAAAGTAATTTTGGTAATGAAGAACGAGTTTAAAGAAATGCCCGTTTATCTAACTATAGTTTTTGTGCCTCGATGTTTATAACTTGTACAACTTTGTCATTCAGCCTTTCGTATTCTTCTCTTATCAGAATTGAAATACTCCCAACGCGATCGCCACGAATAGATTTTCTTATGTAATCGGGAGTACATCTGTACTTGTTTTGTATCATCTTTATAATATCTCGATTATAACTCGATTTTGCTTTTCTGCTTTTATTCATCGCGCTTTTTGTTTTACGATTTTGTACTAATCCATTGTCTTTCTCACAAGATTTAGAACGGTTTCCTTGTTTGCCTTCTCCATTGTTACGTAATCCCTTTTGATATTGTCGGGTTTTACCCCCTGTACTGTTCCGTTTATACATTGGCGGATGTAATATTTTGAAACCTTATATTTTAAAAACAAGGCTTCTAGCACAGTAGAATCATAGGATTTGTAATTTTTTGTTTTACTTTTGTCCATTGCTTTTTTTGTTTTAAAATTTGAAACAAATGTATGATAATTTTCAAAACTAGCAAATTATTTATGATAATTATCCTACAAAATGAACAATATATTGAAAAATTTCAAATACATAGCAGATAACGAAGGTATAACTATTTCAAAGCTGGAGCTGATAATAGGCGCCAGCAAAGGAGTTTTATCAAGAGCTATTGCGAATAACAGTGATATTCAATCAAAATGGATTTCTAAAATTGTTGAAATTTATCCCAAATACAATTGTGAATGGTTGATAAAAAACGAAGGTCCAATGATTAAAAATGAAAATAGTCATTTATCTGAACCACAAATTACAGAGACATCTATAAATTATAAAGAATTAGCAGAATCTAGAAAAGAAACCATTGAAAGCATGAAAAAACAGATTTTATATCTGGAAGAAAAAATTGCCAATATCTAGCACATAACAAAAAGCCGAAGCAAAATGCTTCGGCTTTTTTTCGAACAGTTTGTCATTTCGACTGAAAGGAGAAATCACAGTAGAAACTCTACAAAGATCGACAATCTAGCATGCAGAGTCTCTAAGGTTTAGCAAGCAACTACACACAACAGTTTGTCATTCTGAGGAACGAAGACACGAGCGATAGCGAACTGGCGAAGCAATCACACTCGGAATTCGATAAAGATTATTGATTTTGCACGCAGAGTTTCTTGTATGATTCTTCGTTCCTCAGAATGACAAGATTAGGTAAAACCTTTGTCAAAGGCATTCCTCGAAATTAAAAAAAGAAGCAAATCTACATTATACTTTTTCAACGAAGCTTTTAGGCTTTATCATGAAGTGTTTCGGTTGCATGACCAAACATCTAGGTAAAATAATCAAAATTTTAGGCTCTAGAACTAAACGATTTGCTATTCAACCTAAAATTTTACATCAGAATGGATATTTTTTTAGCGTATGAATCTAAAGGGTTAACTAAATAACCCAAACACATCACAAAAGGACCGAAACAGAGAAGCTTATACGTATTAAGAAAAAAGAACTCTTGAAAGTACCATCAGAGTTTCTTTTTAAGATTGTTTTTATAGAACTAGATCTTCTTTTGTTTTAGCTGAATTAGTTCGCAGAAAAAACTGCGACAGCTGTTTTCTCTTACTTTAAAACCCGCACTTTGCAAAAAAAGCTACAAACTCGAAGTTTTGTAGCTTTTTTTCCTCCTGACTTATCACTGTAGGAACGTATTACAAATCCGTGCTATTTGGTTTGTTAAATTATTCCATCATATTGTGATCATTTCTATAAAATCTAAAATCTTTTTTACTTTACAGCAATGGCGTATATATAATTTTCTCCATTATTTGCTATTGAACCTATTTCTGTTCCTCCAAAAGCACCGACAGATCCCATATTCCACAAATACAATCTCAGTACCCCTCCACTGGTGTTCCTAACCCTAAAACTACCTGCTGCAAACATTACATATGAAGGTGTTGCTGAACCTGTACTTATTGTATTTAATGATGCATTACTTCCTATATAAGTAAATCCTGTAGTCACTATATCCGTATTACTGCTAGAAAAAGTTAACCTTGCTGCATAATTAGAATTTATTACCGGTTTAGATACACCTGTTTTAGGGTTAATTAAAAAACCAGTATTTATAAGCCAATCCCCTACAGGCAAATCGATAGAACCGCTAAGAAGATTATTACCACTAGAAGCAAAATCAATTCTTCCTATGGGTCTAACTCCATCAACAATAGCAACTCTACTTGTCTGCCACGTAGATAATCCGTTTGCATCACTAGTCAATACTTTTCCATCTCCTTGTGTACCATCTTTAATTTGTAATGCACCAGCAGTTGTACCATTATTAATCTGCACTTTGGCAGTTGCTCCTCCTGCCAGTGGAGCAGTTGTGTTAACAAGTAATTGTCCATCAGAAGTAACACGTATTCTTTCTGCTCCATTAGTTTCAATAGGCAAATCAAAATTATCATTAGTCCCTACAGATTTTAAAGCTCCATTAGTATTCCCATCTAATAGCCAGCCGTTTGACAGATCATTTTTTTTGATTAATTTTAGAATACCATCTGCATCTGTTACCAAAATATTGTCTGTAGACAAACCTGTCTGCAATCCTTTTATAGCAAGTGTATAATCTGAGGTGGTTGTTAAAGTTGAGGGCTTTGTCAAGGCACCTCCCAATTGAATAAAGCCATCAGTAGCCGTTAATCCGTCATTTGCATTAGGATGTATAGTTACTCGTTCGCCATATTGGGTTACGACTGTTTTGGTTTGTGCCATCATAATTCCACTTTGAATTACTACTAGCATGATTATATATTTTTTCATTTAGAAGATTTTAAAAACTATTAATTATATTATCGATTGTTAATTGTTCCAGATTTTAATTATTGAAAGCAAATCGTAATTACTTTTGGCTTCATCATTTAGCATATTACATTCTATTTTAATTGTAATTAGAAATATCATATAAATAATCCCAAAGAATTGATTTACTTATACAGCCAAAAAAAATCAACACTCATTTTGCATCGTCTTTAATACAATCTGATTGCTATTTTCCTTGCTCTTCATTTTTCAGGCAAAAGTAAACTTGTCTAATTAGTCTCTTAGTCTCAAGAAGTTTTGTTTGTAATAAAATAGGCTATAATACACTGCAAAGACCACAGGACATAAAAATAATTTTCTAATTACTTCATTGACTAATTTTCTAATTAAAAAATCAATCTTTTTTATCCTGTTGTTCTGTTTGCACAAAACTTCCATTAACTGAACGATCTTCGGCATTCATTCCGTTTGCCATTCCGAGCATAAAGGCTGTTATTATAATTACAATTTTTCTTTTTATTATATGAAGAAGTGGTCGCTTGGATGGCTCCAAACGAGAATTTTTATTTTGTTTATACATTTTGAAAATGATAAATGATTAGACATTATTGTATCATCTGTGCTTAGAAATAAATTTTCTTAAGCGTTGTATAAACTTTTACCGAAGTGTTGTGAAGTGATTATTTCATTTATAAAAACAGATTGATTTATAAATGACGTTAGTTTTTGATGAAGCAGATTTTGCAGTTTCAGCAGTTTTTTAATTTGAAAAGTAAAAACCTTTTCGGTTTTAAGAAAATTCAAAACAATTGAAAATCCTGTTTTACCAAAAGAAGAAATTTGTCCAAATTTGTATAAACGAGAACTTTTAAAATTTAATTCTCTTTTTGAAACTACAAACGAACACTGATAATATTCCGCCGATTTAGATTGAGAATACAACGTACCATCGCCCGCAATCACGACAAAAGTCAGAAAGAGTGTAATTAGGTATTTTATATGTTTTTTCAATCTTTACGTTTTGGATTATGGAGCGAAAATACAACTTTTATTCTTCTCATGTTTTCTTTGCTTCTTTTTACAGGGCCAGTAAATCTTCTTTGTAGTTCTTAGAAACCGGAAGTTCGATTTGAGTCAGAATAATGGTATTTGGATTTCTCCACGATTTAAAATGCAACGGATTGATTAAATGTGAACGATGAATCTGTACCAAAAATTCAAAATCATCCTGAACTTTTTTAAGCGTAGAACGAATTAGTTTTGAGCGTAATTTTTCGTTTTCGAGATAAAAAATCTCAACATAATTCTGGGCATTCGAAATACAAACCAAATCGGCTTTATTGATTTTTAGAATATCTAATTTGTTTTCTCCTTTAAACAGTAAATTATCGTCTTTTATTGGAATCAATTTTATGAGATAAGTTCTGGCAAGAATAATTAAGGGAGTTAAAATCAACGCAACTTTGACAAATATTATGGAGAAAAATTCTGAAAAACTATAACCGCCGTTTAAGATTGGACTTTTATAAAAGGCAAAAACACCAATTAAATACAATAAATAAAAAAGAAAAAAACTTGCTATTTCTAAGGCCAGGTTCCATTTTCCTTTTCTTTTGTAAAAGCTTTTTTGGACGATTGCCAAAAGACTATAACACAAAAACGCCATCAAACTAAATCCAAAACTGATAAAAAACCAGTCTCTGAAATTTATAGTTCCGTCGTCAAAAGGTTTTATGATAAAAGCAAAAACAAAAAGCCATAAGCCGATGAGAACAGCTATAATTACATGATGTTTTATTGATGTATTTAGTTTCCACATTTCAATTGTTTTTCTGCCCATAAAACGCAAAATTCTGAAGTTTTTTCAACTGCAAAATATAGAATTTCAAAAGATTTTATGTTACAATTTAAAATACATTGCCATGTAGATTTATTTTTTCTCAGACGACATGAATTTTCGTCCCATTTGTTCTGCTGTTTTTTTAAGATCTTCTTCAGCAGCATTATTAGATTCGTCCATTAAATGGAGTATTTCGTTTCTATAGTTTAAATCATCTAATAATTTTATGACCTTTAGTTTTGTTTCTTTTGAAGTCACAAAATCATTAGACAAAATGTATTCTAATAGTTTTATGGTACGAGAATTAACATCTTCTTTTTTACTAATAGTCTGTTTACTTTTATAATCTGACTTAATAGTTCCGAGTACAAAAAGATCCGTAAAAACTGTTGCTAAAACAGCAGATACTTCTTTTACATCTTTAAAATTTGATTTCTCTTTATATTCTTTTACTAAATCCATATCAAACTTCTTCTAGCGTTATTCTTATTTTTCCCGCTTCATCTTCAATTTCCAGCACCTTAAATTTTGAACCGGACATGAAAAGGACTTCTTTTTCATTTTTGAGCCCCAACTCTTCCAAATTTACTAATTTTTTCTACGTCTTTGCCTCTTTTAGATATTATTATGAAAAGCGGACTCGCGCTAAACGTCAACGCTATCAGCTTGGACTTACTGCAGGGCCAAAAACTTTTTTCAACAATAACTGAATCATCTGCAAATGCATCATAATATTTTCGCAAATCTAATCTGTTGCATATTATCGCTCTGTAACAAAGAAGTTTATAACTTGGTAATTTATTAAGAGAATAGTTTAAATATCTTCCAAATTCTGGCATTTTATAGCCATTAATTAATTTTTCATTTAAGGAATCATTACCATAATCGGTATAATGATAGATGATTGTTTTTTCAAATTCATTTAACTGGGTAATAGGATGATGATGATTTGAGTTGATTATTTTATGCAACTCGACGGTCAATTTTTCCTCAACATACTTTTGCAATTTATCATCCATAGATTTATACATACAAATTATTGTTTGTCTCTAAAAATAAATTAAGATGGATGCATTTTATGCTAACTAACATCCGTCAGCTTAATAATCTTACCACCTGAAAACTCAAAAACCGATTTTCCTTTTAAGTTCAATTCCTGCCCAGCTTTTAATCCGTTTGGGAAATCTATTGCTAGAATTGCCAGATAATCAATTTCGATTGTTGTTGTAGTCGCATCGTGACTGAATCCTGTAATAGTTTGTTTTCTTGCCGAAAAATATTCTTTGGCTTTTTCGGCTTGAGAAACAAACTCTTTTATTCCGTTTAAAGTCATGTTGATTTCTCCATTTTGAACATTTTCAAAAATAATTGCTTCATCAAAATCAGCAATCATTTTATCAATATCAAATTGATTATACCCTTCAACATAATTTCCAATTATTTTTTCTCTTTTTGTCATAACAATTATTTATAAATTACCATAAACCACAATACAATCAGCGTAAGCCAACTTATCATTGAGCCAGTTTTTTACTTCTTCTAGAAAAGTTTTCACATTTTCATCATCCGTTTTTATCAGATTTATCTTTTTCACAATTTCCTCGCAGATTTTATTGTCAAAAAAGTTATGTCCAATTTTGTCAAATTTATCTTCAATGTTATTATTAAAAGGATTTTTTATTGGAAAAACCGATTCGAAAGCTTTTAAAACAAGCTCAAAATCTTCTGTCGAAATAAAAACATCGTTTCTTTTTTCTGTTTTATAAAATTCTCCTTTTGTATTTTCTGGCCATAAAATAAAACCGATTTTCGAAACAGGATTATTTCCTGTTGCTATAACAACTGGCTTTTGATTGATTCTTTCAATCGCTTTTGTCACATCGTAATTGCAAATTTGGTACTCTTTTTTTGCAGTTTCTTTATCGCATTCTGTTTTTTCAGCAATCTCACAAATGTTTTCATTATGAAAATCTTGCTCCGAAAGTAAAACATCACCATTATTTTTCTTTAAAAGACGAATTGCTTCGCTTAAAGGAAGTGAGATTTTGCTTCTTAGTATTTGAATACTTTCCTTCATTCTTCGTTAACAATATTCATTCAAACCAAAACGCTCAAATTTCAGTTTGTATTTTTGAGCCCCGCTAGCGCGAGCGTCCCGCTCGTGCACGTATAGTTGTGTTCACGAGCGGGACGCTCGCGCTAGCGAGGTGAATACTTTCCTTCATTCTTCGTTAACAATATTCATTCAAACCAAAACGCTCAAATTTCAGTTTGTATTTTTGAACATATTGATTCCATTCTTTTTGATTTTTTGAACATCAAGATTACACAATTCTAAACTCAAAACCAATGGAACAGTGAGAAAAATTGTATTTTAATTATAAAAAACCGAAGCTTTTGAAATTTCAAAAGCTTCGGTTTTTTTATATGTTTTTTTATACTTTATTTAAAAATGTATCGATACGCTTTTTCGTCATGTGCTCTCGACCAGAAATCTTCTCCCAAGACTTCTCCGATCATATTCCAGATTACTTCAGAGGTATCGTCTTCGTTTTCTTCGGCTTTGAGTGGTTCGCCGTCATCGGTCACTCTATCGTCTTCTACTTCCATAATTTCACGTTTTTCTTCTCCGTTTTCGCTGTAGCCAAGATAAAAAGCCATCGAAGTTTCTGAAAGCGCAAAAGTAAAAACAGCCGCGTCTTCTAGATAATGGAGATTTGTACAGCGATCCATGCTTACAAAAAGCAAAGTAGCATTTTCATCAAAACTAACATCACAGATTCCTTCGTCTTTCCAATTTGCAGATGCGGTTTCAAAATCAATTTCTTCTGTCTTTTCTAAAGTCCATCCCAGTTTTTCCTGAAGTTCTTCGAAGTTATCCTTGTAATTTTTATTAATTGCAATTCCTGAAAAATTAAATCCCATTTGGTTGTTATTTATTTGGTGAGGTTTTAAAGATAGGAAAATTGTTACTGAAATGAATTGAAAATTTACGCTATTAAGTGTATTGAACAAAATAACAAGCGACCTTAGATATTGGTTCAAAAAAAACATAAAGATCTGCTCCACAAAAATTTAATTCATCAAAATAATTTTTATTCCAATCGCCTTCAGGAACTATATTAGAACTTTTCATTTTTGGGCCATTGTGCAATTGACATAAAAATTTCATTTTTCTTCCAGATTTTGGACATGTAGGAATATATTGTCCCTGCATCCAATTTGGCATCCCTGAATCTATAATACCTGAATACTCAACACTTTTTTTGAAATCAAATCTTTGCTCTTCAAAAATTATCACAGAATCTTTTTTAACTTCATTGAAAGATGTGTCACAAATTTCAACATCTTCTAAATTTAAAATAACCGGAGATGAATCATCTGAATAATCAAGAAAAATTTGTTCAAAATTCAAATAAATAGGACAGGTTAAATGCAATTTAAACGGTAACCATTTAAAATTTTCATCTTCATTATTAATAAAACCTAAATATTGAAAAGGGACACAACAATTATTAATTGGAACCTTGAATTCATTCGAAAAATTACCTCCTAGTTGATGAAATCCATTTGGGTTTTCCTCAAATTTCAAAATATAATTAATCTTAAAAGCTGGTAATTTATATTGTTTTTCATCAGGTTGTAACTCTCGTTCTTTAATTCGCGAATAAACAGTCAATCTTTGCATTTCTTCATAATATTGATACGCTTTTAAGGGTTTTCCGTTTTCGAAAACCAATTCAACTCCTCTACCTAATCCTATTAACGTTTCCTTGTTAGTAATTTGTGTCTCAATTATATCTTCATAATATTTCTCTCCATTAAAACGAATTTGTGTTTCTGCAATGTAAATTGACTTTTGTTTATTTAGAACTCTATTTATTATTTTTTGAATCATTAATGTAAGTTTTACTAGTTTTTCTCAAAACAACAACATACAAATTAATACAATTTAAAACTCATTTCCTAAACGAAACTTCTTATGAAACCGAGTTTGCGTGAGGGATAAAGGCGGTATCCTTTTGTGAAGCGGAGCGGAATAAAAGATATAGCCGAAAGCCCGACCCGGAGGGACACGCCATTATTTTAAAAATTTTAAGTTGCTAAGTTTTTTCTCAATCTTTGTCGAGTCACTTGTGGAGATTTCTCCTTCGTCGAAATGACAATATTGGGTAAAAACACTTTGGGCTTTAGCGACTTTACAAGATTATTCCATTATGATTTAAAGAAAAAACGTAGTGCCTTAGCGCCTTCGTGGCAAAACAAAAAAACAAATAAGAAAACTTTAATAAATCAATTTCATGCTGTTTCCGTAAAAAACGTAATTTTGAAATTCAAAGTTCAAAAACGAAACAATTATGAAATATCATCAAATAAACAGCGCTCTTTTTATAAAAAACCGCAAAAAATTCATGGCAGAAATGAAACCTAATTCGGTTGCCGTGTTCAATTCCAATGACATTTACCCAATTAGTGCCGACAGTACTTTGCCGTTTGCACAACACAGAGATATTTTTTATCTAAGCGGTGTCGATCAGGAAGAAAGCGTTTTGCTTTTGTTCCCAGATGCGCCTTATGAAAGCCAAAGAGAAATTCTTTTTTTAAGAGAAACCAACGACCATATTGCAGTTTGGGAAGGCGAAAAACTGACTAAAGAACGTGCTTTTCAGGTTTCGGGAATTAGAACCGTTTATTGGTTGCAGGATTTTCATAAAGTTTTGAACGAAATGATGACGTACGCCGATACGATGTACATCAACACCAACGAACATTATCGTGCAACTGTTGAAACAGAAACCCGTGAAGCTCGTTTTGTAAAATGGTGGAAAGAGCGTTATCCAGCGCACAATGTTGCAAAAAGCAACCCAATTTTACAAAGACTTCGTTCTGTAAAAGAAAGCGAAGAAATCGATTTGATTCAGCATGCTTGCGATATTACAGAAAAAGGTTTCCGCAGATTATTAGGATTCGTAAAACCAAATGTTACCGAATATGAAGTTGAAGCTGAATTAGCGCACGAATTTATTCGTAACCGTTCTAAAGGTTTTGCTTATACACCAATTATCGCTTCTGGAAACAATGCAAATGTTTTGCATTACATCGAAAACAATCAGCAATGTAAAGACGGGGATTTATTGTTGTTAGACGTTGCTGCCGAATATGCCAACTATTCAAGCGACATGACCAGAACAATTCCGGTTTCAGGACGTTTTACAGAGCGTCAGAAGGCGGTTTACAATGCGGTTTTAAAAGTTAAAAACGAAGCTACAAAAATGCTTACTCCAGGAACACTTTGGAAACAATATCATATTGAAGTGGGTAAAATCATGACTTCTGAATTGCTAGGTTTAGGTTTATTAGACAAAGCTGATGTTCAGAACGAAAATCCAGAATGGCCGGCTTACAAGAAATATTTCATGCACGGAACGTCTCACCACATGGGACTAGACACGCACGATTACGGACTGCTTCACGAACCAATGAAAGCGAATATGGTTTTTACAGTTGAGCCAGGAATTTATATTCCAGCAGAAAAATTCGGAATCCGTTTAGAAGATAACGTTGTGGTTCAGGAAAAAGGAGAACCTTTCAATTTGATGAGAAACATTCCTGTTGAAGCTGACGAGATTGAAAGCTTGATGAATGAGTAAATAAACCAAAGGCTGTCCAAAATTAGTGGACAGCCTTTTTTTATATTGATATTTCTTGAAAATCCGCCTAATCAGACGCAGATTGTACGGATTCGCTAACGCGAAGACGCGGATTAAAACGGATTATCTATATAGATTTTTAGTTAGATTATTAAAAAATCCGTTTTAATCCGCGTTTTTACGACGCAAATCTGCTTTATCCGCATTACCAATCGACTTATTGCATTATCCTATTAAGAATATAAAAAACTACATGTCGCTGCTCCGGAGCTTTTATCGTTTATAATAAATAAATTTCTATAAATATCTGGCTTCTCCGAAGCCTAACCTGATTAAAAACTGATGAATGAATAGACATAAAAAAAGCCCTTAATAAAAATATTAAGGGCTTTTTTAATTTTATAAATCGGTTATTATCCGATTTTTGAGATTTGTACGTCCAATTGGAATTTACCAGCAGCTTCATTTTCATCGATTAAATCAAAAAGTTCTAAAGCTCTTCTTGCATTTTTCTCTTCTTCTCTCTGCTCAGCAACATACCACATCATAAAATCTTCTGTAGCATAATCGTTTTCAGCTCTACATTTTGCGATTACTTTATTCACAGCCTGTGTAACTGCGATTTCGTTTTGTAAAGCAATTTCGAATACTTCTCTCAAAGAAGCAAATTCCTGCTGCACTTCTGGAATAGATGGCGTAACGGCAATCCCTCCCATGTCTGTAATATATTTGAAAACTTTTAGAAAGTGCTCTCTTTCTTCTTCGGCTTGCTTGTACAAATAAGATGCTGTATTCGCATAACCATTTCTATCCAACCATGCAGCCATAGCTAAATATTTGTTAGAAGCGTCGCTTTCTAATTTTGCCTGTAAGTTCAATATATTTTCTACACCTTCAACTAATGAAGTACGTGTTCTTAGTAAATCTTTCATAATCTTTAATTTTTAGATGTGTAAAATTACACAAATTAAAGAAGACCACCCTAAATGCCTGAAAATTTGGATTTAATCTAAGTAAGAATCTAAATAAGCTCGACGTTTGCAATACTGCAAAGCATAGAATGTAAGTTGAGTGTAAATTTTGTTCCGTTTAACAAATCTCTCAATTGCACTATTTCGCAAATGGTAAGATTTCTGGAAAAATTTCTCTTGGTAGTTTCAATCAATTGTGCATCTGACTGATCAGACAAGTCATATAACATGTTAAGAATGTCAACGCTATTGACCTTTCTTTGAAAAATCAAAAAATCATGAATCTTGTAACTTGACATTGTATCAACAAAATTGATAACTATACTATTGGTCAAATCACATTGATAACTGTATCCTTTTTCGGTTTCAAATAATACTTTGGTGGTCAAATCACTAACTAATGCCATTCTGATAAAATATATAACGGTGCAAAAATATAGAATTTAAAACAATTAAACACATAATTAAGACTAATTTAAAATAACAAAATGATTTTGCTTTTTATAGGACTGATAAAATAGCGTATTTTTGCTATAAAATCTCCATTTTGAATCAGACTCTTTACAAAAACACAAAAATATCCTATTCCGATACCGGAAATGGAAAAGCAATAGTTTTACTTCACGGTTTTCTTGAAAACAAAAAAATGTGGACAGAATATGTCAATCTGTTTTCAGAAAAATATCGAGTTGTAACAATCGATTTATTAGGTCATGGCGAATCTGAATGTTTGGGATATGTTCATGAAATGGAAGACAATGCCAATGCCGTAAATCAAGTCCTAGAACATCTAAAAATCGAGAAAGCAACTATTCTTGGGCATTCTATGGGCGGTTACGTTGGTTTGGCCTTTGCCGAATTGTATCCGGAAAAAATTCAAAAATTAGTTTTATTAAATTCAACTGCTAAAGAAGACAGCGAAGAGAAAAAACTGAACCGCACCAGAGCGATAAAAACAGTAAAACAGAATTATACCGGTTTTGTAAGTCTCGCTGTAGCGAATCTATTCAGCGAAAAAAACAGGGCACGTTTGGCGACAGAAATCGAAAAAGCAAAATCAGAAGCTCTTAAAACCCCGCTCCAAGGAATTATTGCCTCATTGGAAGGAATGAAAATAAGAAAAGACAGAGAAGAACTGGTTCGCAAAAACTTGTTTCCAATTCTGCTGATTTTAGGAAAAAAAGACCCCGTCTTAAACTATGAAGAAAGCATTGAACAGATTGAAGACACCACTGCCGAATTGGCTTCTTTTGACGACGGTCATATGAGTCATATCGAAAATAAAGAAGAGCTCAAATCAGTCTTATCAAAGTTCTTTGAATAAATGAAAATATCAAAATCGAAAAAGGCCATTTCAAATAATCTTGAAACAGCCTTTTTCTCATTCTTGGGGGCAAATATCTTTATAACTTCGAAGTAATATCTTTTTTGTATTTAGACAAAATAGCTCTTGTCAATCCTAAATTTGCTTTTGTAGCATCTACAGCTAAGTAGATAAAATATCTTCCATCCTCAGACACATCAATAATGTGCAACTGATCGCTTAATGAAATTAAAATATCATTGATTTTTTGATCCAATCCTAAAGCTTTAATAGCATTCATTTTAGCTTTTACAACTTCTAAATTGTAAGCAGATGCTAATTCCGGGTCAAAATCCGGATTAACAGTCAAAGAGCAATAAGCCATACCTGTTTCAACTTCTGTTACCGAAACAGCAATAAATCCTTTAATATTTTCTTTTAGATCGTTTTGAAAGTTTTGTAAAAAATCTGACATGTAAAAATTTGGTTTAAATTAATTATTGAAAACAGTATCCATTTTGCGAAGCAAAAGACCCATTTTACTAATATCTTTAGAAAGTAGTGCAATACAGTTATCCTCATTGTCTTTATTTGCCACTACAATTCCGTCATTATTTTTAATCATAACTTGTCTAAGATCTCCGTTGTTTACATCTTCAGACATTTCAAGACACATCTTTAAAATCATCCCAATCATAGCCGCCACATTTCCGTCGTACTCCAAATTGACAGAATCAAGTAAAATTCCATCAATATTAAAACTTAATCCAGATTCAGCACCCGTCTCCTCTACCAGCGTATTTAAATCAATCATAACGTTCATTAACATTTTTAAGTTGGGTCAAAGTTATTTTAATAAAAACAATTGTCCGATAAACACTTGTTAAAAAAAAGACACAATGCAATCACTTGACATACTTTTGTTTAGAGCACAAATAAAGTTGTTCTTTAAAATAAAATATGCAAAAAAAATTAACAGAAAAAACAAATATTATCAAAATCATAACAAATTGCTTCATAAAATTCAATTTTTAAATTAACATTTAAAGTTGGTTTCATTTCACGAAAGTTTTTCTTTAATTTTGCAAAAAAATTTCCAAATGAAAACAGTAGATGAATTGCGCTTTGACTTAAATGTCAAGCTGATGAAGTTTAGAAGATTTAGAATCGAGAACGGAATTATAAATAATTCTAATTCTGAAGAAGCTCCGAAAAAGGGTTTTTTCAAAAAAATATTCAGCTAAAGCGAAGCATAAAAAAAGCCGATATCCACAAAAGAATATCGGCTTTTTTATTGATTATCAACACCTTAAAACAAACCTCCCAAAACTAGATTACCTAAAATTTTACTAAAAGACTCAACATCCGAATACTGCGGTCAGTTTAAAAGTATTTTCTTTTTTTGTTTAACTTATTTTAGATTGTTGCTCTGTTCTTTTTCGGTTAGAATAATTTCAGTTTTTGATCATCGATTTGCCAAATGAATTTTCTTTTATCAAAACATCAGATAATTCTTAAAATGAAAAATTACCCACTCAATTTTGACATATTTTCAATAAAACGACTTTTGTAAATAAAATCTGCATTTTGTTTATCGAGCGTTTTAAAAAACGTCTTGAAATTGAAAAACGGAACGAAATTGATTGATTCTTAAACAAATACACTTTCAATCCCAACAAACAATGTGTTATTTCTACATAAAAAACCGCTTAACTAAATATTTGGTTTTGTTTAAATTTTTTCCTCGAAAGGAATAGCGATGTCGAAAATTTCACTTAACAGATTCGCAATTTCCTCTAAATAAAAATCCAGCATTTCTGAAGTCACAACCATATTCAGCTCTTTTTCAGGTTTAAAACCAAAAGGAAGAAAACCTGACTTCAGATTCTTAAAAGATATAATTCCGACCTCGATCGGCAAACTTCCAGCTTCTTTTTCATACATAAAAGCATAAGCCAAAACCTGTATTATTTTATCATTTTTAAGCTCTTGAGTCAATCCGCTCCACGATTTCAGCACAACGTTTGCTTTCTCAACTTTTCCCGTCTTATAATCGATAATCCTAATTTTTCCGTTACGTTCTTCAATACGATCGACATTTCCTTTAATCAAAACGGGAAAAGGCAATTTTGGATGATTAAACCAACGTTCAAAAGTTTGTTCTAGTGCAATGATTTTTATTGCTTCATCATTTTTCAAAGACTCCATTTCCATTTTGAGAAAATTAGAAACGTTTCTTTTTGCAACTTCAAAAGCCAAAAGATTTCGCCCTTTTTTGATTTCACCTTCCTTATAAACAAGTTTGAATTGCTTTAAAACTTCATTGTCCAAAAGTTTAAAACAATTCGCGAGATCTTCTTCCGAAATAAACTTTCCAATGAAAGGCGTGTAAAGCTCTTTTAATGTTTCATGAATTATAGTCCCTAAAGTGTTTAACGCTATGTTTTCTTCCACTTCTTCCACTTCACGAATCCGCAATATTTTCTGAAAATAAAACTCAATCGGGTTGCGAATATAACTTGTCAAAGCAGATGGAGAAAATCCAACAGTGGCAATTTCTTTCAAGCGCTCAATAACCAAATCAGACTTCGGAACAACCATCGGAAGATAGGCATCTGCAGGCACCACAGGATTATAAATATCAAAAGTAAGATTGTGTTTCCGCTGTTTTTCAACTTCAAGCTGCGTAATAAAACGACTGCGTTCACCGGCATCCAATCCTTCATTTTCAGTATTATAAATCAAATAAACATTCTTTGCGCGTTGCAGCAGATGATAAAAATGATAAGTGTAAATAGCGTCTTTTTCTTTATAAGTCGGCAATTCAAGTTCTTTTTTAACATCATAAGGAATAAAAGAATTCTGCGATTTTCCGGCAGGAAACTTTCCTTCGTTAACAGAAGTCACAATTACCGTTTCAAAATCCAACACACGGCTTTCTAAAACCCCCATAATCTGAAGTCCTCGCAACGGCTCTCCTTCAAAAGAAACTTCTGCTAAATCGATTATCTGCTTGTAAACCGCATGAAGCGTACTGATGTTGTCTATATGATGATGTTTCGAATAATAGTTTATAAGTTTATTTACGACTTTATAAACACCGTAAACAAACGTTTTTGCGATTTTCTCTTCTTCATTATCATTGCTGAAATTCTCTTTGATTTTGATCAGAAGTGCCGAAATTCCTTCCAAAACAGTAATTGCCCCGCTATCCCACTTTTTAAATAACAAATTAAATAAAACAGAATGATTGTGGTTCAATTCCAAAACTTTATTATGAGTAATAAAAGTGTAATTATTCTCTTTAATAATGCGTACCAAGCCCGCTGTTCCGCAATAAGGCTCAACAAGAGGATGTGTCAATACATCTAAAATATCTTTATAATAAAAAACATAACTATCGCCTTTTCTCGAAAGCGCATTGGTATGCATTTTAAAAAGCTTTGCAACAAGAATCTGAGACGGATTGTTTTTTCCGGAATAACCCATAGTAATATTGAGTGGCCCGACCGAAGCAGGAAGCGAATACAAAATGGGAACCAACAAGTTTTCTTCCCCTAAAACAATGGCGACTTTATCAAGTGACGCATTCGGATTTTCCTTAATGATCTCTTCGATTATGCTGCCGGCGATTTTAGCCTGACCAATTGTTTTTGGCGTCCCGATGACATTGATGTTTTTTTCCTGCGAAAAGTCATCAACAATCCACTCAAAAGGATTTGCCTTATAATGTTTCCAAGATGCCTTAAAACGTCTTAAGAAAAGACCCGCATCATGATACGGATCATTTAAAAATGTTTGGTCTGAATCCCAATAAATTTTAGCTTGATCAATTGAAATCAAATGCTGCACAATTTTTTCCTCAGCAGCGTTTAAGGCATTAAACCCTGCAAAAACAAAATGCCGATTAGTGATTGCATTCGAAAAATGATTCAAATTATTGACTGCCTCACGATAAATTAGTCCTTGATATCCAATGGATTTATGCAATAAATGATTGTAAAGAGAATCATAGTACAACGGAACTATTTTCCAAAAATCAATATAATTATCTACAAGTTTGGTTTTCTCTTCTGGTTCAAGATTCCACCTCTTGAGCACTTCGATGGCATCAAGATAGGAGAACACATGTGTAGAATCTAAAAGATAACGATCAATTTCATTAAAATCCTGCAATAGAGTTTTGGCCCAATTAGCAAACAGCTCAAAAGATTGCTGCTGTTGTTTATCTGTAACCGACAAATAAACTTCGTAAAATTCAAATAAAAGTTCGATAGGATCGATAGCACGTATTCCAGCCACATCTTGCACAAAGTCTTCGATGCTGATAATTTCGGGAGAAAGAATTGTTTTATCGGTTTCATTTTTCAAAGCTTCAATCAAAAAAACCTTAGCTCTTTTGTTGGGCAGAATTATAGTCGTTTCAGTTAATTTATCTGCATAATCCTGAATTACAACAGCTGCAATTTTTTCTATGAAAGAAGTATTTACCATAGGATAAAAATAAAAAAAGCCATTCAATTAAGAATGGCTTTTAGTATTTATTTAGAAAGTAAATTAGATTTTACCTTGGTATTTAGAACCAATGTGTCTAATTTCTGTTCTTCTGTTTTGTGCTTTACCTGCAGCAGTTTTGTTGCTAGCAACTGGTTGAGAAGATCCAAATCCTTTAGACTCTAAGTTTTCTGGATTAACACCTCTTTCAATTAAAGCGTTCATTACAGCAGCAGCTCTATCTTCAGAAAGTTTTTGGTTTACTTTAGCAGAACCAGTACTATCTGTGTGTCCTTCGATAGAGAATTTCGCGTTTGGATAGTTTTTAAGGATTTCTTTAATAGCATCTAATCTAGCTGGAGTTTCTTTGTCACCAGTTTTGAAAGTAGCTTTTCCTGAGTTAAAGTAAACCGCTCTAGCTTGAACTTTAAGATCTTCTAATGCTTCAGCAGTTACTTCAGGACAACCTCTGTTGCTTGCAGGACCATAAACTGTAGGACAGTCATCATCTTTATCAGCAACACCATCTTTATCAGCGTCTAATACTGGACATCCACCATTTTCTTTAGGACCAGCAACTGTAGGACATTTGTCATCTTTGTCAGCGATTCCGTCACCGTCAGTATCAGGACAACCTTTTAAAGCAGCTAAACCAGCAACATCTGGACAAGCATCATCTTTATCAGCAATTCCGTCTCCGTCAGTATCAGGACATCCGTTTAATGCAGCTAAACCAAATACATCTGGACAAGCGTCAGAAGAATCAACGATTCCGTCACCGTCAGTATCAGGACATCCGTTGAATTGTTTCAAACCAGCAACATCTGGACAAGCATCATCTTTGTCATAGATTCCGTCTCCGTCAGTATCTTTACCTCCGAATTTGAAAACTAAACCTGCAGTGTGTTGGAAAACTGATCTGTCAAGAGGTTTATCCTCATTAGCAGCTACAGCCCATTTGTATTTTGTAGCTAACTCAAAACCGATAGCATCTGTAAACCAGAAAGTGATACCAGCACCTGGGTTAACAGTTCCAAAACTGTTATCTCCGAAGAAAGTGTAACCACCACCAACAGATAACGAAGGATCAATCACTTTAGATTTGATTAATTCTTGGAAGCTGTATTTGATAGTAGCATCAATTCCGTAGTACATTAAGTCACCAGGATTAGTAACAACGTTACCTCTTGAATCGTGACCTGCAGCAGTTGGAGCAAAAGTAACCAATTTATCTATTTTGTTCACAGATCCTTGTAAACCAACAGAGAAACCGCTACCAACATATTTAGACACTCCAATGTAAGATAAAGAAGGAAGAATATTCCAGTTGTCTTTCACAGAGAATGGCTGAGAAAAATGTTGATCAAAGAATCCGCTTCCTGAACCAGAACTGGTTCTAGTATCCACGGCATTAACTCCAAAAGAGATAGCCCATGGATTGTTACTGTCTTGCGCGTGAGAGCTTAAACCCATCGCCATCATTACAGCAACTAAAAGTTTGTTAAGATGTTTCATACTTAATTTTTTTAATTACAATTTAGTTAATTACAAGCAAAAGTAACACCAAATTTTTTAAATACAAAATGAAATGTTAAAAAAAACCTACAAAAATTTGACCAAAGTGGTAATTATATAACTTTTAACATTTTACCGACAACTGTAAAAGCATCTATTGCCTTGTCCAGCTGTTCTTTGGTATGAGCGGCAGACAACTGCACTCTTATACGTGCTTTTTCCTTCGGCACAACTGGAAAGAAGAATCCGATTACATAAATCCCTTTTTTCAAAAGCTCATCTGCCATAACCTGTGATAGCTTGGCATCATACAGCATAACTGGCACTATTGCGGAGTCTCCGTCAATGATATCAAATCCTGCTTTTTTCATACCTTGCTTAAAATAGTTTGTATTCCATTCTAATGTATCACGCAGCGAAGTATCTTTTTCCAGCAATTCAAAAACTTTAATTGAAGCCCCAACGATTGCTGGCGCTAATGAGTTCGAAAACAAATAAGGTCGTGAACGCTGGCGCAAAATCTCTATGATTTCTTTTTTTGCAGTAGTGTAACCTCCCATTGCACCGCCCAAAGCTTTACCAAGGGTTCCAGTAATAATATCAACACGCCCCATAACATTCTTCGCCTCCAAAGTTCCTTTGCCTGCTGCTCCAATAAAACCAGCCGCATGACATTCGTCAACCATAACCATGGCATCGTATTTATCTGCAAGATCACAAATTTTATCAAGAGGAGCTACAAGTCCGTCCATCGAGAAAACGCCATCGGTTACGATTAACTTAAAGCGAGTTCCGGCTTCGTTTGCTTTTATAAGTTGCTGCTCCAAGTCTTCCATATTGCTATTTTCATAACGATAACGAGCCGCTTTACACAAACGAACTCCGTCGATAATTGAAGCATGGTTTAAGCTGTCTGAAATTATTGCATCATTCTCACCAAGCAATGGTTCAAAAACACCACCATTAGCATCAAAAGCTGCTGCGTACAAAATAGTATCTTCTGTACCATAAAAATCGGCAATCTTTTTTTCTAATGTTTTGTGGATATCCTGTGTTCCGCAGATAAAACGAACAGACGACATTCCGAAACCGTGAGAATCCAAAGCGTCTTTTGCTGCCTGAATCACTTCAGGATGTGAAGACAGTCCTAAATAATTATTAGCACAAAAATTCAATACCGTTTCACCAGTTGAAATTGTTATTTCTGCACCTTGTGGCGAAGTAATAATTCGTTCTTTTTTAAAAATTCCATTTTCTTCTATAGCCTGCAGCTCGCTTTGCAGATGCTCTTTAATTTTTCCGTACATTTTTATCCATTTAAAACGTTAAATATTAACAACTTAATCATAAAAAAGCTTCGTTATTCCTTTAACTTCTGATTAATTTTTTCACAAATTTACCACATCAATATCGGTACCTATATACACCAAAGCTCTTTTTAACACTTTATATCCTAAATCTTCAATAGCATCTTGATATTCCTGAATTTGCTGTTTGTATTTTGGATTTACAGCACCAGTTTTATAATCTATCAAAAAAGCTTCCTTATTCGAATTCAAAACAATTCGGTCAGGTTTTAAAACCTTACCCGCTTTCTGCACTATAGTCTGTTCATTCAAAACTTTAAGATTTCCATTAAAACAATCTTCCAATTCTGGGTGATTTACAATTTCAAGAAGCGTTTGATTTACTTTTTCAACTTGGTCAAAAGTAATCAGACCGTTTTCGATTGCTTTGGAAATTGCCAAATTGACATCCGATTTATCTTTGACAAAAGCCAAAATTTCATGCACAATGTTTCCATAAGAAATAGCTTCTTGCTGATGAGTGCCCCACATTAAAGCCTCGCGCTGTGCAATTTTAATATTCTTCGGATCCAAGATTTCTCCAACAGCTTCAATAGCTTTTATTGTATCGATAACTTTTTCTGGTTGCGAAAGCCTAGCATTACTTCCAAATTCATATTCTAATTTTTCAGCATCAAAAAAACCTTCGTGAATTAAGTATTTAATAAAAAATGACGCCATATTATTTGGCAGCTCGCCATCTTTTCGTTCTTTCATTGCCTGCGAAATCACATACAATTGCTCTTCTGCCCGCGTAAGTGCAACATACAGAACGTTGATATTATCCAGCAGTTCTTCTTGTTTTTTAAGATTGAAAACTGCCGAAGCACTTTCTCCAAAATTCTCAACGGCACTGCTATTGTCTATTAAGGCTTTTGGAATTCCCAAAGATTCTTCTTCGGCGTCAAGCCATAATTTATCTTTTGGCTTTCTAGAATAATCTTCTTCTGCAAACGGCATAATTACGACTGGAAATTCCAATCCTTTCGACTTATGAATGGTCATAATCTGAACCGCATTGTTGCCTTCTGGAGAAGGAATACTGAATTTATGTGCATTCTTTTCCCAGTAATTTAGAAAATCAGCAATTCCGGCTTGATTTTTTATATCGCGCTCCAGGACAATATCCATAAAAAACTGCACGTAGGCATTTCTTTCCGACACACTCAAAAATTTAGAAATAATCAGCTCTACTGCTTCGTACAATGATTTTTTTCGAACATCTGAAAAAGAGAAAGAAACATCACAACTTAAAAGCCATTGCTCAAAATCGGTTTCGCTTTTATAGGCCATTCCGTGCGCAATAAAATCATGAACCGGCATTTCAACTTCTTTATTAAAAGCGAGAAAATGAAGAAAATAGGCCTTTGATTCCAAATCTGAATTGTTATTCAAATACCGAAGCAGGTAGATAATCAAACGAACTTCGGCAGCATTTTGAATCATTAAAGTTTCTGAAGATATAATCGGAATGTTTTGTTCTGTTAAATAGTTTGCCACCAAGACTCCCTGATCTCTTTTACGAGTAAGAATCACAATGTCTTTATATTCAAAACCTTGCTTTACAACTTTCTGAATAGTGTTTAAAACCGCCAAAACATACAAATCTGATTTTTCAATTGCATCTTCCTCCTCCGCACTATCGTCTTTTTCTATTATTGGAAGAAAACTCAAATTAACATATCCTCCTTTTTTTGAATTTGAATTCTGAAAACTATGATTTTCATACAAATCTTTATAATCCAGATTGTCAAATTCACACGAAATCAATTTGAAGAAAGCATTATTAAAATCAATAACCTGACTGTAACTGCGATAGTTTGTATCTAGATGCTTAAGTTCTTTTTCATGATGAAAAAATTTAAAATCTTCTTTCCCTAATTCTATAAACTGCTCTGCTTTTCCGCCACGCCATCTGTAAATAGATTGTTTCGGATCGCCCACAATCATCAACGTCCCTTTGTTTCCTGCATCATCCTGACCCGAAAGCGAATTATGAATCAGCGGAATCAAATTATTCCACTGCATTTCAGAAGTATCCTGAAATTCATCAATAAAAAAATGGCGGTAACGTTCTCCAAGACGTTCATAAATAAAAGGCGCAGGCTGTTCCTGAATTTCACGATGAATGATTGCGTTAAATTCCGAAATCGAAAGAATGTTCTGTTCCGATTGAATTTTGGCCAGCTCATTGCTTACGGTATTGAGAAGCGAAAGTGGTGTTATGTTTTTAAGGAAGGCTTTATAAAAATCGCGTTTTTCAAAATTCTTATAAACGCTTTCAAGTATTTTTAGCAAACCGGGAATAATGTTCTCAATTAATGCACGATCTTTTGCCGTTTTATTGATTGCAATATCTTCAAACTCATGAAAAGTTTTATTTCTTGGATTGAATTTACCATCTCTAATACTTTCCAGATGATTCGGAAAAGTTCCTCTCGAGAACGATTTTAAATCAATGCCGTTTTTTTCAATCAAAGAAAGCGCTTCACTGGCGGATTGGCTACTTTGAGACTCCAATTCTTTACAGAGTTCCAGCATTTTTGCTTTTATCTCGATAAACTCCGAAATACTTTTATCTTGAAAATGCAAAATTTCATTTCGATTGTTCTCATTCAAAACCAGTCTTCCAGTTTCGAGAATTTCACGAGAGACATCCCAACTTTTGTCGTCATCGGTTTTTTCCATGGTAAAATCGATGAGCAGTTTGGTCAAAGTTTCATCTTCACCAGCTTGTGCAATAATCGCATCAACAGCTTCAATAAGTAAATTTTCCGTATCGAGTGTGACCTCAAAAGTCATCGGAAGATTGAGGTCATGCGCAAAAGCACGAATAACCCTATGCGTAAATTTATCAATGGTAGAAATATCAAAAGCCGCATAATTATGAATTAAATGCTTTATGATTTCCTGCGATTTCGTTTTTAATTGAATTAAGGAAAGGCTTGTCTCTCTCGCAAGATCCTCCATTAACTGAACCGCTTTGGGCGATGGATTATCTTTAGCAAACTCAGAAAGATTACCAACGATACGGCTTTTCATTTCATGAACCGCTTTATTGGTAAAGGTAATGGCTAAGATATTTCGGTAAGCATCTTTTTGTTTAGAAGAAAGAATAATCCTGAGATATTCTTTAACCAAAGTGTACGTCTTTCCTGAACCGGCAGAGGCATCATAAATAGAAAAAGACGGACTTTGCATAATACTGATTTTTTGTATGGTAAAAATAAAACAATAATATCAAACCCTCATAATGAAAAAATCCAAATTCCAATACCTAGGCGCAATGAACGCCAATAAATATTGGAATTTGGAATTTTATTATTTAGAATTAATTATTCGTGTTTCGGAAAAGCTTTTTTATTAAAAACCAACAATATTCCAACCCCTGTAGAAATCGCTACGTCTGCAACATTAAAGATAGCGTTGAAAAACCTAAAATCGTTTCCTCCAAAAAACGGAAGCCATTCTGGAAGCTTACCACTCCAAATCGGGAAGTAAAACATGTCTACTACCAAACCATGAAACCAGGTTCCGTAGGGTTCTGGCGAAAAAATAGTTGCTAGATTATGCTCTGTACTTGCATCAAAAATAACTCCGTAGAAAACAGAATCTATAATATTTCCTGCTGCTCCAGCAAAAATTAATGCAATAGCGGTAATCAAATAATTAGATTGTCTTTTCTTAACTGCATCAGCAAGCCACCACCCGATTCCGAATACAGCAAAAATCCTGAAAACAGTCAAAATCAATTTTCCATACTCACCAGGAATTTTAGTTCCCCATGCCATCCCTTCGTTTTCGATAAAATGAATTCGAAACCATTCAAAGACTTTAACTTCTCCATGATCTCCCAAAACAAAATTGGTTTTCACATAAATCTTTGAAAGCTGGTCGACAATTAAAACTAGAAATATAAGGAGGTACGCTTTTCGTAATGACATTTTATCTTTTTTTGATGGGCAAAAATAATAATTAAATCAAAAAAAACGCTCCCAAAGGAGCGTTAATTGTTTCTAAGCAAAACTAAACAAATTAATCTGTTTAGCTCTAGACTGCCAAATTATTTTTTTACTGCTGCATTTGCAGGCGCTTTTGGACTGTCGGAGAAAAAATCAGAAATGGATTTAAAAATCCCTTTGCTTTCTTTTCCGGCTGCCGCCTTTTTGGCTTCACCTTTCTTAACATCAGCATTAAATTTAACTCGCAGTTTTTCGAATTCTTTCATTCTTTTTTCTACATCAGAATTTACATCCTTGAATTTCAATACTTTAGCCATAGTGTAAGTTTTTTATAGTAAATAATTCAAATTATTAATGATTTGGCGTTACAATGATACATAATTTAATTTATATTTGTTAATAAAAATTAACACTTGTTTAGATCGAATAGCAATAATTTTTAAAATACCATACCAAAATGAATTAATTCTAACAACACTTCCAAAATCCTACAAATCATGAATGAAATCACAACTACCTTAAACAATTTTTTAGTCGACACAAAAGCAACCGCCGCTTTAATACTAAACGGAAAAGGGAAACTCATCACTTCTCTTCATCTTGATTACGGCGACAGCATTGCAGCCATGAGCGCAGCAATCTTATCCATGAGCGAAAAGTTCTTAATTGACCTGGAAAAAGGCTCCCTAAAACAACTTTATCTTAAAAGCTCTGAAGGCGTCGTGGTTGGCAACAAAATAAGCGGTTCTAATTTTATAGTCGCTTTTTCTAGAGAAGGAAGCAACTTGGCTTTATTAATGCGTTCTACCGAAGAAGTTTCCGCCGAATTAAGTAAAAATTCCCTACTGAAATAATAACATATCTATTAACAAACAAACCAAGAAACTATGAGCAATGATTTTTTAAACGTGTTTTTAAATGAAATGAAAACCAATGTAAACGGCTTTATTGCTGTCGCTGTAACAGAGATAGAATCTGGATTAAGCTTTGGAAACTTGACAGTTGACCCGTCTTTTGATCCAGAACTTGCCGCTGCTTATAATCTGGAAGTGGTTAAAGCAAAACTAAATGCCGTAAAAGCTTTAGGCCTAAAACAGGATATCGAAGATATTTTGATTACGCTTTCTAATCAAATTCACATTATCGATATTTCTCCAAATAAAAAATTCATGATTTACCTAGCAGCTGATTCTTCTAAAGCAAATTTAGGAATGACCAGAGCAATTTTAAGAAAGCACAAAGCTGACGTTGAAAAAAATCTAGCGTAAAATAACTTTACTTCTAAAAAACCGCCAATAATCTAGGCGGTTTTTTTGTGTTTCGACATAAAAAGGCTTAAGTAATTTTACCTGCTTTATTCTTACAAAAAATATTCTTTACAACATTCTCTTATTTTGATTAATTATAAATAATTTCTTTCAATAAGCAGTCAAGTCGATAAAAATGGTAACATAAAAGATTAAACAAAAAAAGCGCTCCTAAAATCAGGAGCGCTTTTTGCTTTTAGATGTTATTTTAAATTATCTCTGCAAGTTTTTAGCTTCGATACTCATTGTAGCATGAGGAACGATTTTTAGCCTTTCTTTGCCGATTAATTTACCTGTTACTTTGCAAATACCGTATGTTTTATTTTCAACACGGAATAAGGCATTTTTTAAGTCACGAATGAATTTCTCTTGTCTGATAGCCAACTGAGAGTTTGCTTCTTTTGACATGGTCTCACTTCCTTCTTCAAAAGCTTTAAAAGTTGGAGAAGTATCGTCAGTTCCGTTATTCAAATCGTTCATATAGGCACTTTTGATCAAATCAAGATCTTCTTGTGCTTTTTTAATTTTTGCCTGAATTATTTCTTTGAACTCCGCTAAGTCAGCGTCAGAGTATCTTGTAATTTCATCTATCATGGTATTATACTTTATTTTGAAATTAATATCATTGTTCTAATATCATCAAACTCAATTTCTGTGCCGTTTTCTAAAGCATCCACAAAAACCAGCTTGTCTGTTAATGTTTCAGACTTTATATAGTCTTCATTCTTTGAAACTGCATCTTCTAAAATACCGTTTCTTTTTATTTGTACATTAATTTTATCCGTAACCTCAAATCCTGAATCTTTACGAATGTTTTGTATTCTGTTTACTAATTCTCTCGCGATACCTTCATTTTTTAATTCTTCGGAGATTGTAATATCAAGCGCAACTGTTATTCCGTTTGAATTTGCAACCAACCATCCTTCGATATCTTGCGATGTTATTTCGACGTCTTCTAATGATAAAGTTACACTATTTCCGCCAATAACAATATCTAGCGTTCCCTGCTTGTCCAGCTGATTGATTTGCTCTGCAGAAAAACCTTGTATCTCCTTAGAAATCAACCCCATATCCTTACCAAAACGTGGACCTAACGCTTTAAAATTAGGTTTAATTTGTTTGACCAAAATACCTGAAGCATCGTCTAAAAGCTCGATTTCTTTCACGTTTACTTCCGCTTTTACAAGATCAGAAACAGCTTCGATTTCAGCTCGCTGATTCTCGTCAAGTACCGGAATCATTACCTTTTGCAGAGGTTGACGAACTTTAATCATCTCTTTTTTTCGCAATGATAAAACCAAAGAAGAGATTGTTTGCGCCTTCTGCATTTTGCTTTCCAACGTTTTATTAACAAAGTTTTCGACAAATTTTGGGAATTCTGCCAAGTGAACACTAGCAAAATCCTCGGTTCCCGTTGAAGTTGTTAAATCGCGATACAATTTATCCATAAAAAATGGAGCAACTGGAGCGCTTAGTTTACTAATTGCAAGTAAACAAGTATAAAGCGTTTGGTAAGCTGCAATTTTATCTTTTGCATATTCCCCTTTCCAGAAACGACGACGGCATAAACGAACGTACCAGTTACTTAAATTCTCCTGAACGAAGTCAGAAATCGCTCTTGTTGCTTTTGTAGGCTCGTAATCTTCGTAGCATTCGTCAACAAATTTGATTAACGTGTGCAACTCAGAAATAATCCATTGATCGATTTCCGGTCTTTCGTTTAACGGAATTTCAGCTTCAGCATATTTAAATCCGTCGATGTTTGCATATAACGAGAAGAATGAATAGGTATTGTAAAGCGTTCCGAAGAATTTACGTTTTACCTCAGCAATTCCTTCAAGGTCAAATTTCAAGTTATCCCACGGATTTGCATTCATAATCATATACCAACGTGTAGCATCTGGACCGTTTTCTGCAATGGTTTTAAATGGGTCTATCGTATTTCCTTTACTCTTAGACATTTTAATTCCATTTTTATCTAAAACTAAACCGTTTGAAACAACGTTTTTATACGCTACTTTATCAAAAACCAAAGTTCCGATTGCGTGTAAAGTATAAAACCATCCACGAGTTTGATCTACTCCTTCTGCGATGAAATTCGCAGGAAAATCCTTGTTCCCATCGATTTTATCCTGATTTTCAAAAGGATAATGCCATTGTGCATAAGGCATTGCTCCAGAATCGAACCAAACGTCAATCAAATCGCTTTCGCGTTTCATTGGCTGGCCAGAAGCCGAAACCAATGTAATTTGATCCACAACATTTTTGTGCAAATCAATTAAATCATAATTTGATTCAGACATGTTTCCGATTTCGAAACCTTTAAACGGATTTTCTTTTTGAAAACCAGCTTCGATAGATTTCTCGATCGCATTGTATAATTCTTCAACAGAACCAATAAGAACTTCTTCTTTTTTGTCTTCAGTTCTCCAAATTGGCAACGGAATTCCCCAATATCTAGAACGAGATAAGTTCCAGTCGTTGGCATTTTTAAGCCAGTTTCCAAAACGTCCTTCACCAGTAGATTTAGGTTTCCAATTGATAGTTTCGTTCAGGTCGAACATTCTATCTTTTACATCGGTTACTTTGATGAACCATGAATCTAGGGGATAATATAATAACGGCTCGTCTGTTCTCCAGCTGTGTGGATAACTGTGCACGTATTTTTCAACTTTAAATGCTTTATTTTCTTCTTTAAGACGAATAGCGATTTCAACATCTACCGATTTCTCTGGCGCTTGTCCTGCATCGTAATATTCGTTTTTAACATATTTACCAGCAAGTTCACCTAAATGAGAAGTGAATTTTCCTTGTAAATCAACTAACGGAACTGCATTTCCTTCTTCATCCAAAACCAACATTGGCGGTACTTCTGGTTTTGCTTCTTTTGCTACTTTAGCATCATCTGCACCAAAAGTCGGCGCTGTATGTACAATTCCTGTTCCGTCTTCCGTTGTAACGAAATCTCCGGCAATTACTCTAAATGCATTTTCAGCATTTTGATATGGCAATACGTAAGGCAATAATTGTTCGTAGCGAATTTCTACTAAATCAACTCCTTTCGCTTCGGTTAAGATTTTGTATGGTATAGTTTTATTAGTATGATTAACTTTATTTTTCACTAAAAGATCAATATCTTCTTCATCCAAAATATTTTTGAAATCAACCTCTAAAACCTCTGTTAAATTTCCAACTCTTTTATTCGCTCCAACAATATTAATTAACAAGCCAAATTGTTCATCGGTCAAATCTTTACCAAGAATCAATTCAACTCTTCTTTTTCGACCAATTTCCTTTAGAATTTCGTCATTATCAAAATTGCTATTACAATCATTAACATAAAAATCATCGATTTGACCTAAATCAACAGAATCATCCACTTTGAAAAACCCTTTCCCGAATTGTTTTCCAACTAAGTTTTTAGCCAAAATCACATTGATTGGCTCAAACGTATATTGATTGAATGTTTTTACTAAAACATAATCAATTTTTGGCCCGACTGTCAAAGCTGTATTTGACGGCAATGTCCAAGGCGTTGTCGTCCAAGCTAAAATGTGAATATCACCAAAACCTTGTAAAAAGCTTGGAAGCGTTTCCGGTAAAGTTTTGAATTGCGCTACAATTGTAGTATCCGTAACATCTCTATAAGCTCCAGGCTGATTTACTTCGTGAGAAGACAATCCAGTTCCTGCTTTTGGAGAATAAGGCTGAATCGTGTACCCTTTGTACAACAAACCTTTATCGTAGATTTGCTTTAAAAGCCACCAAACCGATTCCATGTATTTTGGTTTATACGTCACATATGGATCTTCCATATCAACCCAATATCCCATTTTTTCGGTCAAATCATTCCATACGTCCGTATAACGCATAACGGTTTTTTTACACGCTTCGTTATATTCTTCGATCGAAATTGTTTTACCAATATCTTCTTTTGTAATTCCAAGTTCTTTCTCAGTACCCAATTCCACAGGTAAACCGTGCGTATCCCATCCGGCTTTTCTTTTTACCTGAAAACCTTTTTGAGTTTTATATCTGCAAAAAATATCTTTAATCGCACGCGCCATCACGTGGTGAATTCCTGGTAATCCGTTTGCTGAAGGCGGACCTTCAAAAAACACGAAAGGCTCAGCACCTTCGCGAGTAGTTACACTCTTTTCAAATATATTTTCTTTCTTCCAAAAATCAAGAACTTCAGACGCTACCGTTGGCAAGTCAAGTCCTTTGTATTCAGTAAATTTTGTGCTCATTTTATCCTTTTCTTAAACGAGGTGCGAAAGTAAGGAATTTTAAGGAAAATAGATAAAAGATGACGGAAAAAAGACCGATTTCGGGAAATTCCGAATAGATTCTGCAACAAATATTGTGCTTTTGGTCTATTTAAGAGAAAACTTCTTTTAAAATCTCTAAAGATTTAGGTTTTTTGAATCCTTCTAGATGAAGGCTGTAATAATCAATTATAACTTTCAGAAGAACTTGCCTTTCTACAACATGAAAGACTTTTTGATTGTTATCGAATTTTAATTCCAATAGCTTTTTAAACAAATTGGTTTCGTGTTCAGACAATACATTTCCATTCTGAAAAAGCGTAAAAACGCCTTCATTCATTTCAAAAAAAGGAAGATCAACATTTGATACCTCTGGATAAAAACCAAGATATTTTGTAATTTCTATAAGCAGGATTAAATGAAAATTTGAAATTTCATCATGATGATCCAACCAAGTCAACGCTGTTTCTAAAAACAGAAAAAGCTGCTCGTTCTTCTCTTCTTCTTGAATAGAATAATGAAGCATTTCTGAAAGAAACATCACCATCGTACTTTTCACAACATCGGTATGAATAGTCTGAAACGGAACGGCCGTTTTTATTTCCTTAAAATTCTCTAAAGTGCCTTTGTTTTTATGAATGGCTTCGATTTCTAAAATTGAGAACGGCTGAAAATAAGCAATCTTCTGACTTGCTTTTCGGCTCGAAAAAGCATCGCGTACAAAGTAAGATTTCAGTCCGCTTGAAAGCGTAAAGCACTTTACAATCAGGCTTTTTTCCTGAAATTTTAAGGACGAAATTACTATTGCTTTTGTTTTGACTTGCAAAAGATTTTTGTTTTTTTTGTTTGAAATTTCAGGTTTCAAGTTTTCAAACTGAACACTGAATACTGAATACTAAATTACTAACGAATAATCATTACTTTTTTGACTTTTGTTTCGCCACCATCTTGCGCGGAAATAAAAATCATGTAAACTCCTGAAGAAACTTTATATCTTCCAAAAGCAGTTGTATCCCATTCTATTGTTCCGCCTTCTGATGTTGTTTCGTAAACCAGATTCCCTTCAATATCTGTAATTTTAATATTAGCCTTATCAATCAAGCCAGCCACTTTAACAGTACCCGTATAAGTTGGCCTTACTGGATTTGGATACACATAAACATTGCTTAAGTCGTCATTGGCGCTTGTTGCAATTCCTCCAAAAGAAATCATTCCTTTACTGGTTGCAATAAATACTTCGCCAGTTTTGCTGTTTATTTTAATATCATTAATAACATTGCTTGGAAGAGGAGAATTATTGATCGTAAAATGATATTTGGTTTCTTGACCATTTGGCGAAACCATAAAAACACCAGAATCTGCCGTTCCAATCCATTTGTTATTGGCACCATCAACTACTATCGAAGTGATAAACTGCTCATACAACAATTCCTGAGCTAGATTATCCTCCATTATAATAATCGAATTTGCTTTGAGCTGCGCATCGTTCTGAAAACTTCCAATATTCGACAAAACCCTTAAACCTTTTCCAGTTCCTATCCACAATTGGTCTTTTGCATCAATTGCGACAGCTCTGACATTATCTGTCGGAAGATTACCGGTATCGGTTCCCGAAGTTATCTTTTTGAATGTATTGCCGCTTTCATTAAAGGCAATCACACCATTATTACTAGTCGCAATCCATTTTGTGTTATTTTTATCAATTACGATATTACCATAATTCGTAGACTCTGGACTGTTTAAAATCGTGCTAATGGCGTAACTCTGCCATTGTCCGTTGGTCCTGAGAAGTTTTAGGCCATTTTTGACTCTGCTGTTGGTTACCCAGAGATTTCCTGTTTTATCAAAAACAGTTCCGTTGATACGAACGTCAATATAATTTGGATCTGTTGTTGTGAGACTTTCTAAGCCACTGTTCTTTTCATTGTACAAAAAATTCGGAACATCATTTTCAATCCTCAATAAACCCGAAAAAAAAGAACTTGCGTAAACCTGATTTTCATTAGACGGATTAACAAGAATCTTACCAATTGACTGCGCATCATAAACTTCACTATAAGGAATATTAAGCCAACCCGAAGTATTGTATTTACTCACTCCATAACTATCTAAAGGATACGGATTGTAAAAAGTATCGTAATCACCGTAAACTGCCCAAAGCACATTTGAGGTAACATCTAACGAAAAAATATTATTCCGCGCTGGTCCGCTTGGTGTATTGTTTTCAAAAACCGCATTTCCCGTAAGAGCAGAAGAAAAAAGCCCTTTTTCTTTGGTTCCAATGAAAATCTGACTTCCGACGCTGGCTGCACAGGTAAAATTCAGATTATTATCCAAAATCTGAAGATTTGCAATCTGACGACTCTGAATCATTTGATTATTATACACATAAACCACACTTGGTGTTGTGACAAACAAATTATGATTTACAGCACGTAAATCTACAGCAGCTTGAGGCAATTGCAAAAAACCTACAAATGTATTTGAATTGTACCGATGAATATAACCCGAAGTATTTACTGCGATAAGTTCTGTATCCAAATTTTCTATTCCTGACCAATTTCCTGAGTTGACCAAAATCCATCTATTAAAATCAATCAAATTCGGATTCGTACTGTCTGCTCGTTTGATACCGTTCGAAGTTGCTGCATATATGAATCCATTAAAATAAGCCGTTTGCCTTACGTTGACTTCTGCACCGTTATCTCCAATAAAATATGTATCTCCAAACTGTAGCGTATTCAAATTAAATTGCACAATTCCGAAATCGCATGAAACATAAACAAATCCGTTATATTCCATAAAATGATTAATTTTCTTCACATCAGCAGGAAGCTGCTTATTAATAATATCTACTTTTTTAAGAATGCTTCCATCCTCTTCATTAATCACAATCATTAATCCGTTTTCGTAACCGATAATTGTTTTTTTAAAGGCTTCGCTGTAATAAACCGCGGCGATGGTCTGTCCCGAAAGTCCATCTATGGTTGTAATTGCTTTTTGGACATTAGAAGCTATATTTTTTGAAAACAGTGCATTTTCTGAAGCAGCAAAAACCGTGTTCGATGACTGCGAAATGTCTTTGATTTCATTAAATGAAAAATAGCCTTGCCATGACAATTTATTTTGTGCCCAGCAAAACTGAAACAGAATTGAAAACAAAACACAGAAAATTTTTCTCTTCATCATTTATTATATTCGGATAGACAAATATACTACAAACGGCATTATTTAATTTTTGTTCTGCCGTAAATAAAAAAATGCCTTCGAATTATCTTATTGATAATTGAAGGCATTTCATCATTGCAATTAAATTTTAAACTACACCCTGAGCAAGCATAGCATCGGCCACTTTTACGAATCCGGCAATGTTTGCGCCTTTTACGTAATTTACATATCCATCTTCTTCTGCACCGTATTTTTTACATTGATTATGAATTCCGACCATAATCTCTTTTAATCTTAAATCTACTTCCTCACTTGTCCAGTTAAGACGAATAGAGTTTTGTGTCATTTCTAATCCAGAAGCCGCAACACCACCTGCGTTGGCTGCTTTACCTGGAGCAAACAATACTTTATTATCTAAGAAAAGTTTAATAGCATCTAATGTAGAAGGCATATTCGCTGCCTCTGTTACACACAAAACGCCATTATCGATTAATTTCTTAGCATCTTCTCCATTCAACTCATTTTGAGTAGCGCAAGGAATCGCGATATCTACTTTTACTTCCCATGGACTTTTTCCTTTATGGAAAACGGCATTAGGATATTTTTCTAAATATCTTTCGGCTCTGTTATCACCGCTGGCTCTCATTTCGAGCATGTGCTCAATTTTATCTCCAGAAATTCCTTCTTCATCATATATATATCCGTCTGGTCCAGAAATGGTAACAACTTTTCCGCCAAGTTCATTTACTTTTAGCGCCACTCCCCAAGCAACATTTCCAAATCCTGAAATAGCAACTGTCTTACCTTTTATATCTTGCCCGATAGTACGTAGCATCTGGTCTGTAAAATACACTACTCCGTATCCTGTAGCTTCTGGTCTAATAAGCGAACCTCCATACGCAAGTCCTTTTCCCGTTAGAACTCCAGTAAACTCATTTCTAATTCTTTTGTATTGTCCGAACAAATAACCGATTTCTCTTGCACCAACTCCGATATCTCCAGCAGGAACGTCTAGATCTGGTCCGATATGACGACACAATTCAGTCATGAAAGACTGGCAGAAACGCATGATTTCTCCATCAGATTTTCCTTCTGGATCAAAATCAGAACCACCTTTTCCACCGCCCATTGGAAGTGTTGTCAAACTGTTTTTGAAAACTTGCTCAAAAGCAAGGAATTTTAAAACCGATAAATTTACGGTATGATGAAATCTGATTCCACCTTTATAAGGTCCGATTGCAGAATTCATCTGAATTCTAAAACCTCTGTTTACGATAATTTCTCCTTTATCATCAACCCATGGAACTCTAAAGATTATAGACCTCTCTGGTTCGGCAATTCTCAAAAGAAGATTTTTACCATCGTATTTTTTTCGCTCCGCAATAAATGGAATTACAGTTTCTGCAAATTCTCTTACGGCTTGAAGAAATTCCGGTTCATTTGGATTTTTTGACTCAACAAGAGCCATAAATTCATTTATTTTTTGTTCCATTGTGAAATAAATTATTCGACTGATTTAGTTTAAATTTTTACTCAAATTAAATAAAAACCTCAATTAAGAAAACGTTTTCGTTTTAACGTACAAAGATAGCGCAAAATACAATTAGTTGTTATATTTTTCCGTTTTTACTGTCGATTTGTGTAATTTTCAAACATTCAGAAAAAATGCATTTTGCATGTAGGTCTTTACACGCAAAAATCAGCGTTAAAATTAGTAAATTAAGTATTTTGATACTTATTTTCTAATAGAGTGATTTAATATTTTGATTCGAATATGTTTTTTATATATTTGCCAAGATTTGTAAGCCCTAAAAAATGCCTAAGCACCTATTTATCACATTATTTGCCTTATTTGGTATATCGACCGCGGCAACTGCCCAATCTGACCTAGCCTATGAGATAGGAATATATGCAGGACCAGTAACCCTTCAATCTGATTTTGGTCAACGACACAATGTTGACACCAATATTGGAAACTCTGGTTTTGGGGTTGGAATTATGCACTTCATTAACTTTTCGGCGGCCAATAACCGCGAAAGTTTTTTTACAGAACATTTTAAAGTAAGATCTGATCTTTCTTTCAGCAGAACAAACCTCAAACATTATGGAGACTGGGTTGAGAAAAAGCCAGATGGCTTATTTGCACAGCAGTTAAAAGCAGTAAGAGCAAACTCTACAGTTTTAGGACTTGGAGCACAGTTAGAATTTTCTCCTTTCATGAAAATTCATGATTTTGAAAACACAATTGGTGGTTTTAGCCCTTATTTTGCAATAGGTTTTCAGGCAAACTATTATTCAGCAAAAATTTCTTCAAACTTAGGAGATTTAGCTCTTCCTACTGTAACTCCAGGAAAATATCTAACACCGTCTGATGGGCGTGCACATGGATTTTCTTCTGAAAATGGTTTTGCTTTATCTGCAACGGGAGCTGTTGGTATTCATTACAAAATTACAACAATGAGTGATTTAATGTTTGAAACACGTTTTCAGATGTTCAACTCAGACTGGATTGACGGATTAAATCCTAACAAAGATATTTACAAAGAAAACAAATCAAATGACTGGCAAGTTTGGTTTAACTTCGGATACATTTACTACTTAGAATTCTAAAAGTATTTTAAATACCAATATAAAAAATCCCAAATTCCAAAATAAGTAAAACTGGAATTTGGGATTTTTTGCATTTTCCCTTTATTATTAGAAAAAACACATTTACTAAAATTCTAATGCTGAAGAATTAAAAAGAATAAATCCCAAACTCCAAAATATTTAAGATTGGAATTTGGGATTTTAGTTTTACTGGAATTTCTTTCTTAAAAAAGAGCTTGTTCTAAATCGGCAATTAGATCTTCTGCATCTTCAATACCGACACTTAAGCGAACCAAATCATCGGTAATACCAACTTCGGCTCTTTTATCGGCGGGAATAGAAGCATGCGTCATTAAAGCAGGATGATTTGCAAGAGATTCTACTCCTCCAAGAGATTCTGCCAATGTAAATACCTTCAGTTTCTCTAAAAACGCAATCGAATCTTCTTTTTTCCCTGATTTAAAATCAAAAGAAACCATTCCGCCAAAAGCTTTCATTTGTTTTTTCGCAATTTCGTGAAATGGATGGCTTTCTAATCCCGGATAATAAACCGTTTTTATTTTAGGATGCTTACTTAGGTATTCAACCACTTTTTCTCCGTTTTCACAATGTCTCTGCACTCGTAAAGCCAACGTTTTGATTCCTCTTAAAACCAAAAAGCTATCCATTGGCCCGAGTGTTGCTCCAGTTGCAAATTGTTGAAAATGCAATTGATCGCCTAATGCCGAATCTTTTACGATTAAAGCTCCAGCAATCACATCAGAATGACCTCCTAAATATTTAGTTGCAGAATGCATAACAATATCTGCGCCCAAATCGAGTGGTTTCTGCAAATATGGAGTCGCAAAAGTATTATCAACCGCCAAAAGAATATTTTTCTCTTTGGTAATTTTAGCAACTTCTTCAATATCTGCCAATTTCATCAATGGGTTTGTAGGTGTTTCTACCCAGATCAATTTGGTGTTTTCATTAATTAAATCCTTCAATTTTGCGATATCAGTCATATCTACAAAATGAAATTTGATTCCTGAATCTTTATAAATTCTCGAAAACATTCTGTATGTACCGCCGTATAGATCATCCATTGCAATGATTTCGTCACCTGCCTTAAACGACCTTAAAACGCAATCTGTTGCAGCAAGACCAGAAGAAAAAGCCAATCCGCGAGTACCGTTTTCTATACTTGCCAGTGCATCTTCTAAAGCAGTTCGAGTCGGATTTGAAGCACGGCTGTACTCATAATCTGCCAAAGGTTTTCCGGGGCTTGTTTGTACAAATGTAGACGTTTGATAAACAGGTGGCATAACTGCCCCCGTTGATGGATCGTGATGCTGCCCTCCGTGTATCACTTTTGTATTGAATTTCATATAAATAAAATTTATTTTTTAAAGTTTTGTTTTCAGCAAATTTGTAGATATTCGCAGTTTTTTTGATTTATGTTTTAAAAATCGTAATTTTAAAATACAAATTTACCTTTTAATTTAATTTGTTTTAGCTCCTCTTCTTTATCTTTTTATATAATTAACATTTCGTGACATGAAACAATATCCATTTTTTATCTTTTTGCTGCTGCTGTTTACAGGCTGCGAGAAAGAACTTTCATTTGAAAACGAGGCATTTGAAGAGAAGTCAACTATTCCGTGTGATAAAGACTGTCCAACAATATCAATGGAAATTCCGATTGCAAAAAACAAAAAAACCATTTCGGACAGCATCAACAAAAAAGTATTTAATGTAATAAAAGAGATTGTTTACTTTGAAGAAGATTCTATCAAAGCAAACAATTATAAGATTCTTGCGGTTTCTTTTATAAAATCTTATGAAGAAATGCATAAAAAATTTCCAACTGAAACTTTCGGTTGGGAAGCAAAAATAAAAGGCAATATAGAATTTGAATCTGAGCAGATTTTAAATATACGTTTAGATCATTATACTTTTACTGGAGGCGCCCACGGTTATCAAGGATATCGCTCTTTGCTATTTAATCCTAAAACCGGAAAAGCCATTTCTAATGATCAGCTTTTTAAAAACGAAAAAGAATTTAAGGCTTTCGCCGAAAAAGCTTTCCGAGCAAAATATCAAATTCCGGAAAAAGCCAACATCAACGCAACAGGCTTAATGTTTGAAAATGATAAATTTCAGCTTCCGCAAAACATTTTTTATACCAGCGAAGGCCTTCTTTTATATTACAACTCGTATGAAGCCGCTTCCTACGCCGACGGCCCTAAAGATGTTTTATTTTCTTATGATACTGTGGGTAAATATTTGAAATTCAAATAGAAATGAAGTTTAAAAAAATTCTATTTAAATAAAAAATATTAAAATTCTTACAATAATGTTTTTTTGCTAATTTTGATTTTGTTTAAATCAATTTGTAAATGCTAACATTTAATAATTCAGGCCTTTTAGTTCCTAATCATAAAATTGCATCAACAGTTCAAGAGTTTAAAAATGAATTTGTAACAAAGATACCTACAATTCAAAGAAAAGAGATATTTGAAGCTTATGTTAAATATAATCAAGATTTCAAAAAAGTATGTAATTTAGACATTTTACATCAATGGATAAATGGATCATTTGTCACTAAAAAGACAAATCCTGGAGACATTGATTTAGTAACATTTTTGGATTACAATATTGTTTTAGAATTAGGGTCAAAATTAAATGACTTCATATTTCCAAATTCAGAAAAAATTTACGGTGTCGATGCGTATATAATTGAAGTCTATCCAGAAAATCACAATAATAATTTCAGATATATAAGTGATAAAGCATATTGGCTTGATCGATTTACAAAAACCAGACGAATTAGGGGAAACAGATTATCTAAAGGTTTTTTAGAAATTAAATTTTAATTCATATCGCAATGAAAGACAACAAATTATATCACATACTAGATTTAATTGAAGAAATTGATAAGGTTGATAAAATGATCTCTTTACATGAAAATTCAGATTCGAGTTTAATGTCAAATCAATATCAGAATCAAAAATTAAAACTTAGTAATTATTTGGTAAAAGAGCTTTTAACAAATAGTGATAACAGAACTGAAGTCATGTACATCATAAAGCTATTTATTGAAAAGTTTTATGTTAATGAAATTAATCATTTAAAGTTCGGTGAAAATGATAATCTGAAAAAAATTGAGAATGTTTTCATTGAAAATTACAGTTAGACACTTGAAAAAAAACTCAGCACAGAACCTCTCCTCACTGGATATCATACTTCATTTTTCTCAAAACTCGTAATGCTTCCTTAAAAGAAGAATAAACATGAGAATAAGGTTTAAGCAGCAATTTGGCGTCAATCAGTTTCTGTCTTGCATCTTCGAAACCGTTCAGATAACAGATCATAAAAGTCGACGGAAGATTTTCTAAATCTTTCATTTCACGTTCTGACAATGCAATTTCTTTTTGCAGTTTGTTGAGAAGCGCCATATTGGAGTTATAAATATGATACAACATTTTTCGGTTGAATTCTGGAGGCTGAAAAAACATTTGACGGTCAATTTTATAATAACCATTATCAAAAAAATGAATCGTTTGCTCTTCTAACGGATAATAACTCGTTTTGTCATTTAAACCCAAAGGGACATATTCTGTAATGGTAAAAGTATCATCATTATATTCGATAGTAACCACATCTTGAGCAGAATAAAAAAGCTTAATCTGCTCATTTATCAACTCAATGTCAACTCTGGAAAGAAAAGTTTTATCGCGCATTTTTTTAGGAACGCCAGCCCAGCAGATTACAAACAATTCTTTAAAAACTCGATATTTAGGAGCCATATCTTTATGTCTGAAATTCATAAAATCTATAACGCCATCTAAAGTGTACTGAATGCTGTTTCGGGAATTATTTTCAATTCCGATTACTGTTTCTGTGTTTTGATTGTTTTTTTCAATTACTTCGTGTTCTTCTAGCGGAATAGAATTACTACCTCGTCTTATAAAAACACTATTTGCTAAAATGGTATGAATTCCTTTTTTAAAGTAAGAGATTTTACTTTTAGGCTTTATAGTAACCAAACCGATTACTTTGTCTTTTGGAAGATTTGGAAAAGGGACGTTTTCGTATTGAATTTTTGGAGGATTTTCTAAAAAAGCATTGACTAGATTCTGAATTCGGCTGTCATCGAAGAAATCGTCCCCGACAATTTCATTATCCTGATCTTCTACCCCAACCACGATATAAGAATTATTGTTTGGATTAGAATTCGAAAGCGCACAGATATGTTTTAAGAATTTTCCTTTTCCTTCTCTCGAATGCAGATTCAATTGCCTTTTTTTATCATAAAAACTACTTTCGTCGTTATGAGCTAGAAGATTTTTAATTAAAAGGCGTTTATTAATCATGTCGATTTTATTTTGCTGCGAATTGCACTAATTCGCACTAATTTAATTTATTAAAACTTAAAATTAAAAAAAAGACGCACTACTGTGCGTCTCTACATTCAATTTTTATTTAAATATTTTTCTTGACGATTGTCGAAGAAGCCTGAGCCGTACTCATAACAACCAAATCGGCAATGTTTACATGATAGGGTCTTGAAATCACAAAGTGAATAATATCTGCAATATCTTCTGCTTTTAATGGATCAAATCCTTTGTAAACATTTGCAGCTCTTTCTGCATCACCTTTAAAACGGACTTCGCTGAATTCTGTAGCGACCATTCCTGGATGAATTCCACCTACTCTAATTCCATACGGATTCAAGTCAATTCGCATTCCTGCTGTAATAGCGTCAACGGCATGTTTAGAACCGCAATACACATTTCCGTTCGGATAAACTTCTTTCGCAGCAGTTGAACCAATATTGATAATATGTCCCGATTGTCTTTCAACCATTTGCGGAATTATCGCTTTTGAAACATACAAAAGTCCTTTTACATTAATATCAATCATCGCATCCCAATCGTCTAAATCTCCATTTTGAATTGGATCTAAACCGTGGGCATTTCCTGCGTTATTGATTAAAACATCGATTCTCGCAAAATCGTTTGGTAAAGAACCTATTTTTTGCAGAACATCTTCTTTATCGCGAACATCAAATGCCAATGCATGCACTTCTGTAAAAACAGAAAGTTCTTTTTGAAGTTCTTCTAAACGATCTTTACGTCTTCCGCAAAGAATCACTTTATAATTGTTTTCTGCCAAAATCTGCGCAGTTGCTTTTCCAATTCCACTTGTGGCACCAGTAATTAAAACTGTTTTTTTCATTGTCTTTTCATTTTTGCCACAGATTAAGAGATTCTCACAGATTAAAAAATCCTTTTAATTCTTTTAATCTGTGGCTAATATTTTTTTATGTTTTTAGCTGAACACTAAAAAACTGTAAACTGAACACCAAAAATTAAGGCACATCGTCGCCCATACTTTCTGTCCAGATTGCAAACCAGTCTTCTGTGTCCATATCTAATTCAATTGCTTTTGACAGAGATTGAATTCTAGCAATATTTACAGTTCCAGCGATTGGAATTACTTTTGCAGGATGTTTTAAAATCCATGATAATAAAAGTGTATCGGCACCTAAGTGATATTTCTCCAATAAAGTTGAAAACAGTTTTTTCAAACGGCGAGTCTGTTTTGTATCTTCTCTAAAAACAGTTCCTAGCGGGTTCCAAGATAAAGGACGAATTCCGTTAGTCTGCATATAATCCAAACTTCCGTCAGTCATTGCTTCGTAATGTGTTGCGGAAAACTGCACTTGATTGTAACTGACTTCTGTTTTCTGGCGAATTAGTTCCGTTTGAGAACTTGTAAAGTTTGAAAGTCCGAAATCAATAATTTTACCTTCTCCTTTCAGCTTCTCAACAGCTTCTGCGATTTCGTCGGCCTGCATTAACGGACTTGGTCTGTGAAGCAAAAAGACATCCACATAATCTGTTTTTAAATTTTTTAAAGAACTCTCAACAGACTTAATAATGTAATCCTTAGAATAATCATAATGTTTGATTTTGTTCTGAGGACGTTTTTCGGCAATCATCTGAATACCGCATTTGGTAATTAACTGTAATTTTTCACGATCAATTTTACTAGCGTGAAAAGCTTTTCCGAAATCAGCTTCGGTGGTATAAGATCCGTAAATATCGGCGTGGTCAAAAGTTGTGATTTTGTTTTCGATACTTACCTGTATCATATTCTCCATTTCTTTGGTTGTAAGGTTTTTATCCCAAACTCCCCAATTCATTGTGCCCGAAATTATAGGCGATAAGACTGTTTTGCTCATAATAGTTATGCGTTATTTTTGGTAATAATTATGCTGTGATAAAACATAATCATCAAAGTTCTTAAAAATATAAAAATAGATTCACAATTAGTCCTTAAAATTAGGTCATTGGTCGAAGTTTTAACCATTCTTTAACATCTTACTTATCAAAAAATAGTCAATTTGCACTCTCAAAAATTAGGCGTTAAAATCAAGGTTTTAAAAATATTTATATGGAAGAAAATACAACGACTTTAGACATTAGAGCGATAAATGAAAAAATTGAAAGAGAAAGTGCTTTTATAGACCTTCTTACAATGGAAATGAACAAAGTTATTGTGGGTCAGAAACATATGGTCGAGCGTCTATTAATCGGATTACTTGGACAAGGGCATATTTTACTGGAAGGAGTTCCTGGTTTGGCAAAAACTTTAGCCATCAATACGCTTTCTCAAGCAGTTCAGGGTTCTTTCAGCCGTATCCAGTTTACTCCGGATTTATTACCTGCCGATGTTATCGGAACCATGATTTACAACATTAAAGCAAACGAATTCTCAATTAAAAAAGGACCAATTTTCGCCAATTTCGTACTTGCCGATGAGATTAACCGTGCTCCAGCAAAAGTGCAGTCAGCATTATTGGAGGCGATGCAGGAAAAACAAGTTACAATTGGTGACACTACTTTCAAGTTAGATCGCCCATTTTTAGTATTAGCAACTCAAAACCCTGTGGAGCAAGAAGGTACTTATCAATTACCAGAAGCACAGGTTGACCGTTTCATGCTAAAAACGGTAATTGATTATCCAAAAATTGATGAAGAGCGTTTTGTAATTCGTCAGAACTTAAAAGGAACTTACGAAAAAGTAAATCCTGTAGTTTCTGTAGATCAGATTTTACGTGCGCAGGAAGCGGTTCGTGAAGTTTATATGGATGAAAAAATCGAGAAATATATCTTGGATATCATTTTTGCTACTCGTTATCCAGAAAAATACAAATTAGCCGATTTAAAACCGCTTATCAGTTTTGGAGCTTCTCCTCGTGGAAGTATCAACTTGGCTAATGCTGCAAAATGTTATGCTTTCATCAAACGTCGTGGTTATGTAATTCCAGAAGACGTTCGTGCCGTTGTTCACGATGTTTTACGTCACAGAGTTGGAATCACTTACGAAGCAGAAGCAGAAAACATTACTTCTGTAGACATTATCAACAAAATCGTTAACGAGATTGAGGTACCTTAAAAATTTGTTTCAGGTTTCAGGTTTCAAGTTGTTGCAAGGCAAACTTGAAACTTTTAAACTTTAAACTTTAAACAAATAGAATGGATACAAAAGAGCTTTTAAAAAAAGTACGGAAAATAGAAATCAAAACCAAAAGACTGAGCAATCATATCTTTTCGGGAGAATACCACTCTTCATTTAAAGGACGAGGAATGACGTTTAGCGAGGTACGTCAATACCAATACGGAGATGATATTCGTAATATCGATTGGAATGTAACCGCACGCTACAACGAAGCTCACGTTAAAGTATTTGAAGAAGAACGCGAATTGACCATGGTTTTAATGGTCGATATTTCGGGTTCGGAATCTTTTGGTTCTAAAAATCAATTCAAGAAAGACATCGTAACCGAAATTGCGGCAACGATGGCTTTTTCGGCTACACAGAATAATGACAAAATTGGATTGATCTTATTTTCTGATACAGTAGAATTATATATTCCGCCCAAAAAAGGACGTTCGCATGTGCTTCGCATCATTCGTGAATTAATCGAATTTGAGCCAAAAAGTCATAAAACTGATATTGCACAAGCTCTGAAGTTTTTGTCGGGAACCCAGAAAAAGAAAGCGATCATTTTTATGATTTCCGATTTTATGGCTGATGCTTACGAGCATACTTTAAAAATCGCTTCAAAAAAACATGATATTACGGGAGTTCGCGTGTACGATATCCGTGAAGAAAGAATTCCAAATCTAGGAATGGTACCGATGATGGATGCCGAAACAGGGAATATTCAATTGGTTGATACAGGTTCAAAAGCAGTTCGTATGAATTATGAGAAGCATTATCAGGAAAAATTGAACTACTTTAAAGATACTTTCCGTAAATCTGGAGCAGGAATTGTCAACACTAGAGTTGATGAGAATTACGTTACTAAACTATTAGGTTATTTTAAATCAAGATAAAACAATTGCAGATTTTAGACTTTAGATTATTTCAAATTAAAAAGATAAATTCTGCAAAAATTAAAAAATACAAATTCGCTTAAATCTGCTTCATTACAATCTTTTTTAAGCTTTCATTTTAGACTAAAATCTGAAATCCAAATCAAATGAAATTTAAACTTTATATATTTTTATTTCTCTTTTCTACTCTAATTTTTGCACAGCAGAAACCAGTAGAAACAAGCATTGATACCACAAAAAACAAAATTGGTGCAGAGTTTAAACTAACACTAAAAACGGTTGTGACTTCAACATCAAAAGTTGAATTTCCCAAGCTAAAAAATATCGGTGCTTTAGAAGTAATTCAATCTTATCCGATTGACACCGTTAAGAAAGATGCGACTAATTACGAGCTTATCAAAAAATACGGTTTAACTCAGTTTGATTCTGGAAAATACGTAATTCCGAGTATAAAGATTTTGATTGACAAAAAACCTTTCTTTTCTGATTCTATCAAAGTTGAAGTTGCCAATGTAAAAGTGGATACTTTACAGCAAAAAATGTATGACATCAAAGACATTGCCTCAGTTGACCAAGGAATGGGAACTTGGTGGATTTATGTTTTGATTACTGTAGTTATTATCGGAATTGGCGTTTTTGTTTATTGGTATGTTAAAAAACGTCAGCTCAAAAAGATTGAAGAAGAAGTTTATAAAACACCTATCGAAAAAGCGACCAGTTTATTAAATAACTTGGAGAAAAAAGAATTGGTCCAAAAAGGTGAAATCAAAGAATACTATAGTGAATTAACGGATATTGCTCGAAACTATATTGAAGAAGCTATTCAGATTCCAGCAATGGAAAGCACGACTTCAGAATTAATTGAAGGAATCAGAACAGCTTCGACCAAGAAAAAAATGGTGCTGACACCAGAAACGGTCGAAAATCTGGAACGAGTGTTGCGTCAGGCCGATTTAGTAAAATTTGCGAAATCGAAACCGCTTGATTTTGAAATTACTGAAGACAGAAACAAAATTCAGAAAGTAATTTTAACGTTGGACAATGCGATTCCAACAGAAGCTCCTGAAGATATTGAAGATCAATTATTGAATGAAGCGCAGAGACAAAAACAAATTAAGGCACAGCTTCTCAAAAAACGAAATGCACGAATTGGGTATTCTGTTGCTGCCGTAATTTTATTGTTGTTTGTAACTACCACTTATTTTGTAGTTACCAAAGGCTTTAATTATGTAAAAGATAATCTTATTGGCCATCCTTCTAAGGAATTATTAGAAGGAGAATGGGTAAAAAGCGAATACGGAAATCCAGGTATTCTGATTGAAACTCCAAAAGTTTTAAAAAGAATGGATACCGAAAAAGTGCTTCCAAAAGAAGCTATGGCACTTATCAAAGAAATGCAGCTTTTTACCTACGGAAGTTTGATTGACAATTTCTACGTGGCAGTTTCGACTAGTAAGTTCAAAACACCAACAGAGATTGATTTGTCTAAAGCATTAGAAGGTTCTCTAAAAATAATAGAAGTTCAAGGCGCACAGAATATTATTGTAAAACAAGAAGATTTTCAGACCAACGAAGGCATTCAGGGAATAAAAGGATATGGAACGATGTCAATCCTGAATCCAACGACCAAAACCAGCATGAAAGCGTATTATGAAATCCTTCTTTTTAAACAAGAACAAGGATTACAGCAGATTATAATTTTGCATGAAGAAGGTGATAAATATGCAAACGACATTACAACCAGAATTCTAAATTCTGTAGAACTTAAAAAAGCGACTAACTAATGGATAAACTAACTTTTTTAAATCCAGAATTCTTTTGGTTGTTTCTTTTGATTCCAATTGTAGGAGGATGGTTTTTCTGGAAAAGAAACCAACAATCGGCAACGTTGAAAATGAGTTCTACGGCAGGATTTTCAAACAGTCCGTCTTTGCTCGCTAAGCTAAAACCTGCTTTATATGTTTTTAGGGTTCTCGCATTAAGTTCATTAATTATAGCACTGACAAGACCAAGAACCGTAGACATCAGTAATCAGACTAAAACAACGAAAGGAATTGATATTGTAATGGCAATTGACGTTTCGGGAAGTATGCTGGCAAGAGATTTAAAGCCAAACCGAATGGAGGCTCTAAAAAGAGTAGCCGCAGACTTTGTTGGAGAAAGACCAAATGACCGAATCGGACTTGTTTTGTATGCTTCTGAAGCTTATACAAAAACTCCGGTTACCAGCGACAAACCCATACTTCTTGAAGCGATTAAAGAAATTAAATACGACAACGTGCTGCAGGACGGAACCGGAATCGGAATGGGACTTGCAACGGCCGTAAATCGCTTAAAAGACAGTAAAGCAAAAAGCCGCGTTATTATATTATTGACAGATGGTGTAAACAATGCAGGATTTATAGAGCCTGAAACCGCTGCAGATATTGCAAAACAATACGGAATAAAAGTATATACAATTGGTCTAGGAACAAACGGTATGGCATCATCTCCATACGCCTACGCACCAAACGGAACCTTAATGTTTAAAATGCAAAAGGTAGAAATTGACGAAAAGTTAATGAAAAGCATTGCCCGTAAAACCGATGGAACTTATTTTAGAGCAACAAGCAACGATAAATTAGCCGAAATCTATAACGCAATCAACAAACTTGAAACAACCGAAATCCAAGAATTAAAATTCTACGATTACGATGAGAAATTCAGAATTTTTGTAGTCTTTGCACTGTTTTTAATAGTGCTTGAAGTTGGTTTAAGAAATACCGTTTACAGAAGCTTCATTTAATTTTGAAAAAATAAAAAATTCCAATCATAAGTTCCAAATAACAAATTGGAATTTGGAATTTTTAAAATTGGAATTTAAAACATTTATGGAATTAGACGAAAAAAAATATTTATATCTATTAATACTTATCCCAATCGTGGTGTGTATTTTTCTTTTTAATATGTATTGGAAAAGAAAAAAACAGCGCGAATTTGGTGATTTGGAAATGGTGAAAAGGCTAAGTCCAGAAAAATCAGTTTTCAAACCGGTTTTAAAAATAACTGTTCTTCTTCTTGCAATTCTATGTCTGATAATCGGACTCGTAAATCCGAAGATTGGAACCAAAATGGAAACCGTAAAAAGAGAAGGTATTGATATCGTTTTTGCAGTCGATGTTTCAAAAAGTATGCTAGCCGAAGATGTGGCGCCGAGCCGTCTTCAGAAAAGTAAACAATTGGTTTCGCAAATCATCAATAATCTTGGAAGCGACCGTATTGGTATTGTAGCATATGCAGGAAGCGCTTTTCCGGTATTGCCGATTACATCAGATTACGGTGTTGCCAAAATGTATTTACAGAACATGAGTCCAGATATGGTTTCGTCTCAGGGGACTTCACTTGACGAAGCGATTCGTTTATCGGCAAAATATTTTGATGAAAAGAGCAAAACCAGCAAATTATTAATTCTAATTTCTGACGGAGAAGACCATTCTGAAGGAGCCGTAGCAGCAGCCGAAGAAGCCAACAAACTAGGAATGAGAATTATTACAATTGGTGTTGGTACAGAAAAAGGAGGCACGATTCCGTTGCGAGAAAACGGCGTTATCAGAAGCTATCAAAAAGACCAAAACGGAGAAACCGTAACAACCAAACTTAATCAAGAAGGATTAAAAACAATTGCAAAAGGAGATTACGTTTATGGCGGCAGTACAAAAGAAGTTTTGGAATACATCAAAAATGCTTTAAATAAAATTCAGAAAACTGAATTCGAAGCTACGCAGATGGCAGAATTTCAATCGCAGTTTCAATGGTTTATAGGATTTGCTTTTTTATTATTGTTTGCAGATGTTTTCCTTTTAGAAAGAAAAACAAATTGGATAAAAGAGTTGAATTTATTTAACGAAAAAAAATAAAAGTTACCGCTAATTACACGAATTTGCACGAAAGAAAACATTAAGTGTTTTGGCTTGTGAGATAAAAATATGAAAGCAATCTAATTAGTGATAATTGGTGCCATTCGTGGCAAATAAAAAAACAAAAAACAGAATGAAAAATTTACTTCTTTATATTTTACTCCTATTTTCTTTTGCTGTTACGGCTCAGAAAAAAGATAAATCACTGCCTGCGGCAAATGAAGAATATAAGCAGAATAAATTTGTTGATGCCGAAGCCAACTATAGAATTTCGGAATCACAATTTCCTAGCCGTTCTACAGCTCCGTATAATTTAGGAAATACAATCTACAGACAAAATCAGATTTCTGAAGCCAAATACGCTTACGCGAAAGCGATAAAAAATGCCAAAACAAGACCAGAAAAACACAAAGCTTTCCATAATCTTGGAAATGTCTTGATGAAAGAGAAAAATTATACTCAGGCCGTTGAAGCTTATAAAGAAGCATTGCGCAACGACCCAACCGACGATGAAACGCGTTACAACTATGCTTACGCAAAACAGAAACTAAAAGAAAATCCTCCGAAAAACGACCAAAATAAGGACAAAAACAAAGACAAGGATAAGGATCAAAATAAAGATAAAGACAAAAACAAGGATAAAAATAAAGATCAGGACAAAGACAAAAAGGACGACCAAGGAGACAAAGACAAGGATAAAAAAGACGGTAAAAACGACCCTAAAAAAGATGACAAGTCTGATAACAAAGGAGAGCCAAAACCACAGCCTGGCGGAATCTCAAAAGAACGTGTTCAGAATTTACTAGATGCAGTAAATAATGAAGAAAAGAAAATTCAAGACAAGGTAAACGCTCAGAAAGTAAAAGGCAGTCCGAAGAAAGCAGAAAAAGACTGGTAAAATAATAAGTCCCTTTTAAACGTTAAATTATTATTTTAGCGCTCTTTTTGAAACTAAATCACATTATAAAAACAGTTAACAATACTGCATAAAACAAGTAATGAAAAGATACTTAATTCTATTACTATTCACTTTTCAGGGACTCATGGCTCAAGTACAATTTGAAGCCAGAGTCAGCAAAAATACGCTTGGTGTAAACGAAAGACTTCGAATCGATTTTATCATGAACGTTGACGGAGATAACTTCGACCAGCCAAATTTTGAAGGATTTCACGTTGTTGCAGGTCCAAGCCAGCAAATCAGCCAGTCGTGGATAAACGGAAGAAGTTCGTTTCAAAAAATATATTCTTATATTTTACAACCAGACAAAAAAGGCTCTCTTACAATCAAACAGGCTGCAATAGAATACAGTGGACAGATCTACAAAACTGCTCCGATAAAAGTGACCGTTACTAATGCCGTTGCGCAAGAAAGAGATCCAAATGATAGACCTCAGGGTGGCAATGGAAGCGAATTGTTGCAATTGGTTGCAGAAACTTCTAAAACAAATCCGTATGTAAATGAGCCAATGACAGTAGTTTACAAATTGTATTTTAACGGAATTAATGTTACGGGTTTTAAAGAACTCGCAAAACCTAAGTACAATGATTTTTGGAATCAGAATATCGACATCAAACAATTATCGCTTGAAGAAGGAAGTTATCAAGGGCAAAGATGTTATTATGTAGTCCTTAAAAAAACCATACTGTATCCACAGAAATCGGGCAAATTGACACTAGAACCGCTTTCACTCGATATTGGTGTTCAAATGCCAACAAATCGTCGCGATATGTTTGGCCAGATGATTCTTTCCGAAGACAACAGAGTCGTTTCGGCAGGGGCAAAAACCATAAATGTAAGACCGCTTCCTGAAAGCGGCAAACCAGAAGGTTTTACTGGCGCAGTTGGTAAATTCAACTTTGTGGTGACTCCATCTAAGACTACTCTAAAAAATGGAGAAAGTCTGGATTTAATTGTAAGCGCACAGGGAACTGGAAATATGAAATTGTTTACACTTCCAAAACCTGTTGTTCCAAATGCATTGGAAATGTATGATCCTGTACACGATGAGCAGGTTACTACTTCGCTTGCTGGAATGGCTGGAAGAATTTCAGACAAATACACCATAATTCCGCAATACAAAGGGAAATATGCGATTAAGCCAATGCAGTTTTCATACTTTGATTTAAGTTCTGGTTCTTATAAAACCATTACTTCTAAAGAAATTATGATTGATGTTCTTGACGGACCAACGTTGGCAGAAGCTAATCCATCGACAGCATCTAAAAATGTGATTACAAAAACGGATCAGTTTAAATACATCAAAACCAAAACTACTTTGGTAAGTATTGCTAAGAATGATTTTTACGGTTCAGATTTGTATTTAGGTTTAATATTCGCTCCTTTTATAATCATTCCGTTGATTATTCTGGCTAAGAAGAAAAAAGAAGCTCTTGACAGTGATGTAACCGGAAACAGAATTAGAATGAACAATAAACTGGCGAAAAAATACTTGTCTCAGGCCAAAAAACATCTGAACAACAAAGAGCCATTTTATATCGCGCTGGAAAAAGCAATGCATAATTTCTTAAAAGCAAAACTGCATATCGAAACTTCTGAAATGAGTAAAGATAATATCAGAGAATTGCTGTTATCAAGAAATGCCACTCCAGAAACGGTTCAGAATTTTATCAATTTAACAGAAAACTGCGAATTTGCGAGATACGCACCAGCATCGAGTGCGTCGATTCAGCAAGATTACGACAAAGCTGTTTTGATTATTTCTGAACTTGAAAAGCAGATTGTTTAGTTTTTTTAACCGCAATCCTGATAGCTATTGGGAGTCCAAAAAATTGATTTAGATTATGTCGAATTTAAGTCCGCAAAGTTGAAGATCTTATTACAATATTTTAGAAAAATGAAAAATATACTTTATCTCTTTTTATTAATCTCTCAGGTTTTCTTTGCGCAAGGGCGTTTTGAATCGGCTAATGCATTATACCAAAAGGGAAAATATGAGGAAGCTGTTCAGGTATATGAAAATATCATCAAGGAAGACAAACTAGAATCGGCTGAATTGTATTTTAATCTTGCAAACAGTTATTATAAACTCAATAAAGTCGCTCCTTCAATTTACAATTACGAAAAGGCTTTGGTCTTAAAGCCAAACGATTCAGAGACTTTAAACAATCTGAAATTTGCCAAAAAGCTCACAATAGACGAAATTAAGGAAGTTCCAAAAGTGGGATTTGCAAAACTCATTCAGAACTTTACTTCTATTTATGATTATAATACTTGGGCAAAGATTTCAGTCGGAATCGCTTTTGTTTTTTTATTGGCTTTTATTGGTTATTATTTTTCACAGTTGACACTTCTAAAAAGGATTTATTTTATCGGAATGTTTATACTTCTGATTGCCTTAGTTCTAACTGTTTCTGCTGGAATGTCTGAAAAAAGTCATTTTGATAACGATCGCCCTGCAATTGTGTTTTCTGAAATGAGCGAAGTAAGAAGCGAACCGCAAAAAGCGGGATCTGCGGTAATATTACTTCATGAAGGAGCAAAAGTTTATGTTTTAGAAACAGTAGGAAGCTGGAAAAAAATCGAACTAACAGACGGAACCGAAGGATGGATTGATTCTTCAACTATCAAAGAAGTAAAATAAATTTTAAAATACTCACAATTTAAAAATCCCAAATTCCAATCTCTACTTTGGAATTTGGGATTTTAAATTGTTTGAAATTTGCTTTTTAATTTACTGCATCAACCAATCGTACAAACTCTGCTCTGTAACCTTCATCATCATTTTGCAAACCGGATTTTGCCAGTTTTTTAATCTCTGAACTTGAAGTATTGGCAATGTATTTTGAGTCACGTAATTTTAATCCGAACCAGGAAACAGCAGTTGCAAATTTGAAATCTGGAGAGCTGTTTTCCAGACTCATTTTCCTATCTGCTATTACATTTACTATTTCAATACTTTTATCGCCATCAGGTTTTTTATATCTAAATTTCACTGTAGCCAATTCATCACTATGATTTTCAGACACTTTCTGTATTTTGGTATATTTTAAGTCAGACGGAACGTAATCACTCTCAACACCTGCTGGAATAATTTCATATAAGGCGGTAACCGAATGTCCGCTTCCTAATTCTCCCGCATCAATTTTATCATTTTTAAAATCTTCTGCATTTAGTTTTCGGTTTTCATAACCAATCAATCGATACGCCTGAACATGATTCGGATTAAACTCGATTTGAATTTTTACATCTTTCGCTATAGCGAACATCGACCCTTTAAATTCTTTTCCAAGAAAACGATTTGCCTCCTGAATATTGTCGATATACGCATAATTTCCGTTTCCTTTATCGGCTAGAATTTCCATTTTAGAATCTTTATAATTTCCCATTCCGAATCCTAAAACGGTTAAGAAAACACCCGATTCTCTTTTTTGTTCAATCAATTTCAGCATATCATCATCGGTAGAAGCGCCAACATTAAAATCACCATCAGTAGCTATCACGACTCTGTTATTTCCTCCTTTAATGAAATTTTCCTGTGCCAATTTATAAGCCAGTTCAATTCCTTCTCCCCCCGCTGTGCTTCCACCTGCGTGTAGCTCATCAAAGGCGTCCATGATTTCGTCTTTGTTTTCTCCAGACGTTGGTTCCAAAACGACGCCAGCCGAACCTGCATAAACCACAATCGAAACTCTGTCGGTACTGCGAAGTTCTTTCACTAAGATTTTCATCGATTCTTTTAACAATGGCAATTTGTTTGGTTCATCCATAGAACCCGAAACGTCTACTAAAAAAACCAGATTAGTAGTTGGCAAATTTTCCATCGGAACATCTTTTCCTTGAAGACCAATTTTTAGCAGTCGGCTGTTTTTATTCCAAGGACAATCACTGTATTCTGTGTGAATTGCAAATGGATGCTGACCGTCTGGCTGTGGATATTTGTATTTGAAAAAATTGATCATTTCTTCAACACGAACAGCATCTTTTGGCACTTTTTGTCCTTCGTTAATAAATCGGCGAATATTGGTGTAAGATGCATTATCAACATCTATAGAAAAAGTTGAAAGTGGTGTTTTAAGCGGCGATTCAAACGGATTTTCTTCTAGTCCTGCATAGCTTTCTGTGTTGGGTTCGGGAATATATTCTTCGCCTAAAACTGAATCAGTTGTTGCTACTGCAATTTCACTTGCATCTGCGTTATCTTCTGCAGCATAATCAACTTTCTTACAGCTGAAAATAGTAAGTACGAGGAATGCCATCATAAAGAAATTAAAATTTCTCATAAAGTAATTTTTTAAAGATTAGTAAATAAATTTTGGTTTCAAATAAGGACTAGCATTCCGGATGTACTAGAGACGATTATTTGCAATTTTCGAGTATGCAAAATCGTGCCAAAAAATTTAAAATTATTTTTCTTACGAGAAAATAATTTTAGAAACCTTGATTTTTAAGGGAATTATGCGCGATTTTTTTGCCACAGAGTAAAAGAAAGTGGTTAAACTTTGGCAAAAAGTTGCTAAAAAAGAGCGAGATGGAATTATTGCAAAATTTCAATTTTAGTTTTTTCACAAAATGCTAAAAATATAGCCCGTGGTTTCAACCACGGGAAACGTTACAAATAATCTTAATCATACATTGTGTTCCCGTGGTTGAAACCACGGGCTATATTTGAATATTAGGATAGGATTTTTATTAGACTTTGAAAAGAGTTAGATAAAATTAAAATGGAATAATCTTTTAAAATCCTTTAATCTGTGGCAAAAAATATTTTGTAAAATTAAAACTGATAAATTTTCTCAGGTGTAACACAAAAATTCAGTTTGATATCCGATTCAAAAACATCTTCAATCTGGTTTACGGGTTCAAAAAATGAAAGTCCGATTTTGATGGTTTCCGGTTTGCATTCGGCAAGGAATTTATCGTAAAAACCTTTTCCGTAGCCAATTCGGTTTCCAGAATCATCATAAGCCAAAAGCGGTACAAAAACAACTTCAATTTTAGAAGAAGGCACTTCGATTCCGTCAACAGGTTCAGGAATATTGTATTCGTTCTTTTTAATTTTAGTATTATCCGTTAAGAGAAAATGAGTCATTTTTCTGGATTCGAAATCACTTTTAGAAATCAGAATTTCTTTGTCTTTTCCAGAAAGCAAGTGCAGGACAAATTCGGTATTTATTTCTTTATGTTCTTCAATTGGGAGAAAAACATGGTAATAATTTTTATCCCAAATTGGCATTTGGATCAATTGGTTTGCAATAGCCAAACTTTTTTCTTCTATTTCATCAAAAGAAAGTGCTTTACGTAAATTTTTATATTGGATTCGAAGTTCTTTTTTATTCGTCGACATCGTCTGGATTTTTAGATAAATGATAAATGGCATCGCCTTCATACACAATCGGAGAATGATTGGCGTTGATTACATAACCGTCATGAGGCGCTTTTATTTTTTGCTCAAACTTTCCAAAAGGATCGGTTATAATTGCCAAGATAGTTCCTTTGGTTACAAATTTCCCAATCAGATTAAAATCGTGTAGCAAACCCGAACATTTCGCACGAAGCCAAACCGAATGTTTGATATAGATTGACGGAGTAAGCGCACGTTCGACAATTTGATTTGAATCAAGCATTTCTAAATAATGAAGCAAACGTTTGGTTCCTAAGATACCTTGATTTGCAATTTCGTTGTTGATATCCAACGATTTTCCGCCTTCAAAAAGAAGCATTTTGACGTTTGCATTTTCAGACGTTTTTCTAAAAGAGCCGTTTATATTTTTAGAATACAAAGTAAAAGGCGCATTAAAAACATCTGCCAGAACTTTCAGATCAGGATTGTTTTCAGTGATTCTAATTTGCGGCGCATTGAAACGACTCGCTCCGCCCGCATGAAAATCGACTGCATAATCTAAAATCGGCAGAATCTCTTCGACTATATGATAGGCAAATCGGCTAGCCAACGAACCTTTTTTGCTTCCTGGAAAAACGCGGTTTAAGTCTCGACCATCAGGAAACTCACGAGATTTATTCACAAAACCATACATATTGATGACGGGAATACAGATGATTGTGCCACGTGCAGGCCTATTAATTTTTTTACTGATAATCTGACGAACAATTTCGACGCCATTTATTTCATCTCCGTGAATTCCGGCCGAAAATAAAACTGTTGGGCCTTCATGTTTAGAACGACGCACAATTACAGGAATATTGAGTTTGGTCGTAGTATGCAGACGGGCAATTTCGACATTGATGGTTCTATGTTCTCCTGGCAGAATCGACTCTCCAAAAATAACAAGGGGGCTACTATTTTTCATCTGGAATTATAAAATCTAAATATAGAAATTATTCTTTTGATTTTGTAAATTTGAAACTAAATCAACGTTAAGCTTTATTTCAAAATCGGAATGGTTTTTGAAACAAGCTTTCAGATCACTCCAGAAACTAAACAGAATGCAAAAACCGGCCTTAGATCTTCAAATTTTAACCTTGCCAGACAATCCAGGGGTTTATCAATATTATGATAAAGACGGAAAAATCTTGTATGTTGGCAAAGCAAAAAATTTAAAAAAAAGGGTCTCCTCCTATTTCAATAAAATTCACGATACAGCCAAGACCAATGTTCTGGTCAAAAAAATCGTAACCATAAAACACATCGTTGTTCCAACCGAAACCGATGCGCTCTTACTAGAAAACAACCTAATCAAAACTTTACAGCCGCGATACAATGTCTTGTTGCGCGATGACAAAACCTATCCGTGGATCTGTATTAAAAAAGAACCTTTTTCGAGAATCTTCTTAACCCGAAGAATGGTAAAAGACGGCTCTGAATATTTTGGCCCGTACACCAATTTCAAAATGGTGCATACTATTTTAGATTTGATCAAAGAATTGTATCCGCTTAGAACTTGCAATTACGATTTGAGTCAATCCAATATTAATTCAGGAAAATTTAAAGTTTGTCTGGAATATCATATTGGCAATTGCAAAGGCCCGTGCGAAGGTCTGGAACCTTTAGAAGAATACCAAAGACAGGTCAACGCCATCCGCGAAATCCTAAAAGGGAATTTTAAAGAAAGTTTAAAGGATTTCAGAAAACTGATGAATACTTATGCGCAGAATCTTCAGTTTGAAGAAGCTCAGAAAATCAAAGAAAAAATTGATATTCTGGAGAATTATCAGTCCAAATCGACCATCATCAATCCAAAAATAACTAATATTGACGTTTTCTCGATTGTTTCTGACGAAAGCGCCGCGTATGTTAACTTTCTGCAGATTTCTCACGGTTCAATTATTCGTTCTCATACTTTAGACATGAAGAAAAAACTGGACGAATCTGACGAAGAATTACTGGAACTCGCTATTATTGAACTTCGTGAACGTTTTCAATTATTATCCAAAGAAATCATCGTTCCGTTTGAGATAGATTTAGGAGAAAATATCAAAACCACTGTTCCCCAGCTTGGTGATAAAAAACAGATTTTAGATTTATCGATTCGAAATGCCAAATTTTATCGTATCGAACAATTGAAGCAATTACAAATTGTAGATCCTGATCGTCATGTTAAACGAATTATGGCACAGATGCAGAAAGATTTACGTCTTCCTTCTGAGCCAAGGCATATAGAATGTTTTGATAACTCGAACATTCAGGGAACCAATCCGGTTGCGGCTTGCGTAGTTTTTAAAGACGGAAAACCGAGCAAAAAAGATTACCGCCATTTTAATGTAAAAACCGTTGAAGGTCCGAACGACTTTGCTTCGATGACCGAAATTGTGTACCGTCGTTACAAGAGATTATTAGACGAAAACGAACCGTTACCGCAATTAATTATTATTGACGGTGGAAAAGGACAGCTTTCGGCAGCCTTAAAAAGTATTGACGATTTAGGATTACGCGGAAAAGTTGCCATTATCGGAATTGCAAAACGTTTGGAAGAATTGTTTTATCCAGGCGATTCGATCCCCCTTTATTTAGACAAAAAATCAGAAACTCTAAAAGTAATCCAGCATCTGCGAAACGAAGCACACCGATTCGGAATCACTTTTCATCGTGACAAACGAAGCAAATCGGCGCTCAATTCTTCTGTAGAAAGCATTCCCGGAATCGGAGAAAAAACAATGCTCTCACTGATTCAGCATTTCAAAAGTGTCAAAAGATTAAAATTGGCAACCGAAAAAGAAATTTCAGAAGTTGTAGGAGTTTCTAAAGCCAAAAAAATAGTAAATTTTTATCACAATAATCAGTCACAAGAATGAAAATAGCTGTATGGAACATTCTTATATTATTTGCGGTAAACTGTTTTGGCCAAAACAATGTTGAATTTTATCAAAAAGATAAAACCAAAATAAGACTAAAACTGCTTGTTGATTCAGAAAAATTAGAAGTATACACTTCCAAGAATAACAAATCACAGGTTTTACACAACATCGAAATTTCGACTTCGATTACGGACAACCGTACAAATATTGAAGTAGAAGATTATAACTTTGACGGCTATAAAGATTTCAGCGTGTATCATACAGATGACGGAATGGGAGTTTACACAGTTTATCAAATCTTTATTTACAACCCGGCAACCGCTCAGTTTAAAGAAGTAAAAATGCCTTCAGACTCTGCTGCTAAATGTGGCGAATTTTCTGATGTCGAAATAAATAAAAAGAATAAAACATTTGAATCCACCTGTAGAGGTGCTGCACAATGGCACACCGACAAATGGAAATTTAATAAAAACAATAAGTTGGTATTATTGAAAAACTAAAGTGATTTAATCCAAAATCGAAATAGTTAAGTTCAATAATATTTCCGACTTTTACAAAAACGAATTAAAGTATTTATGCGCCTAATCCAGCTGTACATTTCAAATACTCGGTCAAAAGGATTTTTTTCCAATCCCAAAAAAGGATCTTCTTGGGTCGCTCTTTTTTGGCAGGAAAAAATAACCTTTTGCCTCTCGCAGTTTTCCATTTCCATCTGGGGCGTGTCGACACTCTTTTTCATAACCACTTTTTTATTTTCGCAGCAAGCATTTTCGCAAGAAATAAAAAAAGACAGCATCAAAAGACCCAAAATCGGATTGGTTCTAAGCGGCGGAGGCGCCAAAGGATTTGCGCATATCGGAGTTTTAAAAGTACTGGAAGAAGCCGGAATCAAAATCGATTATATTGGCGGAACCAGCATGGGCTCTATAATCGGAGGTCTTTATGCTTCGGGATACAATGCCTCACAAATTGATTCTATTTTCAAAAAAACCAATTTTGACGAATTAATAAACGATTATATTCCACGTTCGTCTAAAAACTTTTATGGCAAAAAAAATGACGAATTGTACGCCATCGTTTTGCCTTTCAGCAATTTGAGAGTAGGAATTCCAGAAGCGCTTTCTAAAGGAATGTACAACTATAATTTATTAAGCGATCTAACTCGAAATGTTCGTCATGTACGTGATTTCAATAAACTTCCGACACCTTTTCTATGCATCGGAACCAATATTGAAACCGGAGAAGAAGTTTTGCTCAACAAAGGAAATCTGGTTCAGGCCATGATGGCAAGTGCGGCTTTTCCTTCGTTGTTTACTCCTGTAGAAATAGACGGTAATTTATTAGTAGACGGTGGTGTTGTAAACAATTATCCGATAAAAGAAGTACGCAATCTTGGAGCCGACATTATTATTGGCGTTGATGTTCAGGATGATTTGATGAAACGAAAAAACCTTAAAAATGCCACTAGGATTTTGGTTCAGATTACGAACCTTCAGTCTATTGACAAAATGAAAAACAAAATCAAAAACACCGATGTATATATCAAACCGGATATTCGCGATTATGGTGTTATTTCGTTTGACAAAGGAGAAGAAATCATTCGAAAAGGAGAAGAAGCCGCTTTTGCAGTTTATGAAAAAATCAAAGCGCTGGTTCCTGAAACCGAGTATTACAAAAAGCCGAAACTCAAATTAGCTACAGATACTTTACAAATCAAAAAAATAAACACCGACCAGCTTGATAATTATACAAAAGAGTACATTCGCGGAAAACTGCGATTCAAGCCCGGAAGCACTATTACCTATGATGATTTAAAAACTGGAATCAATAATCTGAATGCAACACAGAACTTCAGTGCGATTTCGTATTGTCTGCAACCAGATGAAGGTCAGGATGATTTGGATTTGGTTTTAAAAGAAAATCCGACACAAACTCATTTAAAACTTGGACTTCATTACGACGGACTTTATAAAAGTGCTGTTTTACTTAATCTTACGCATAAAAAAACATTCTTGAAAAATGATGTCACTTCACTTGATATTATTTTAGGAGATAATTTCAGATACGATTTTAATTATTATGTTGAAAACGGATTCAACATCAGTTTTGGTTTTCGATCTAGATTAAATCAGTTTAACAGAAATGTGACCACAAGCTTAAGCAATATTATTTCGCAAAATCCAAATTTTGGCCTTATCAATGTAGATTTTATGGATTTGAGCAATCAAGCCTATTTTCAGACCATTTTTGTACAGAAGTTTTTAATGGGCGGTGGTCTGGAATACAAGTATTTAAAAATAAACTCGCCAACGCTTATCAACGAAGAAAACATAATAGACAAAAGCAGCTATGTAAGCGCTTTCGGTTATCTAAAATACGACTCTTTTGACGATAAATATTATCCAAGTTCTGGTGTGTATTTTTCTACAGATTTGCAGACTTATTTGGCTTCTTCGGATTATACCAAAAAATTCCAACCGTTTTCTATTGCCAAAGCAGAACTGGGTTTTGTAAGAACCTTATTTAGAAAAGCAACTGTAAAAATTGGAGCAGATGCCGGATTTAATATAGGAAGTGACAGCGTGCCTTATTTCGATTTTATATTTGGAGGTTACGGATACAACAAAATCAATAATTTCAATTATTTCTACGGGTATGACTTTTTAAGTATTTCTGGAAACAGTTTTATAAAAACAGACATTACCTTGGATTATGAAATTTTTAAAAAGAATCATATTAATTTTTCTGCCAATTTTGCCAATTTAGGAGACGATATTTTCACCTCTGTAGATTGGATATCCATGCCAAAATATACAGGTTATGCTTTGGGTTACGGATTAGAAACTATCATCGGACCAATAGAAATCAAGCAGTCATGGTCGCCAGAAATGTCAAAAAGTTTTACGTGGTTCAGTATCGGTTTCTTATTTTAGCAATAAACATTTTTCCCATATATTTGGCTGAATAAAAAAGCATCTTGAATTAATTTAATGCTAAAAAAATGTAATTTGTAATTTCAATTAATAAAAATTACGATATTTGCTGTGATGAAAACTAAATGGACAGGTTTATTAGAGTATCTTCAATTCTTAATCAAGAGAAATCCTGAATAATGACTCTATCGAATTGAGATAAATTAGTCAATTAAAAATTGGCTATAGACTCTGCAATTCCAATTTTCGATTTATCTAATTTACAAATTATCTAATTGAAAAAGCCATGCCACTATATCACAAACTTGGGGATTTCCCTCAAAAAAGACACACCCAATTCGAAAAACCAAACGGCGGATTTTACTACGAACAGTTATTTGGAACAGAAGGTTTCCATGGACATTCGTCATTATCTTATCATGTTCACAGACCAACTCAGGTTAAAGAAATTCTAAATTCTTATTCGGTTGAGCCAAAAATTGCAATCGGAAAAAACATAAAATCACTTCTTTTTAAAGGTTTTGAATTGAAACCAGAAAACGACTTTTTAGATAGCCGAAAAGCAATGTTAGTAAATAAAGACTGTATTATTGGTTTGGCTGCGCCGAAAGAATCACTTCGAAATTATTTCTACAAAAATGCCGATGCCGATGAAATGCTTTTCATCCATAAAGGAAAAGGAAAATTAAGAACCATGTTAGGAAATATTCCGTTTGAATATGGCGATTATTTAATTATTCCGCGTGGCATTATTTACCAAATTGAATTTGAAACAGAAGAAAACAGACTGTTTTATGTAGAATCGTATTCTCCATTTTATACTCCAAAACGTTATAAAAACCAATCTGGACAACATTTAGAGCATTCTCCATTTTGTGAGCGTGATTTTATTTTGCCAAACGAATTGGAAACACACGACGAAAAAGGTGACTTTTTAATTAAAATCAAAAAAGAAGGCATGATTCACGAAGTGGTTTATGCAACGCATCCTTTTGATGTTGTGGGTTGGGATGGATATAATTTCCCATACGGATTTTCAATTCACAATTTCGAACCTATAACGGGACGTGTTCACCAACCGCCTCCGGTACACCAAACTTTTGAAACGGCCACTTTTGTCGTTTGTTCTTTCTGCCCTAGACTTTACGATTATCATCCGAAAGCAATTCCGGCGCCATACAATCACAGCAATATAGATTCTGACGAAGTACTCTATTATGTAGATGGCGATTTTATGAGTCGTAACAATATTGAGCAAGGTCATATTACTTTACATCCAAAAGGAATTCCACACGGTCCCGCGCCAGGTGCAATGGAACGTAGTATTGGTCATAAAGAAACTCAGGAATTAGCTGTAATGGTTGATACTTTCAGACCTTTGATGGTTACGGAAGAAGCAATGGGATTAGATGACGGTCAGTATTACAAATCTTGGTGTGAATAAACTTCACTTTCGATCTAACCGCAAAGTTCGCAAGGATTTTACGCAAAGATCGCTATAAAAAAACTTTGCGAACTTTGCGATTTTCTTAGCGCCTTTGCGGTTAAAAAAAACAAACACAACACTTCGGTTTTATCAAATAACCGATTAAACAAATAAACATCATGTCAAAAGAAGTAAAATCAGTAGAATACGGATTAGAGAAAATATTTGAAGGAGCACAAGATTTCCTTCCATTATTAGGTACAGATTATGTAGAATTTTACGTAGGGAATGCAAAACAATCTGCACATTATTACAAAACAGCTTTCGGATATCAGTCATTGGCTTACGCCGGATTAGAAACTGGAGTAAAAGACAGAGCCTCTTACGTTATCAAACAAGATAAAATCAGAATTGTTTTGACAACGCCATTAACTGCTGATTCTCCAATCAACGAACATTTGAAAAAACACGGCGACGGAGTAAAAGTGGCCGCACTTTGGGTTGAAGATGCTACAAAATCTTACGAAGAAACAATGAAACGTGGTGCGCGTTCTTTTATGGAACCAACTGTTGAGGAAGATGAGTTTGGACAAGTTGTTCGTTCTGGAATTTACACTTACGGAGAAACGGTTCATATTTTCGTAGAAAGAAAAAACTATAACGGAGTTTTCTTGCCAGGTTATAAAGAATGGAAATCAGACTACAATCCAGAACCAACCGGATTAAAATACATCGATCACATGGTTGGAAATGTAGGCTGGAATGAAATGAATACTTGGGTAAAATTTTACGAAGACGTAATGGGATTTGTGAATTTCCTTTCTTTTGATGACAAACAAATTACTACAGAATATTCTGCTTTGATGAGTAAAGTAATGTCAAATGGAAACGGAAGAATCAAATTCCCAATCAACGAACCGGCCGAAGGAAAGAAAAAATCACAAATTGAAGAATATTTAGATTTCTACGGTGGACCTGGAATTCAGCATATCGCTATTGCGACAGATGATATTATTAAAACAGTATCTCAATTAAGAGCACGTGGCGTTGAATTTTTGTCAGCTCCTCCTCATACATATTACGAAGCAATCCCAGAAAGATTAGGTGTTCACATGGATATGATGAAAGAAGATTTAAACGAAATCGAAAAATTGGCCATCATGGTTGATGCCGATGAAGATGGTTACCTTTTACAAATATTTACCAAGCCAGTTCAGGACCGACCGACGCTTTTCTTCGAAATTATTCAAAGAATGGGTGCAAAAGGGTTCGGTGCAGGTAACTTTAAAGCCCTTTTTGAGTCGATTGAAAGAGAGCAAGAATTGCGAGGAACACTGTAAAATGTTAATTTTCACTCACAAAACCGTATAATTCTCCAAAAAACGATGCTTTTTTTGCAAATGTTATGTTAAACTTGACTTTTGCTATTTGATTTTTGAACTTTCTATCTATCTTTGCACCGCAAAACAAGAAGGGGTGGTTTCCTTCTTAATTGATATAAATTTCATAATTTATAGTTTTTTGGTTAGTTAATAGCATAAAAACTCAGTCAGTACTTGACTGAGTTTTTTTGTTTTGGTAAATTTGGAATAGAATTTGCCTTTAATACAAATAAACAGACAAATGTAATTATGAAAAAACTCATTCTCATTATATTAATCCTTACAACATTTAGTTTCGATTCTCAAAAAGAAGATGCTTTTAACACAGGAGAATATTTTAAATTCCGAATTCATTACGGAATAGTAAATGCCGGCTACGCCACTCTCGAGATTAAAGACGCCACCATCAGTAATAAAAAAGTTCATCACGCCGTGGGTAAAGGTTACACAACCGGTATGTCTAAATTCTTTTTTAAGGTCGAAGATTTATACGAAAGTTACTTTGACAAAGAAACCGGAAGTCCCTATCGTTTTGTTCGAAAAATAGACGAAGGCGGTTACACCAAAAATCAGGAAGGTTTTTTTAACCAGACTGAAAACAAGGTTCTGGTTAAAGACTACAAACGAAAATCAGAAAAAACAATTGTAGTTACAGAAAACGTACAAGACATTGTATCCTCTTTTTACTATTTAAGAAATCATCCGAATATTGACAAACTTAAGTCTGGAGAGGCGATAATTATTGATATGTTTTTTGATGACGAAATCACAAAATTTAAGTTAAAATATGTAGGTCGTCAAGATATTACAACTAAATTTGGAAAAATTTCAACAATGGTTTTTAAACCATCTGTCCAAACTGGAAGAGTATTTAAAGAAGAAGAAAGTCTAACGCTTTGGATTACAAATGATGTCAACAAAGTTCCCATTAGAATCAAAGCAGATTTAGCAGTCGGATCTTTAAAAGCAGACCTTGACGATTATAAAGGATTACAAAGTCCACTTAAAGTAAAAAAATAATGAATACTACGGATCATTCTGAAGAGATCTTAAAAGAAATTGATTTAAAATATCAAGCCATCAAACAAAAAACTGATGTACAATTAGAAGGATTGCTTTGGGCTAAACCAATCACTTATTGGGATTATATTCAAACCGACGCTCTTTTAAATTTACAAATACAACGCACTACACTTCCTGATGAAATGGTATTCATTATGTACCATCAGGTAAATGAATTGATTTTCAAAATGATTTTGTGGGAAATCGACCAAATTGCCGAAAAAGAAAATATCGAAGTTGCTTTTTTCAGCGAAAGATTATCAAGAATTACGAGATATTTTGACATGCTTACCAATTCGTTCAGTATTATGGAAAACGGAATGGAAGTTGACCAATATATGAAATTCAGAAATACACTTACACCTGCAAGTGGTTTTCAAAGCGCACAATATCGAATGATTGAATTTGCATCTACTGATGTTATCAATTTAACCGATCGCAGATACAAGGCAAATTTTGACGAAAACACCGATATCGAAACCAGTTTCGAACATCTATATTGGCAGGCTGCCGGAAAAGATTATCACACTGGCGAGAAATCATACCTGCTTCAAGAATTCGAAAACAAATACAAAGTTTCGTTTTTGAGACAAATGTCAACTTTCAAGACAAAAAATATCTGGCAGAAATTTTCTCAGCTTCCAGAAAAAGACCAACAAAATCCAGAACTAATTTCGGCAATGCGCCATTACGATAAAACCGTGAATATCACTTGGGTTATGCAGCATCTTAATACTGCTAGAAAGTACATTTTGGAAAGCGGAAAAGGCAATGGAGAAGCTACAGGAGGAAGTGACTGGCAAAAATATATGCATCCAAAATACCAAAGACGCATCTTTTTTCCTAAATTGTGGACCGAAGAAGAATTGTCCAATTGGGGAAATGAAACCGACGTTTAATTTCTCCACATAAAATCCAAATAGTTTGAAAAAAGCAGTCGTAATTTTAATTGTCTTGTTTTCGATTTTCTCCTGCAATAAAAAAGAAGAAACCATAGTAGAGAACAAAATTACCAAACCAAAAACCAAAAAAGTAGAATTCGGTTTTAATTACGCTGATTTTAATGTTGTAAATGATACCATTTCAAAAGGAGATTCTTTCGGTTCTATTTTACAGAGCCAGAACATCGGAGATAAAAAAGTCCATAACATTGTAGAACAAGTTAAAGATTCTTTCAATGTGCGTTCTATCCGCTACAACAAACCTTTTACTTTACTAAGAGCAAAAAACAAAACGAATAATTTACAGGTTTTTATTTACCAGCCAGACGCTTTAACGTATTATGTTGTCGATTTGCGAGATAGCGTCGCAAAAGCTTATAGAAGAATAAAACCGGTTACACTAAAACGAAAAATAATCGGAGGGGTTTTAAAAAGCTCTTTGTCTGAAACTTTAGGAAACGAAAGCGTTGAAGCCGCACTTGCTGGCAGAATTACAAAAGTGTTTTCTTGGTCTATTGACTTCTTCAAACTTAAAAAAGGAGATCGTTACGGATTAATCTTCACAGAAAGATTCATCAACAACAAAACCTATGACGGCGTTGAAGATCTTGAAGCCGCTTTTTTTGAATACAAAGGCAAAATCGTTTATGCATTCCCTTTTCAAAAAGATACCATTTCTGGGAAAATAGAATATTATGATGATGAAGGAAAAACACTGAAAAACTTTTTCTTGAAAACGCCAATTAAATTCAGCCGAATCACTTCTCGATTTACTATGAATCGTTTTCATCCGGTACAGCATACCTGGAAAGCACACAAAGGAACGGATTATGCAGCGCCAACCGGAACTCCGATTTCGACCACAGCTTCGGGAATTGTGGAAACAACCGGATATACAGCAGGAAACGGAAACTTTGTAAAAGTAAAACACAACGGAACCTACTCTACGCAATATTTACACATGTCTAAAATCCTCGTTCGTCGTGGACAGCGCGTAACGCAAGGCCAGACCATCGGTTTGGTTGGAAGTACAGGTTTGGCTTCTGGTCCCCACGTATGTTACCGCTTCTGGAAAAATGGCGTTCAAGTTGATGCACTTCGTTTGAATCTTCCAACAGGAGAATCACTTACAGGAAATGACAGAACTCGTTTTCTGAGTCAGATTGAACCTTTGAAGAGAGAATTGGATAGTATTGGGAATTTGTAAATAAATCTTCTTTATAAGTTTTATAAAATCCAAAAGTTATGAAGAGTACACGTTTAAGAACGACTTACCACGAAACTTTTTCTGGTCTAAAACTATTTTACAGAGACACCAATCTCTCTGAAAATATAATTTCAAATTATAAAATCGGACAGATTATTCAAGAAAAAGGTTTTACTGATATGAGTTCGATTGGCGGCGGACTTTCTGGAAATTTAAGATATCTAATTGCTAGCGCTCACGCGAAAGATTTATCAAAATTCAATCCGGATTCTGCTAAAATTGGCCATTATCTTTTAGACTCTATTGCTTATTTTAAGGTTTTGGACATACAGAAAAGTGGAGACAAAACTCAGGTTTTTCTTTTGAACATTCCTGATAACTCATTGACGCTTTTCAAAAATTCAACTTCTAATTTAGAAGAAGAAATTATCGAAAAAGCCCGAAAAAAGTTTAGTGATAAAAAAGATAGCGCACTAATTTCGGAATTGCAGACAGAAAGCTGGAAAGAGAGAACCAAGCTTCCAATCGGAATGGATGAAAATGGAGAATTGTTTTTTGACGATTCAAAAATCAAGAGCGAGTCCTTCAAAAAAATAGAAATTGATATTGCTAAGAAAATTATTCATGTGAATAAAAAACCTTGGTGGAAGTTTTGGTAACATAAATTTAGAATCCAAAACAGTAATCAATTTCATTTACTGCCTTAAGGGAAATTTTTAATTACATTTATCCCCTCAAAATCAAATCATAAATGACTGAAAACTTTATCACTTTTAGAAAATTATCAACACTGTCTCAAGCAAAAGAACTTGAATTATTATTAAATCTGAATCATATCAAAACTGTTTTAGGAGATAATATTCCGCCAGTTGATATTACTTTTTCTGGAAGCACCGTTCAAAATCAATATGAAGTAAAAATAGACCCCTCAGATTTTGAAAAAGCAGAAGCCATTCTTGAAAAAGACACCGAAAAACTTCTGAATGAGATAGACAGCGATTATTATTTGCTAAGTTTTACAAACGAAGAATTGTATGAAGTTCTTCTAAAAGCAGATGAGTGGAATGTTTTCGATTATAAATTAGCTCAAAAACTCTTAACCGAACGAGGCAAAAATATTGACCCCGAAATGCTGCAGTCTTTAAAAAACGAACGTCTAAAGATTCTAGCAAAACCCGAAGAAAACCAAAAACCATGGATTATTGCTGGATATCTATTTTCGCTTTTGGGAGGCGGTATCGGAATTGTAATTGGTTATTCTCTTTGGACTTCTAAAAAAACACTTCCAAATGGAGAACGAATCTATTCTTACAATACGGTAGACAGAAGTCATGGCAAAACTATATTTATCATTGGCTGCATTGTTTTTCCGCTTGCGATTCTGCTTAAAATTTTAGCGAAAACGAGTGGCGAGATCTAAAACTGTCGTTTATAAATAAACAGTTTTTCGAATTACGTCTTAAGGTTCAATTCATAAAACGTTTTCGCAACTAATTGTTATATAATCGTGAACCTTTAAGCTATTAAAAGTAATTTCAGTATTTTTGTTCTTTCAAAAAACAAACTCAATTATATATAAAAATGGCTTTAAACACAACCAACCCAACCGGGACTGAAGCGTGGAAAAATCTGCAAAACCATTACAACGCAATTCACAAAACCACAATACAAGAATTGTTTCAACAAGATAATGACCGTGCAGCAAAATTTAACCTGCAGTGGAATGACTTTTTGGTAGATTATTCTAAAAACAATATCAGTCAGGAAACCATTTCTCTTTTACTGGAATTGGCAAATTCAATTGGACTAAAAGATGCCATTGATGCTTATTTCGGAGGAGACCTGATTAACCAGACAGAAAACCGTGCTGTTTTGCACACCGCTTTGCGCGCGCCAAAAACGGCAGTTATAAAAGTTGACGGAGAAAATGTGATTCCGGAAGTTTACGAAGTAAAAAACAAAATCAAACAATTTACTGAAGAAGTAATTTCTGGTCAAAGAAAAGGTTTTACAGGAAAAGCTTTTACTGATGTTGTAAACATTGGAATTGGTGGTTCTGACCTTGGGCCAGTTATGGCAGTTGAAGCTTTACAGTTTTACAAAAACCACTTAAACACACATTTTGTTTCGAATGTTGACGGAGATCATGTCAATGAGATAATCAAAAAATTAAATCCTGAAACTACTCTTTTTGTAATCGTTTCTAAAACCTTTACAACTCAGGAAACATTGACCAATTCTGAAACCATAAAAGAATGGTTTTTGAAATCGGCTAAACAGGAAGATATAGCAAAACATTTTGCTGCGGTTTCTACAAACATTCAAAAAGTAACCGAATTCGGAATTAATCCAGACAATGTTTTCCCAATGTGGGACTGGGTTGGAGGAAGATTTTCTTTATGGAGTGCTGTTGGATTGAGTATTGCATTGGCAATTGGTTTTGACAATTACAATGACTTACTGAAAGGCGCTAACGAAACAGACGAACATTTCAAATCGGCAGAATTTGACAAAAACATTCCAGTAATTTTGGCTTTATTAAGCGTTTGGTACAATAATTTTTATGGTGCTGAAAGCGAGGCTTTAATTCCATACACACAATATTTATCTAAACTGGCTCCATACTTGCAACAAGCGACTATGGAAAGTAACGGAAAAAGTGTTGGACGTGACGGAAAACCTGTAAATTACCAAACCGGAACTATTATTTGGGGAGAACCAGGAACCAATTCGCAACATGCATTTTTCCAGCTGATTCATCAGGGAACTAAAATAATTCCGACTGATTTTATCGGATTCATCAAACCTTTGTATGGAAACGACAATCACCACGACAAATTAATGTCGAACTTTTTTGCACAAACAGAAGCCTTAATGAGCGGAAAAACGGAAGCTCAGGTGCAAGCAGAATTTGACAAACAAGTACTTGCGGCAGACAAAGCAGCCTACTTGAAGCCTTTTAAAGTTTTTACAGGAAACAAACCAACGAATACCATTTTAATCCAGAAACTGACACCAAAAAGTTTAGGTTCGCTGATTGCTTTGTACGAACATAAAATCTTTGTTCAAGGTGTTATCTGGAATATTTTCAGTTTTGACCAATGGGGAGTTGAATTAGGAAAACAGCTTGCGAACTCAATCTTAGAAGAAATTAACACAAAAAGCGTTAAAAATCATGACAGCTCTACTTCATTTTTGCTAAATCATTTTTTGCAAAACAAGTAAAACAATAATTTAAACATACAATAATATTTACGAAACGCCTTAATCTTGATTTGATTAAGGCGTTTTTTCGTATAAATTTATAACGAAAACAGAAAAATAAGTCTTTTTTGTGAGTTTTTACGTATATTCAAATAAAAATCATTATCGATTTAACAAAAAACATTAACGAAAATTCAATTAAACTTTATTTTTTTTAATAAAAAAAGAAGAAATCATTTTAATACGCAACATAAAAGACAAAACTTGCTTTTCTTAACATTTCGATAACACTAACTGATTAATTTGTTATAATTTTGCCAAAAACAATAAACGAAAAAACAAATGAAGAAAATGAAAAATTGGTTACTGACTGGACTATTCTTTATGATAGTTTCGACCGTATTTTCTCAAGGAAAAATTTCTGGAACAATTACAGATGGGACAAATTCATTACCAGGTGCTAATGCAGCTGTAAAAGGAAGCTCAGATGCAGCAACTAGTGATTTTGACGGTAAATTTACAATTACTACTTCGGCTACTTCTGGAGAAATTGTAATTTCTTACTTAGGTTACGAAACAAAAACAGTTTCTTTTACCGTTTCAAATGGCGGTACAGTTAATCTTGGAACTATTATTTTAAGTTCTGATGACAACCAGCTAGAAGAAATTGTAGTTATGGGTAAGGGAATTATCGACTTAGCAAAAGACAGAAAAACGCCTATTGCAGTTTCTACAATTAAAGCAGCTGATATTCAGGCAAAAGTTGGTACTGCAGACGTTACTCAAACAATGGTAAATACACCTTCTGTATATGTAGCAGGACAAGCTGGTGGATATGGAGATTCAAGAATCACAGTTCGTGGTTTTGCTCAAGACAACACAGCTTTCTTATTAAATGGTCAGCCAATTAACGGAATGGAAGACGGTAAAATGTACTGGTCTAACTGGTCTGGTATGTCTGACATTGCAAATGCAATTCAAATTCAAAGAGGTCTTGGTTCATCTAAATTAGCAATTTCTTCAGTAGGAGGGACAGTTAACTTTATTACAAAAGCTACTGACAAACAAGAAGGAGGTTTTGTTTCTTTAGGTGTTGCAAATGACAACTACTTTAAAACTACTGCTGCTTACAATACAGGTATGAGCAAAAGCGGATGGGGAACAAGCGTAATGTTATCTCACTGGCAAGGTGACGGATACAATGACGGGACAAGAGGAGAAGGTCAAACTTACTTTATCTCTGTTGGTTATAAAGCAAATGACAAACACAGTTTCAACTTTTTGTTAACAGGTGCTCCACAATGGCACGATCAAAACTTTACAAAATCTGTTGACAGTTATTTGAAATACGGAAGAAAATACAACAATAACTGGGGATACTTAGACGGAAAATACAAGTCTGAGAGAACTAACTACTACCACAAACCAGTTGCTAACTTGAACTGGGATTATGATATCAGCGATAAAACACAACTTTCTACTGTCCTATACGGATCTTGGGGAAGAGGTGGAGGAACCGGAAACTACGGTACAAAACCTACAACACCAGCTGGAGGACAAATCAACTTTGACGGAATCTACGCGAGCAACCAAGGTATTGTTGACGGAACAGGAAATGCTGATGGAAGAAGTACAAACGGCGCATACGTAATTAGAGCAAGTGTTAACAACCATGCTTGGTACGGATTAGTATCTAACTTAAAAAATCAGTTAACTGACAATTTAGCTTTAAACATTGGTCTTGATTTAAGAACTTACAAAGGAACTCACTTCAGACAAGTTGCTGACTTCGTAGGATTATCAAGTTGGACAGACACAAGAGTTCTTAAAAATGGAAATAGCGAACCAAGCGGTATCTCAAAAAGTAACTACGTTACTGAAATTGGAAGAGCATTACCTTGGCCAGCAACTTTCAAAACACTAGGAGAAGATCAGAGAATTGATTACGATTATGGAGAAACTATTTCTTATGGTGGTGTATTTGGTCAATTAGAATATTCTAACGATAGCTTCTCTGCTTTCTTCCAAGGATCACTTTCTAATCAGTCACACCAAAGAGTTGACAGATTTGATTACTTACCAGAGAATCAAGATTCTAAAAAAGTAAACAATGTTGGATATAATGTTAAAGGAGGTACAAGCTATAAATTTGCTGAAAATCATAGTATTTATGCAAATGCTGGTTACTACAACCGTCAGCCTTACCACGATAACATCTACTTGAACTTTACAAATGCTGTTAACCCTTTAACAGAAAATGAAAAAATCTTCGGTCTTGAGGCTGGATATACTTTCTCATCAAGAGTAATTACTGCAAGTGTAAATGCTTACAGAACTTCTTGGAAAGACAGAGTTACAACATCATCTACTACAGCTCTTGCTGCTGATGTTACTAAATACCCTTCTCTTCAATTAGGAGATTTGATCTACAGAACAAACGAAGGTACAGAACAAGTACACACTGGTGTTGAGTTAGATTTTGCGGCTAAACCAATAAAAGATCTTAGCTTAACAGGATTCCTATCTATCGGAGACTGGCAGTACCAAGGTAATGTTGTTACTACTACAAGAGATGAAAGTTTAGCAACTTTAGACAGAGTACAACAAGATGTTGATGGCGGAAAAGTTGGAGATGGTGCTCAAGTAAGCTACGGTTTAGGATTTAGATATGAAATCGTTAAAAATCTATCTGTAGATTCAGACTGGAGATACTATGACAAATTATACTCAAATGTTGGAGCTGTAAAAAACAACTTAGAATTACCAAGCTACGATTTAGTTGATGCAGGTATTTCATACAAATTGTTCATTGGAAAAGGAAAACACGATTCTATCGGATTCAGAGTAAACGTTAACAACGTATTTGATGAAGTTTATTTATCTGAATTAACTACAGCTACTGCTGTAACACCTACTTCAGTTAACTATAAAGGAATTAACGTTGCTAATACTGGTTTCTTTGGTTTAGGAAGAACTTGGAACTTTAGTTTACGCTACAACTTCTAAGAATTTAGAATCTAAATAAATAATAAAAACGGCATTGACTTTTAAGGTTAATGCCGTTTTTTTATGGTCATTTTTGCTATATTTGTTTGAAACAAAAAACAACCGTTTATGTATAATTTTATAAAACACCTCCATTCGGGATGGGCATACCTTGCCTTATTGCTTTTGCTTATCGCGGTGGTAAATTCAGTAATTGGTTTAACTTCAAAAAGGGATTTTTTTGCTAAAGACCGTAAAATTGCCTTATTCGCCCTTATTGGAACACATACACAATTTCTGATTGGAATTATTATCTATTTTGTATCTCCTAGCGGATTTGCACTTTTAGGAAACATGCAACCTGAAGCTCGCTTAACTTCTTTGGAGCATCCAACAATTAATTTAATCGCGATTGCCCTTATCACTATTGGGTGGTCTAAACATAAAAAGCTAATCAACAGCGAAGCAAAATTCAAGACTTTCGCTATATTTTACGGATTAGGATTGTTGCTTATTTTAAGCAGAATTCCGTGGACCCTTTGGTTCGCAAAAACCAACTAAAAGCCCTAAATTCAGGGTTTTTTTTATCTCGGCATATTATTTGTACAAACTCCCCCAAGTCTGAAAAAAAAATAACCTATGAGAAATAAAAAAAATATTTTATTCGCCACAATTGCATTACTTTTAATAAGCAGCTTTACTTACAGCCAGACAAAATCTGCTGCTGAACCAAAAACCAATCAGGACACCGCAAAAATTATTAGACCCAATATACTTGCTATTCCGACAGACTCTATTTTTACCGACAAAGGTCTGGTTCTGAAACCTTACAAAAAAAATGCTCACGCCTCTTATTACTCCGATAAATTTAACGGAAGAAAGACCGCAAACGGAAGCAGATTCAACAATAACAAATACACTGCGGCACACAAAAAACTTCCTTTCGGAACTCGTGTAAAAGTAACCAACGAAGCCAACGGTAAATTTGTAATCGTAAAAATCACGGATCGTGGCCCATTCGTAAAAACACGCGAAATTGACCTTTCAAAAAGAGCTTTTATGGAAATCACCAAACACAAAGGTGCAGGTGCGATGAAAGTAACAATTGAAACCATTATAGAATAAAAAAAATCCCGCTCTAAAGCGGGATTTTTTTTTATTCTTGTTTTATCTTAAAAATTACATTATCAATGAACTACAAAATTGGCAGTTTGTAAAAACAAAAAATTACTGATTTAACCCAGACATTACGTAAGAATTTATCTTTGTTTTAAAAATTATATCTATATTTATCTCCATATCATTTAAAAGATATTTTTTTAATAAATGGAGCTATCACTAAATAAGTTTCTTGAAAATTGGACAAACAATCCAGACGTAATTGCCATCCTTTTGACAGGCAGTTATGCAATTGAATTGAATCATGAAAACTCTGACATAGATATTCGAATAATATTGGATAAAAATTGTCAAACTACAAAAGGTTTAATCGAAATTGACGGTTATAAATTTTCATATTTAGCAAGAAGTTATGACAACATAGAAAATCGCATTAAAAGAGAATTTGTGATCAATTGTAAATTTGAAGCGAATGTCATCCGAATTGGTAAAATTCTCTTTCAAAAAAACAATATTGTAAACGACTTAAAAAAAACTGCCGATTATTATCATGAAAGTAATTTCATAACCCGAACCATTTCTGATGATGATTTAAAAACAAATATGTATCATTTGTACAACTACAAAAGCTACTTGGAAACTTTAGAAGATGATTCCCCTTTCTTCATTTATTCTTATATCTCTTTTATGAAACTCGCTTTAAATTTCTATTCTAGGTTTTTAAATATCGAACTTTTTACTGATTTGAAAGTTGAAAAACTGTTAACAAATAAGTTATATCGTGAAAAATCTGGCTGGAGTGAGTTTCCTGATAAAGATTTTTCAAATCTTTGGCAAAATGCTCTTTCTTTAAAAAATATTAACAAAAACAATCTCAGCGAAGTTTTTAATTATTTACAAATTAAAATAATAAATTTTAACGAAAAAAACTATATAATGATTAGACAAGAATAATTTTTTATACATTCGTAATATAAATCTTAAATATAAATTAAAATTATGAAAACTAATCTTAAGTTATCAAAAATTACTATTTCAAAACTTGACAATCTTAATTTTAAACCGTTAGAAAATGGAGAATTAATAAACTTAAAAGGTGGCGGAGGAGATCCTATCAACACAGGAACAAGCACAGTACCTTATGGACCATCTCAAACAAGTCCAGTTAGCGTTGGCCCTGTCATTATATATACTGCTGGTGGCTCGACAGGTTACAACGACACCACGCATCTTTCCAGTTGTCAAGTAGACATAGAAGGGAACTATTCTTATACAGAGTGTATTGGAAGAGACTCTTAACAAGGGAAACAGTATAAAACTTTTAAAATCCAAAACTAAAAAGTTTTGGATTTTTTATTATATTTTTTAAATCAATGAGACTTATAGAAGAAAAAATTCACTTAATAAATGAAAAAATAACTTCTGATTTTAAAACCATCTCTGATGTAGGAGCATTGAATGGATTAGGAGGTTTAGCACTTTTTACTTTTCATTATTCAAAAGCCTTTAACGTTGAAGATAAAACAGGCCGATTAATTTTAGAAAATTGTATCGAAAAAATCAACGATGGATATGACAACCCAACATACTGTAATGGCATAATTGGACTCGGATGGGTTCTAAATTATTTAATTAAAGAAAAGCTTATTAACGAATCGAATAATGAAATCCTTCCCGATATTGATAAATATGCCTATTATTGTTTACAAGAGTCTATAAAAGAAAACAATTTTGATTTTCTACATGGCGCGATAGGTTACGCAAATTACCTAATTGAAAGACTAGAAAATTCAACAGATTCAAATCGAGAGGTAATCGAACAATTACTTTTCCTTTTAATCGAATATTTCGAAACTTTATTTAATAATATACAATTATTCTCAAGAGATCCGAAAGTTATCGTTAAAATGAGTTTTGAAAATAAAGTTGTTTTTGGATTAGCGCATGGAATTTCAAGCATTATATTCATACTCAACAAAATCTCTAAAATACCTAGCTTCAATAAAAAGTCTATATTGTTAGCCATTCAGTATACTGATCATTTACTTAAATACTACAGCCCGGAAAAAAAAGGGATTTCTTTATTTCCAAATTACGAAGATGTTGAAGGAGTTGTCAAATATTGCAGCGCGCTTTCCTGGTGTTCTGGAGATTTAGGAATTGGTTTTAATTTATTAAATACTTCAGTTCGATATAACCATAACGATAATTATAAAAAATTAGGAATTCAAATACTAAAGCATGCTGCAGAAAGGCAAACCTTAGAAGACACTTTACTGCAGTCTACGGGTATCTGTCATGGTTATTTTGGGGCGTATAAAATTTTTTCAAATACATATAAAATAACCAATGACAGTGATTTTGATACCGCAAGCAAATATTGGCTAAACAAAGGACTAGAAAACCTAGAAATAAGCACTAAGTTGGATTTATCTATTTTGTACGGATTATCAGGTATAGGCTTAACACTACTTGAAGTTTTTAAATCGCAACAACTTAATTGGGATAAATCCCTTTTTCTTCACTAAATCTCTTCTTCATACCAAACAGTTAAGCATCATAACCTACATTAAAATTACTAAATGAGCGTTTTTCCATATAAATTATTCACAAATTACATCCTGCGTACCCCTTTGTATCCAGTATCAGACTTATTTGCTTTTTATAAAGAAATTGAAAATAACGAATCTGTCTTCAAAGAAAAATTCAGCAACAATTTAATACAAGAAGCAATTTTTCTTTCTTCACCACCTTTATATTTTTCTTTAAAAAATTGGCTCGACGGAAATCTATCCGATCCAAAAAAAATTGAAAAATTAAAAAATTCACTCACCAAGTATTTAACAAGAATGTCTTCTAGATGTACTCCTTTTGGATTATATGCAGGTTACTCTATCGGGGCTTTTTCTTCAGAAAACAATATAACAGTCGGCCAGTCTAGTGATCATACAAGATACACAAAACTTGACATGTATTATTTAGTCTCTCTTGTTAATGATTTAATTCAAGATTCTAGAATTCGAGATAATATACATTTCTCTTCCAATTCGACTCTCTATCATGTTAATAACGAATTGAGATACATCGAGTATAAATATTTTGGATTAAAAAGATCCCATGAAATTGTATCTGTTGAAAAAACAGATGTTTTAGATTTCGTTTTATCTTTTTCAAAAAATGGAAAACTACTTTCGGAAATTGCTGATGAACTCATAAATAAATTTACAGATGTTGATTATAACGATGCTATAGAATTTATAAATGAATTATCAAAAAATCAATTACTGATAAGTGAGTTAGAGCCCTTGTTAATAGGAAATGACTATTTTACTCAATTACAACAAATAATAGCAAAAATTGATAATATTGATGACATAAAAGCGACCATTAAAGATATTGCTTATAGAGTTGAAAATTTAGACTCAAAATTTGAAAATCAAATTTCAGATTATACAAATATACATGAACTATTAAAAGGGTTTAAAACTGCATTTGATTCAAGATTTTTGTTTCAAACCGATTTAAAAATCGAAACAATCGAAAACACTTTAAACAAAAACATAATCAAGGATATCCGAGAAGGAATTATGATTTTAAATCATGTATCACCTTCTGATCAAAGCTATTCGCTGTCAAATTTCAAAAAACAGTTTATAGAAAAATTTGGTGAATCAGAAATTCCGCTATCGCTAGCGTTAGACTCTGAATTTGGTATAGCTTATACTGATAATAGTTTTCATAACATTTTACCAGATGATTCATTTATCAATCATATCGTACTAAATAGGCAAAATGCCTCTTCAGACATAAGACTAAACAAAATTGATGCTTATCTACACCAAAAAATTAGTGACGCATACCGAAAAAACGAACAAAAAATTATTATTGATAAAGATAAACTACCACAAATCAATGACAACTGGAATAATCTTCCCGAAACCATGTCGTTTATAACTGAGTTTATATTTACTGATGGTGAACAAAAAATATTACTAAATGGAGGCGGAGGTTCTACTGCTGCAAATCTTATAGGCAGATTTACCATTGCAGATCGAGAAATTCGCAATTATGCAGAACATATAACTTCGATTGATAAAAATTTTAACGAAGATGTGATATTGGCAGAAATCACACATTTATCAGATGCAAGAGTAGGAAATATTACTTCTAGATCCAATTTATATGAATATGAAATTCCTTATTTGGCCAAATCTGCAAAAAAGACAGAAAATCAAATAACCATAAGTGATTTAGCAGTTTCTGTTAATCATTCTGGAGAAATTATTCTTCGATCGATATCAAAGAATAAAAAAGTAATACCAAGATTAATCAATGCTCATAATTATAGCTATAACAACACCCCTATCTACGTTTTTTTATGTGAATTACAATTAGCAGAAAAAAGAAGATCTATCCAATTAGATTTAGCCAATATTTCTAAGCTATATAAGTTTATTCCAAGAATAGAATATAAAAATATAATCTTTAAAAAGGCTTCTTGGAATTTCAATAAAGAGGACTTAAATAGTCTTTTAAAAATAAAAGATCAAAATCAGCTTTTTATCGCTATAAACGACCTAAGAAAAGAATGGAAAATTCCTCGATACATTAGTTTAATTGAAGCAGATAATGAATTGTTGATTGATTTAGAAAGCAAAAGATCAATTAGTGTAATGCTAGATGTCATTTCAAAAAAAGAAAAAGTAACTTTTGAAGAATTCCTTTTCTCAGATAGAAATCAGATTGTTAAAAGAGGAGAAAGCAATTTTACTAACCAAGTGATTATATCAATTTATAAAGATCAAAAAAACTAACCTCAATGAACAAAGAGATAAAAAAGCGCTTTTTTCCTGGCGACGAATGGCTGTACTACAAAATATATTGTGGTTATAAAATATCTGACACTTTACTGATTGAAATCATCAAGCCTTTTACTGAAGAACTTATTAAAGAAAATTATATAAAAAAATGGTTCTTTATTAGGTATAACGACCCAAACTATCACATTCGGTTTCGACTTGAAGTTACCGATAAACAAAACATCGGGCACATTATAAACAAGTTCAGTAATTTAGCACAAGCATATATAGAGTCTAGATCTGTGTGGATGCTTCAAATCGATTGCTATGATCGAGAAGTAGACCGTTATGGATTAAGTACGATGGAATTATCAGAAGACATATTTTTTAATGATAGTTTAGAAATTACCAATTATCTTTCGAAACATAGAAATGGAGAAACAGAGGACAATTTGATTTCAAAATCTATTTTCAGTCTTACTTTAATTGACTTTTACTTGAGTAATTTTAAATTATCTGATACTCAGAAATTAAAACTTATGGAAAGATTTAGGGATTCTTTTTACAAAGAATTTGATATTAACAAATACAATAAAAAACAAATAGAAAGAATTTATCTTACCCAAAAAGAAACTATTTATAAAGAGCTCCTTGATCCTTCGAATGCAATAAGTAGTATTGCATTAAAAAGAAATATAGAAGAGATTTTAAAAGTCGTTGATCAAAATTCAATAACAGAAAATAAAGTATTTTATTTAATATCAAGTCTCATACACATGTCACTTAATAGACTGTATTATTCTAACAATCGAATTCACGAATTAGTGTGTTATGATGTAATGTGGAAGTTTTATAAATCTAAAATCAGTAGAAACCAATCTCCTGTTTAAGATCCATAAAAATTTAGCCTCAGCTAAAAAACTGAGGCTAAATTTTAAAAAAGAATTATTTAATAATTAAACTAATTTTCGTTGCGCCATTATGATTCCCGTATGAAGTCCTTCATGATAATTATTAAAATCTAAGGCACCTTGAACATGACGAAGCGTAAATCCGATACTTGTAGTGTATTCATGATAATCTACAAAAAGTCCGCTTTCGAAATCATTTTTTGTTTTTTCTAGTGTGGTAGAAAGCAATGTTCTAATTTCATCAACCTCAGCTTGAGAAACATCCCCTTCTGGTTTTGTCCCTTTTTTGTATTTGGCAATAAAATCTTCCGAAACCATTGTTGGAAGACCCGATAATTTATAAACCAAAACTTGCTGCGAAGAAATGCAATGGCCTATATTCCAAATAATATTGTTGTTGAAACCAGCTGGAACTTTATTTAATTGTTCTAACGAATGGCTGTCTAAGATTTTTAAAAGAATTTCTCTAATTGTTTTCTGTACATCAAAAACTGAACTCATAATTTTATTTTTTTCTAAAATTAGTCATTTTTAAGTTTTAAATGGATTTTCTTTGTATTCTAACAAATCATAAAATCATGAACAAAATATATTATTTAGCTTCTTGCGATACCTGTCGCAAAATCATCAAGAGTCTTCCTGAAAATGATTTGGTCTTTCAGGATATCAGACAAGATCCTATTACCGAAGAACAATTGGAAGAAATGCATAAACTTGCTGGAAGTTACGAAGCTTTATTCAGCAGAAAAGCACAATTGTACAAGTCAATGGATTTGAAAAACAAAGATCTTAAAGAAGCTGATTTTAAGAAATACATACTGGAACATTATACTTTTTTAAGCCGTCCGGTTTTTATTATTGACAATAAAATATACATTGGCAACAGCCAAAAAAATGTAGCCGAAGTTATCAAAGCTTTGGCAAATTAATAAAACTAGGTGTCTGAAACGTTCTGACGCGTTAGGGATGGAAGTGGAAATCCTTTTTTTGTCTCGTTTTTTACGAGACAAAAAAAGATTGAAACGGACAGCCCGACCGTAGGGAACGCCCAAAACCTTTTAAAAACTCCGCTCTAAGCAACTATAAAACCTGACTGTAAAGTTTTTTAGTATCTTTGCGCCTTTATACTCAATTATATGATACAATCTATGACAGGGTTCGGCAAAGCATCTCTGCAATTGCCTTCAAAAAAAATTACCGTTGAAGTAAAATCTCTAAACAGTAAAGGTTTAGATTTAAACGTAAGAATGCCTTCTGTTTATCGCGAAATGGAATTAGGTTTGCGAACGCAGATTTCGACCAAACTCGAAAGAGGAAAAATTGATTTTGCTATTTATGTAGAAAGCACTGCCGAACAGACTTCAACTAAAGTAAATGTACCTGTCGTAAAAGCTTATATTGCACAATTGAGAGAGGTTTATGCAGATGCAGATGAAACGGAATTAATGAAAATGGCCGTTCGCATGCCCGACACCCTAAAAACGGAGCGCGAGGAAATTGACGAGAATGACTGGGAGCAAATTCAAGTTATTATTGATGAAGCGCTGCAAAATATTGCTACTTTTAGAAAAGATGAAGGTGCGTCTCTTGAAAGAGAATTCAATTTACGAATCGGAAATATCCGTCAGTTTATGAATGATACACTGGCACTTGATCCAGAACGCATACAAGCTATTAAAGATCGTCTGCAGACTGCCATTTCAGAATTGCAAGTTAATGTAGATGAAAACCGTTTTGAGCAGGAATTGATCTATTATTTAGAAAAATTAGATATTACGGAAGAAAAAGTGCGTTTAGGAAATCATTTAGACTACTTTTTGGAAACGTTAAATGGTTCTGAAGCCAATGGTAGAAAATTAGGTTTTATCACTCAGGAAATGGGACGTGAAATCAACACCATGGGTTCAAAATCGAATCACGCTCAGATGCAGAAACTGGTTGTGATGATGAAGGATGAATTGGAGAAGATTAAGGAACAGGTTCTGAATGTTTTGTAAATACAACATAAAATTAAAGCTCTAGGTATATTACTTAAAGCCAAAAGCATACGCAATGAACAAAGGAAAACTAATTGTTTTTTCGGCCCCTTCAGGATCAGGAAAAACAACGATCGTAAAACATTTATTAGGACAGGAAGATTTAAATCTTGAATTTTCAATCTCAGCTGCCTCACGCGACCCGCGCGGAGAAGAAGTTCACGGAAAAGATTATTATTTTATTTCGTTAGAAGAATTCAAAAAACACATTAAAGCTGAAGATTTCCTAGAATGGGAAGAAGTCTATCGCGATAACTTCTACGGTACTTTGAAATCGGAAATCGAACGTATTTGGGCTTTAGGAAAAAATGTCATTTTTGATATTGATGTTGCGGGCGGACTACGTATTAAACATAAATTCCCAGAACAGACTTTAGCTGTTTTTGTAAAACCACCAAGTGTAGACGAACTGAAAAGAAGATTGAAAGAACGCTCTACAGAAAGCGATGACAAAATCAATATGCGTATTGCAAAAGCTTCTGTAGAATTGGCAACTGCTCCACAATTTGATGTGATTATCAAAAACTACGATTTACCAGTCGCTTTGGAAGAAGCGCATCAATTGGTAAAAGAATTTGTTTCTAAATAGTTAGTAGTCCTTAGTTGTTAGTCCTTAGTGTCTAGCTAATAGTCTATAAACATCAAACTGTAAAATTTAAATGAGCGGTATTAAATCCTATAAAGAATTATTCATTTGGCAAAAAGGAATAAAACTGGTTGTTCTTGTTTATAAACTTACTAAAAGCTTTCCTAAAGAAGAAATATATGCTTTAACAAGTCAGTTAAAAAGAGCCAGCATATCCGTTCCGTCAAATATTGCTGAAGGTTTTGGACGTCAAACGGACAAGTCATTTAATCATTTTCTGAATATTTCCAGAGGTTCTTTGAATGAGATAGAAACACAATTAATTATTGCAAAAGAATTAGAATTTATTTCTGATGATAATTTGTTTAATGAAATTATGTTGTTAATTGAAGAAGAAAGCAAAATGATAAGCGCTTTCGCAAAAAACTTAAAAAACTAAAAATTTAGTACTTAGTGATTAGTCCTTAGTTCTTAGCACTAAAAACTAGGGACTAACCACTAAGAACTAAGCACTAAAACAAAATGAAAATAGGCCTTTATTTCGGAACATATAACCCTATTCATGTTGGTCATTTAATTATTGCCAATCACATGGCAGAATATGCTGATTTGGATCAGATTTGGATGGTGGTTACGCCACATAATCCGTTGAAGAAAAAGGCGACTTTATTAGACGACCAACAGCGCCTTCAAATGGTTTTTCTGGCAACTGAAGATTATCCAAAGATAAAACCTTCGGATATTGAGTTTAAATTACCTCAGCCGAGTTATACTGTTATTACACTCGAACATTTAAAAGAAAAATATCCCAATCATGAGTTTTCTTTGATTATGGGTGAAGACAATCTAAAAACACTTCATAAGTGGAGAAACTACGACGTGATTCTCGAAAATCATGATATTTATGTGTATCCAAGAATTTCCGATGAACCTGAAAATGCGGAATTAAAATCGCATCCAAAAATTCATGTAATTGATGCGCCGATTGTCGAGATTTCTTCGACTTTTATTCGAAATAACATTAAAGAAGGCAAAAATATTCAGCCTTTGCTTCCTCCAAAGGTTTGGGAATATATTGATCATAATAATTTTTATAAGAAATAAACAATTTGAATTGCCTCCAGTTAAAACTGGAGTTTTTTTGTTTCTCAAAGGAATAATTGAACATAATCTTGTCATTTCGACCGAAGGGAGAAATCACACTCGGTATTCGACAAAGATTGGCGATATTCTGTGCGGAGTTTCTAGTGTGATTTCTCCCTTCGGTCGAAATGACAACATTATATAAAAAAGCCTGAACTTTACATTCAGGCTTTCGTTTTTATAATTAAGCTTCGATACTTACTTTACTTTTTACTCTCGTTCTGATTTCACTTAACGATTGATTGATTAAAAGTTTTCCATCTCTGAAAACTTCTTTCAATTCGCCTTGTTTTTCTTCTTCCCAGGAAACATTATCACTTAAATGATACTTTCCATCAATCAATTCGATTTTCATCAATCCTTTGGCTGATTTTTTAGTTCCGTCATCAGTAATCGGATCTTTGAAGATGGCTCTTCCTTCTTCGTTTACTTCTCCGTAAGTTGCTTTCATCGCAAATCCGAAAGTATCTCTGGTGTTGTATTGGTATGTGAAAGATCCGATTCCTAAAACAACGTTTGTAGAAGCAAATCCTTTTTCTTTTAATCTTTCGCAGATTTGAGTGGCTCTTGCTACGGTAATACTGTCTCCATAAATAGCACCGATTTGTGGCACCAATTCTTTGAATCCTTTTGCATTTGTTGTTCCACCAAAAACGTCCCAAAGCAATTCGATAACTCCTTTTTTCTCTTGTTCTGTTTTTCCATCAGGGTTTCCGCAGATAATTAGAATTGGGTCACCACTGTCAGGACGAATTACGACTTTTCCTTCTCTTGAAACAATAGTTTCTTTTAGACGAGGCAGATAATCGGTCAAAACTTTCCATAAATCCCACGTATCTGAAACAATAGAAACGATTCCTTTTGGATATACTTCTGTGATTAATCTTTTGAAAGTTTCGTATTCGCCTTCTGTTGTTCCCATACACATAACAGAATGCTCCGTCGCAGCAACTGAACCGGCAACCAATTCCTGATCTGAATTGGCGTTGTAATATTCCTCGAAGAAATCAACGGCTGGAATAGTATCTGATCCTGTAAAACTTAATAAATGTCCAGCTGCAGATGTTAAAGAAGCTTCAATTCCGCCCATTCCTCTCATAGAGAAATCGTGCGCTTGCCAATCTACAAATTCTGGAACAGAAGAAGTTTCTGCAGCATATTTGTCTAATACTTTTCTGTATTCTTTTGCAATTGTCGCTGAGTTACAAGGCAACCAGATTACAGCTGAAAGCAAAGTTTCAAAATAATTCGTCAGCCAGAAAAACTCTGGAATGGTATTATACATGGTAAACATTGGCACTCTTAATGGAACGCTTGCTCCTTCTGGCAATGCTTTAAAAACCATCGGAATATATCCTAAATCGTGCAAATCTTCGATATGTTTGGTACCAACCTGATTTTCGCCTAAATAATTATTGATTCTTCGGGCGTATTTCGCAACAACTTCTTCTTTTGATTTTTTAAAGAAATACTCTTCAAAATCATGAATGATATATTTTTTGATGAAATACTGCAATCCAAAAAAGATTACTTCGTCAACTTCTTCAATTCTTGATTTTCTAGGTGTCCAGTTAGAATATACTAATGTGGTTCCGTCTGGGTATTGTCTTCTGTGGTCAACTTTATAACCGTCGGTTAATAGTAATGGGTTCATATATTTTTATTAGGTTTTTAAAATTTTGTACAATGTATCAAATTCTGAGGACAAATTCATATATTCCTGAATCCATTCGTTCTGCATAGAAATTTCCTGTAAAGTTCCAGTTGGCGCAAATAAATATCCTAAAAGTTCTAAAGCTTTATTGTTTTTCTCCCTTAGCAAATTCTCAATTTCATTTATTTCCGTAGTTAATTCTTCTACCGAATTATAACTTGTCCACAGCAAATCTGTTTCCACAGTAATTTTAGACTTAACTGCTTCCAATATTTTTATTACAGCATTCCAGTCGCCATCTGTGTTTCTATCTGAAATCATTTAGAGTAATTTTTTAGACAATCTTTTTGCTAAATCTTTTATATCATTAGATTTGACTAAATTATCAATCCACTTTTGTGGGATATTTTCAATTCCATAATAAATTCCCGCCAATCCTCCCGTAATTGCTCCAGTTGTATCGGTATCCTCTCCTAAATTGACTGCTTTTAAAACCGCTTCTTCATAAGAATTAGAATTTAGAAAACACCAAAAACTGGCCTGCAAACTATCCAATACATAACCTGAAGAATGAATATTATTTTCCGGATATTTTGAAATGTCATTTTTCAGAATCCTATCAAATAAATCAATCTCGGCAGGATTAAAGCTTTTATCTTTCAGAAATTCAAAAACAGCCTCCTGCATGTTTTTATAAGCTTCGAATTTATCTTTAACTTTTAAAATTTCCAAACAATAAACAACATAAATAAAACAGGCAAATACCGAGCGAAAATGCGCATGTGTAATTGATGAAACTTCTTTTGCTTTCTGATAAACAACTTCAATGTCATTTTCATTTTGAAGATAAAAAACCAAGGGCAAAATACGCATTAAAGAGCCATTACCATTATCGCTTTCAGAAAAACCGCCACATAAATCGGGCTGATAGCCTTTTGCAATATTAAGAATGGCATGCCTGGTTGCGATTCCGATATCAAAAACTTGTCCGTGTGGTGTCCAAAAATTGCCACTGTACCATTTAACAAAATTCCTTGCGATATCCTTTAAATCATAACCTGAGCATAAACTTTCTGTCAGACAAAAAGCAAGCGAACTATCATCGCTCCATGTTCCTGTTGGCTGATGATGCGTTCCAAAACCAAACATTTCAGTAACAGGATTTTCTTTTAAATAAGTTCTGGATTCAAACTCAACCGGAACCCCTAAAGCGTCGCCAATAGCTAATCCAAATAATGCAGCTTCTATTTTACTTTTCATCATTTATTTCTTCCTTTTTCTTTTGGATAAAATGTCTGCACAACATCACTTTGCCAAAATTCTTTCGTTTCGACATCCAAACAAGTTAATTTCCCATAAAAACCAGCTCCGGTATCAATGTTCCAAACATTACAGCCTTGCATTGGAATTTCTACATTATAATGCAATGTTGGTGTATGACCTATATAAATTTCATTAAAAAGCAGTAATCTTTTTGGGTATAAAAGCGAATCTTTTTTAATACGCTTATCCATTATCAAAGCCATTTCCCACAATGTTCTATCCCACGAAAAATTGGTTTGATAATGTTCTTTTTCTGGTCCGTGCATCGATGAAAAACCTGCGTGAATGAATAAATTATTATTTTCATCTACAAAATAATCTTTCATTGAATTAAAAAAATTATGATGTTTTTCTTTTTGAGAATAATCAATTCCAGTATAACTTTCTATGGTTGATTTTCCTCCATGCAGGAACCAAATATCGTTTATGGTGTTTTCTTCCAGCCATTCTTGACACCAGGCATCGTGATTTCCTTTTATGAAAATGCATTCCTGTTTTTGAGACAACTCCATAAGAAAATCAATAATCTGTGCCGATTCACTCCAACCATCTACATAATCTCCCAGAAAGACAAAACGGTCATTTACTGAGTAATCGATTCTTTCCAATAACTGAATTAAAGCTTTTAATCCGCCATGAATATCTCCAAAAACTAAAGTTCTTTTCATGAATTAGATACTTTCTTTAAGCTTATACATAATATCGCTTCTTAAAACATACTTGATTCCCGAAATCAAGGAGGCTCCTTCATGTCGCTGTTTATGTTCAAAAATAAGTGCTGTTCCTGTTTTGGGTTGGATAATTTCACCCGATGCAAATTTTGTTTCACCGCCTTCATATCCATCATTCAAATAAATCATAAATGTATAATAACTGAATTCAGATTCATTGCGTTTATAACTTCCGTCAAGATGCATTTTAAATCGCTGACTCGGGTTGTATTTGTAAAATCGGAACATTTCGTTTAATCCGATTGCTCTACTATTTCCTACTTCAGGTTTAACATAAGGTTCCAATTTCTGCCATAACAAATAGGCATATTCATCATCCTGATACATGATACGCTCGTTATTGCGTACCATTTTCATCATTTTTTGTGCGCCGTCAACATTTACTCCTGCTTCTTCAAAGCCGATTTGTTCACTTTTATCTATCAATTCATTACATTCTTCAACACTAAGAAAATTATCAATGGTATAAATTTCTGTTGTTTTGTTAATAATGGTTAGCATAATTATACATTTTTAAACCCGTTTGGGTGTAATTTTAAAAAAAACTTTAACACATAGAGACATAGATTTTTGTGTTGAAAATAATTGCATCCGATGTGGTTACTGATTACTAAAATATTTTTTATTATAAATGAAGTAGTATTTTTTATTACTTAATAATCCCAGATTAATCCTTTTTCGTTTAGTCTATACTGGTACTTTTGGGTATCACCGAAAGTTTTATAATCTTTGTAATGTTTATTTATAATTTCATCATAAGCCAAAAACATTTGATTAGAAGCAATATGAAAAGGCATTCTTCCGCATCCAGTACATAGCCCCGGAATTGTGACTGTTTCTATTTTAGGATTATTTATACAGGCAATCAAAATTGCTTTCATCGCTAGAAAGGCATTTACTGAAGTTGCAATATTAAAGCTCATTGGAACTCGCATAGTTGGAGCTGAGATTAAAAAAGGAATTTCGCTATCTCCTGTTTCTAATGTGATTGATTTTCCAATTAAGAGTTCTTTTTCATCAAGTTGAGCAATTTTTGCTTGAAGTTCATCCTGCAAATGCCATCCAAATCTTTCTGATAAATGCCAATCTAATCCGCCGTCCATGAATCCAAATGAATTTGCCGGACTTACTACTGCATCAGACTTTATTTTTGTAATATCCCCTTTTATTATACTAAGATTCTCGCATCCTGAAAAATCATTTCTCCATGAATTGCCAAGTTCATCTTCTAAGTAAACTAATTTTATATGCAGCATATTTTGAATTAAAATTGAATATACTTCGACGGAACTTCATCAGTCAGCCAGACATTGTTTTCGGATAAATAAAATTTAAATCCGTCTCTAAACATGGCGCCGCTTCTAACAGTTAAAATTTGCGGAGTTCCTCTTCTGCTTCCTACTTTTGTCGCGGTTTCTTTGTCTTTGGAAAGATGTACATGCTGACGGCTCATTTTTTTCAAACCTTCATTTCGGATACTTTCCATAAACTTTCCAACGGTTCCGTGATACAAATATTCTAAAGGTTCTGTTTCGGCTAAATTTAATTCAACCGAAATAGAATGTCCCTGACTTGCACGGATTTTGGTTTTATCTTCGTTATAAGCAAAACGTTTTTTATCATTATTTTCTACAACATAATCCAAAAGTTCAGCGTCCATGCGATTCCCTTTTTTATTACATTTTGCTATTAATTCCTTGACATCTGCCCAACCGTTTTCGTCTAATTTTAATCCGATTTTTTCTGGCGAATGTCTGAGCACTAGGCTTAAAAATTTACTTACTGTTTTTGCTGTATTTTCATTCATGATTTCCAGAAATTTTAAGTTTTACATTCAGTTTTTCGTCGGCAAATAAGAACGGTTTTTCAGCTGGAATCAAAAGATTCTCTAATTGTTTTTTCTTAACAAACTCATATTGTTCTTTTACAAAGGCTGAAATATCTTCAATCAACAATACATCATCTTTCGCAAAAGATCTTGTAAATTCATTTCGCAGCCCAATTTGTATCGCTCTTCGCTCTAACTTATTTCCGTATGGATCATGATCTGGATCCCACTGCAATCGCACTGAAGAGGATTTTACATCGGTCTGCCATTCTTCATAACTCATTTTCAAATCTGTGTTATAAGAAGAATAAACGGCATTTTGGAGATATTTCTCAAATGCGTTTCTCTTAAGATGAATCGCCAGTACTACTTCCTGATCTTCTTTCGTTCCCCAGCCGTTTCTGTACATCATCCAGAGGAAATTCGGTTTTATCCAAGTCATTCTATCAAGACTGAAAGCGCCTCCAAAAAACTGATTTTTAACTGCAAACTCTCCTATTTCTTTTCGATACGACTGATAGACTATTATTTCTTCATCGTCATACTGAGCCATTATATGATGACCTGATTTTGGCCATTCCTGTAGCTGCTCACTATATTTTTTTAATTCTATTTTCATTTTATTAGAACACAATAACGTGATTGTGTTTTGTTTTTAATTAATTCTTTGGTGGTCTAAAAATCATAAACCACTACTTCAATTTCCTTTTCAGAAAGTGTTTTCTTGATAATCGGTTCAATCATTTCCCATTTCCCACCTGCTAATCCGCATCCAATTCTAGGCATATGAATAGATGCATTATTGGTTTTTGCAAAATCAGAAACCGTTTTTAATCCCTCTTCAATAGCATTATATCGAATTGGAGCTTCGCCGTTTTCGTCTTTATTGATTTTATGCTGTCCAATTAAATTGGCTACCCATAAATCTTCTTCAACTTGAACAAACTGCACTTTGCCTAATTCAAAATTATCTTTCGATTTAAACCATTCGCGATATTGTTTTTCAGGTTCTTTCCATCTTTTTGAAATGGCCATCACAAATCCTTTTCCCCATCCGCCAATGTCATTGCAAACGTGAACAATTATTTTGTTTCCTGATGTTTGAGGCGATGTTGCATCGCCTTTTGTATATTGAATGTCTTTCATTTTTTATTCATTTTAATCAAACGTTCCAATGAAACGTAAATACAATCTGGCAACATTTTTTTCTACCGATGAAATGTTCCGACGGAACATTATTGTTGTCTGAGAAAATCATTAATTAAAACTTCAATATTATCATTTAGGATATGTGAAGTTGCCCAAGCAAAATCATCTCTTTCTTGACCTTTTAAATAATAGAAAATAAAAATCTTTTCGGCTCCATAAAAAAGATGATTCTTAATCATATTTGCTAGCCATCTAATTTCATAATCAGAAATACTAGATTCCAGTTCAATACTTATATTTCCTTTTTTATTTAATTTATAATATTTTTTTTCAAAAATCTCGTATTTAATAGGTTTGTCAGTAGTAACTCCTAATGGAATTTCTTTAAAGTAAGATATATTTGAAAAGTCTATATCCTTTATCAAAATAGCCTGCAAACTATAATCATTAGATATTGTCTCTATCTGATAAAACTTAATAGATCGACCTTCCAATCTTTTTATTACTTCTCTTTTTTGATAATCTGGCATCTTCATACCAAAATAAATTGATTTTACTGCCTCAAAATCATAGTTATGTAATCCAGAATCATTAGTTACTATTCTATATTCTTTTTCATATTCCCATTCTTTAGATTTACAAGCAAATATTTTTTGCAATAAAGAATTGTCTCTTGCCGAAGTTTCCGAAATATTTCCCAATTCTAGCTCCGTTGGTTTTTCATTGTATAACACTGGGAAATGACTTTTACTCTCATAAATATAGCTATCAACAAGTTTGTCCAAATCATATTCAATACAAAATCCTTTATGAGAATTAGCATAATGAGCCCATAGAAGTTTATCTTTGAAAGATGTAGAGAGAGAATAGATTCCAACTCTTTCATTATGTGACAATAAATCATCTAAACATTGATTTACCATTGAGAGATTGCTATTAACTTTTCCTGAAAATAAATTATCAAAAATCTTTGATTGCTTAACAAACTTATCAGTGCTAACCATATTTTCCTGAGGATCGTTCAAATTCCGTAAACTGGAACTCCAAAAACAATTCTTTTCAAGTGACTCTAAATCTCTTTCAAAAATTTTATCATCTCCTCCTCTATATTTATAAACTAACATGTGACTAAAATTTTAAATGTTGATATTCTTTATAAACAATTCAATTTACATCAATTCATCCCTAACTTCCATCAAAGCAAAACCTAACAAATTCAAGCCTTTCCATTTTTCAGGATTAAAAACATCTTTGTGATCTCCCGCCATTCCAATTCCCCAAATTGGATCTACGGGACTTGCTTCTACAATAATTCTGTGGTATGTATTTAGCAGAAAAATCTTCAAATCAGGGTTTTGACTGAATTTGTGGTAGTTTCCTTCTTTTACAATTCCAAATCGGTTTTCCAACCAGATTTTGTCGTCGTAATTTCTCACTTTTCGGCCTAATTTTTTGGCTTCTGCTGGAGAATTGCATTTTATGATTTTTTCTAAGATTTCCTGATCTTTGAATAATTCGGCTTTCTTTGCCATCATCCAATGTTCCGCTGTCTTATAGGTTACTTCATTTACTTGAAAAGAACTTAACCACCATTGGCTGAAGCAGGTTTTCGTAATCGTTCCGTCTTTACTTGCCTGATGTCCCCAGAAAAATAAAAACTTACTTTCTGGAGCTATATTTTCTATATTGTATTTCATTTTTTCTATTTATTGATACAAAGACGTTATGTTTTTAAAATCTTTAGAATCGGGTGAAAATGATCCGTAAATCGTATTGAAATCTGTTGTCAACTTTTCAAATTCATATTCTTTTTCTAACTGATCCATACAGGTTACGACCAAATTTCGTTTTGCATTCGAACTGTAAGCAGCATCTAATTTTAAAGCGTAATTCAACAAATCGTAATCCAGATCCCCAAATCTGAGCTGTTTTTGGTATTCGTTGAAAACACAGGTTTCTTCTTCGTTGTTTTTTAATTCTATTTCTCTTTCATTTGGCATCCAGCCATGACCGTGTCTTGTGGTGTAACTTCTAGTTGCGTAATAAATTTCTACCTCTTCAATCTTCAGTTTACTACAGATTTCAATTGCATTTTTTGAAGTGGTATTAGCATAAGTCACATTTGGGAAAACACCGTGATCCATGTCGAGAAGAATTCCCTGGCTTCCTTCAAAAATTAAATTATTATACTTTGAAAGGAAACTGTAATCCACAATATTCCATACTAATTTACCAACTGCATCTAGATACGCCTGAACTTCCTCATCGATATCCGGTTCGTTTAAAAAACCGTAGTAATAGGCTATTTGGTTTAACTTTTCTAAAAGCATTTCTCGAGGCGCAATCAAATCAATCGCAAACAATTTGTAGGGCCCTTCGTTTCTTTTCATGGTTGAACCAATGCCTTTTCCACAGGTTCCGTGATCTATGTTTCTTACATTTCCTCTGTTGTGCCAAACATCAAACGGAGTAGTTACTTTTGCCAACGGATGAATGTATAAATCCAGATTAGCGTTTTTTTCCTTTAATTCTTCCCTTTCATTGAATAAAAAGAGCGGATGAATTGTACAGTGTTCGCTGTAATAAGATGGAAGTCCTCGTAACGCACCACTCGCAAAGCTGGAATGAACGTGTTTTTGATCGCCAATCATAACCGTATGCGCAGCCTGCTGTCCTCCCGAAAACCGAATAACCATAGATTCAGGATTTTGTTTTGCCAGAAAATCTGTTGTTATTCCTTTTCCTTCATCACCAAATCCTAAACCTATAACTATTTGTGCTGTTTTCATTTTGTTGTTCTTTATTTTAATCTCGCAGAGTCGCGAAGTCGCAAAGGATTTTCTTTTTGAAGCCACAGATTACTAAGATTAAAAAGATTTTTTTAATGCAGATGCAAAAAGATTTCATCTAAAATTTTAGAAATGAAAAATCTACGTTTATCTGCTTAAATCGTTTTAAATCTGCATAAAAAATCTTTGCGACTCTGCGCCTTTGCGAACAAATATCTCGCTACTAAAAAAATGCTTTATGCTTTAATCTCGCAAAGGCGCAGAGGCGCAAAGTTTCTAAAGATTAGTGTCTTTATTGTTTTAAACACATAGAAACATAGATTTTTCGAAACTTAAAAAAGACGTTTCACTTGCATCAATACACATAGTTGCTATGTGTTAGAAACTAGTTTCTTTTTGTTTTCTTTTTATTCACAAACAAAAACCTATGTTTCTATGTGTTTAAAAAATTTAAAGCATTTCTATACTGTCTAAACTGCTATCACTTGTACCAGAAACTGGTATTGTTCCTAAATCTGAACCTGAACTTTTATGTTTATCGCAGATGATTTTCTTGATTACATTTGGAATTTCTCTATGATCTTCTATTGATAGACAATTTTGTCCTAACAATTCTTTCCATTCCACATCGGCATTAATCGCTTGTCCAGAATGCAAAACACTGATGTGATAAACATCGTATTTTTTCTGCGCTTCTGCCAATAATTCAAGATGCGTATACGTCTGTTGTCCTTGCCCCATAATTTCTTTGATGGCTGATGCCGGAAGTGTTTTTAAACCTGGTTCATCTCCTACTGTAAACAACAATCCTTTTTGCCCTCTTTTTTCGAAAGCATCAGTTTTGGTATGAAATGCTGCGAAATACCAAGCTAAAAGATAACTTTCTCCAGCGTTTCCTCCGCCTCCTCCTTCAATATAAGTTCTTGTCAGCCACATATCCAGTTCTTCATCGCCAGATTCAAACTGTCCAATCTGAAGCGGATATCTGTCGCATTCGTGATCTCCAATTCCTAAAAATAAAAGTGCCGGATCTGGAACGCCCCCTTGAATAATGCCCCCCATTAATTTTGGAAGCCCTTCTTTTATCAGTTCGTGTGGAATATGTCCCATACTTCCTGTTACATCCAATCCTAAAATGATTGGAACGGTATTAGGATGAACCTCTGAATCTCTCGCTTCTCTAAAAATCACTCCATTTGGATTCATAGATTCATGCGCCATTCTTAGTGCATTCTGTGTAAATATTTCGCTAGCTGATTTGCTTGCATAACCTACTTTTTTTGCTCTGTCTTCACGAGCTCCGAAATCATATCTTGTACCTCCCATGATTAAAATGTTTTACCAAATAAATACTCAAATCTTTTTTTTGTTACTTCAAACTGGATATTCAAATTTCTGATGGTCAGCGAAAGCTCCATATCTTTTTGTACAAAAGCTTCTGGCTGAAAATCGGCAAAGGTTAAACTGTTTTTATCCAGCGGACTAATATCGATCAGTCCTTCTTGTTCTCTTTCGAGTCTTTTTATTTTTAATTCGATGTCTTCGACTCTTCGTCTGTATATTAATTCTGAATCCTCACCAATTACTTTGGCTCTGTCTTCTCTAATCTGATCATTGTTTCTTTTTAAAGACTCAATGAATCTTGGTTTTAAATCATCACTCATAACTTTTTGGTTGTTTTTGTTTCAGGTTTAAAGTTTCAAGTTGTGCACTGAACTTAAAATTTGGGTTTTAAACTTGAAACGGTTAATAGATTTCTTTTTTTCTGATTTCAAGTTTCACGTTCTCAACAACAACTTGAAACCTGAAACTTGAAACTTGAAACTTTTTAAACTAATTAAAAACATCTTCAAACTGCTCGAAATTTGCATTTTTGTCAGAGTAAATGGCAAAAACAATCTTTTTAAAAGCACCTGAATATTTTTCTTCAATAATTTCTTTGAACAAATGCGCTACATCTTTGGCTTCATTTCTAAAAACGCCGCATCCCCAAGCTCCTAAAATTAAGGTGTCACATTTTTGCTTTGCAGCAATGGCTAATACTTTATCCATTCTTTTTTTGAAAACGTCTTCTGTAGCAGCAATTTCTTCTTTCCTGTTATGCTGAATCATTGCACCTTTATTTGGCGCTGGTGCTGTAATTATATCTACAACCAATGGTTTTTCAAAATAATCTCCATTATCATCATTCCAAAACAGAACATTCGGACTATAAATCATGTAATCTGAATATAAAAACGAAGACTGATTTCTGTTAAAGTCATACATCGTTTTGTCTTTGATCTGCGTTTCATAAAGACTGGAAGATCTTGCCAAACTTTCTTCCTGAGCCGAAGCACCACCTAAAAATCCACCCCCAGGATTCTTTGCGGAAGCGAAATTCAAAACACAGATTCTGTCATTTTCTTCCTCAACAATTGCCTCGATTGTCGAACAGATTTTGGTAACAATTTCAGTTTCAAAATTATTTTCAACTGGCATTTTCAAAATTGCATCCCAATCATTTGGTGCAATGGTAAACGTATTTTTTATGGACTCTTCGAGTTCGTTTTTTATGTCAATCTTTTTTCCTTTGTAATCATAGAAACCATTTTTTATGATTTCCAAAGTTTTATTTGCTATTTCTACTCTATAATTTTTATTCATAATTTTAATTTTACAACCTCAACCGTTTCACCGTCAAAGTCTTTAAAAGAGTTCGTTGTAAAAATGCCATCAAAGCAATTTAAAACTTCGAAACCTTTATTGAAAATTCCGTGGCTTACGGCCAAGTACAGTTTTCCTGCATTTTTCTTTTTCAATTCTTCGGCCAAACCAACAAAGGTTCCGCCACCGTCGCAGATATCATCTACAATTAAACAATCCATTCCCTGCAAATCCTCTTCGTAAACTTTAAATCCAGACAGTTTTCCTGTTTTTACATCTCGGCTTTTACTGCATTCTACAACCTCAACACCGCCTAAATATTCAGAAACTTTATAGATTTTCTTCAAAGCACCTCCGTCTGGAGAAATCAATTTTACGTTCTGACCTATTTTATTTAAAACTTCTTTGATAAAAGTATAGTTCGGGATTACAGTACTGTTATTCAACAAAGCCGGAGTTACTTCAGAGTGTGCATCAAAAACAAAGACTTTATTCAATTGCATGGCATTGATAATGTCTGCGTACACTTTTACAGAAAGCGGTTCTCCCGGAATCATAACACGATCTTGTCTTGCAGCTGGGAAGTACGGAATAAAAAGATCGATAATCTTAACGTCCATTCTGCGTAACGCATCTACTGTGATACACAATAAACCTAAATCGTTGAATGAATTCAATCTGTGTGTAATCGTTACTTTCTGATTAACATCAAAATCCGGATTGATTTTAATGTGCGGTTCTCCGCCAGAAAATGTAAAACTTTGAAATTTGATTTCTTCCTGATTTTGAATCGGAGCGAATTTTGGGTCGAGATTTAGTATCATAGTGTTGTGGTTTGCGTTAATTATACGCAAATGTAGAATTAAATTTTAAATAAACAATTTATTTTGTGTAAAAATTACGCAAACTTTATTTCAAAATGAAAGCCTTCCTTACTTAATTCTTTGTACTTCAATTTATTAAATCGAAATAATTTTGCTGGTCGACCTGTTTTTATTGGAGAATAATTTTCAGTTTCTTCGACAATTCCAAAACTGAGTATTTTTTTTCGGAAGTTTCGACGTTCGATTTCCTTTTCTAAAATAGTGCAATATAAATTTTCAAGTTCCGAAAAAAGGAATTCTTTTGGAAGCAAATCGAAACCAATTGGCTCATAAGTCAGCTTTGCTTTTAGGCGTTCAACTGCTTGTTTGAGAATTATATTATGATCAAATGCCAATTTTGGAATTTCATCTATCTTAAACCATTGTACTTTCTCAGCATCAGAATCGGCTTTGATCTCTAATTTTGAAGGATCAACCAAAGCAAAATAGGCCACAGAAATAACACGGTTTCTAGGATCTCTTTCGACATCGTCGCCAAACGTAAACAATTGTTCAAAATAGTCAACATCTACATTGGTTTCTTCTTTCAATTCTCTTTTTACTGCATCTTTTAATGGTTCATCATTTTTTACCAATCCGCCCGGCAAAGCCCAGTACGAATTGGTAGAACCAAACTTCTGCTGAATCAATAATACATACAATTGACTGTTTTGGTAACCAAAAACAATCGCATCCACCGCAATTCTAATATTTTGTAACTTTTCCATAATCCTAAATCATATCAAACAAATATAACGAATGAGAGTCAATTTTATAATCTAATGCACAAGCTTAAATTATAAAATTGACTCTCAATAAATATTCTTTTCTTTTTGTTTTTCTAGTTTACTGTCACACTTCGTTTTGGACTTGAAGTACAATTTGATCCATCTTTTTTAACGGTTACCTCGGCGGTTGCTTCATAAGTACCTGCAGTTGCATAAGTGTGAGTAACCACAGCACCTGTTGCTGAAGTCCCGTCTCCAAAGTTCCATTTTACAGAACTTAGAGTTCCAGTTCCGGTGTACTCGACTGAGTAATTCATCAACTTTGGATTAGTTGCGTCGGTAGAGTTGTGCAATTTGACAAAAATAGCTTCTCCAAGACAATCTACAATAGATTCTTCTGCTTTACTGCAAGAAACAGCAATAAAGATTACTGTCATTACTACTAAAATTTTTGATACTCTTTTCATAATTGGAAATTTAGTGGTTGTTCACTCAAAAATAACCATTTAAAAGCAAAACAGAAGAAGAAAAGAAAGAATTTTCACATAAAAAATCTATCGTTTACAACCTATTCCCAAAAAACAATTTAAGTTCCTTTTCAATTATATCAAAAAACGATTTCAAATTATTGTTTTTTGGAGTTAGCAAATACACGAATTCTTCTGGAACGTGAAAACTGTTCCAGACCAACTGCAATTTATTTTCCTTAATGTGATTTCTCGCATTACAATTCCATGTTACCGCTACTCCATCATTTTTGGCTAAAAGACGAAGCATTTCAGATTCTGATGGAATAATATAATTGGGAACCATGGATGGTCTTTTTTTATTGAAAGCGTGAAGCCAAAATACTTTTATATGTGGAATTCTTGCATCGTGACTGTACCATTTTTGTGCGTTGAGCCACTGTTCGATTTCGGTAAAGTTATCTGATTTTAGTTTTTGGCGGAATTCGGTTATATCTAAAGAAGTTGGAGCAACCAATATCAATTTAATTTTTCCGACAATTTCATAAGCAGTATCAAAAGTATCAAATCGTTTTGTGGTTATGGCAAAATCCAGTTTTTTGGCATCAACCAAAGCAAAAAGTTCGTCATTTTCTGCGAAAGTAAAATCAATCAAATCAAACTTCGAAATCAATAAGTTTCCAACACAATCAAAAAGATGTTTCGAGATTCCGACAGAAATTAATCGGGTGGCATCTTCTGCTTTTGCTCTAAAACCTGACTCAACACTTTCAAGACGATCAAGCGCATCTATTATTAAATTATTCAGTAACTTAGCGTATTCGGTTGGTTCTACCCCTTTTGATTTTCGATTAAATAATTTATTTCCAACGTGAGCTTCCAGCATCGAAATCTGCTGACTAACGGCGGGCTGACTCATAAAAAGCTCTTTTGCAGCAACCGAAAAATTACCATTTTTATATACTGCCTTAAATGTTCTGTACCATTCTAGATTTACCATGATATAAATTTGTTTATAACAAACATAGTTTATTTTATTTTTACTGATATCACTTAAGGCGTAAATTTGTTAAAAATTTAATCTTATGAAGAAAATAGCATTATTCGCAATAACTGCATTTACAGCTGTAAGCTTTTCGGCTGAGGCTCAAAAATCAAATAAAAAAGGAATGAAAAAAGTATTATTTGTTGTTACCAGCAACGATAAGCTGGGCAATACCGGAGAAAAAACTGGATTCTGGTCTGAAGAATTCGCTGCACCTTATTATGAATTATTAGATCAAGGAGTTGAGATTACAATTGCTTCTCCAAAAGGAGGACAGCCGCCGATTGATCCAAAAAGTGCAGATCCTGCTTCGGCAACAGAAGACACCAAACGTTTTGATGCTGATAAAGTTTTACAGGAAAAATTAAAAAACACTTTAAAGCTATCAACTGTTAACCAAAAAGATTATGACGCCGTTTTTTATCCAGGAGGTCACGGTCCGCTTTGGGATTTAGTAGAAGATAAAAATTCTATAGCGTTGATTGAATCTTTTTACACACACAATAAACCTGTTGCTTTTGTATGTCATGCGCCTGCCGTTTTGAAAAACGTAAAAGTGAAAGGTAATTATTTAGTAAAAGGTAAAAAAGTAACCGGATTTACTAATGACGAAGAAGAAGCGGTTGGCTTAACTAAAGTGGTTCCGTTTTTATTGGAAAATGCTTTAGCTTCAAACGGAGGTATTTTTTCTAAAGGACCAAACTGGCAACCTTATGCTGTAGAAGACGGACTTTTAATTACTGGTCAAAACCCAGCATCATCTAAATTGGTCGCTGGAAAATTATTACAGAAATTGGATTAAAAGATGCTAAGATACTAAGTTGCTAAGGGACTAAGTTTTTCTTTTAGCAACTTAGATTTTTTTCAAAAATTAAAATAATAAAATCAACCCGATGCTAAAAAACTTAGAATCTCAGTTTCTTAGCATCTTAGAAACTATAAAATATGCTGAACTTTGAATTATACAATCCGACAAACTTGGTTTTCGGAAAAGGACAAATTGAAAAACTTTCGACTCTTGTTCCGAAAAATGCCAAAATACTTTTGGCTTACGGCGGTGGAAGTATCTTTAAAAACGGAATTTACGATCAGGTAATCGCGAACTTAAAAGGTTTTGAAATCGTGGAATTTGGCGGTATTGAACCAAATCCAAGATTTGAAACTTTAATGAAAGCGGTTGATGTGATTAAAGCTGAAAAAATCGACTTTATTTTGGCTGTCGGCGGTGGATCTGTGATTGATGGTGTGAAATTTATTTCGGCTGCCGTTAATTTTGATGGAAATCCAATTGATATTCTTCAAAAAAGAATTTTGATTAAAGAAAATGCTATGCCGTTTGGAACTGTTTTAACACTTCCGGCAACGGGAAGCGAAATGAATTCGGGATACGTCGTAACAATTGAAGCAACTCAAGAAAAACTATCTTCTGGCGGAAGCGCTTTGTTTCCTCAATTCTCTATTTGTGATCCAACCGTAATTGCCTCTTTACCAAAAAGACAACTCGAAAATGGTGTTGTAGATGCTTACACGCACGTGATGGAACAATATTTAACGTATCCAACAGATGCTTTTTTACAAGACAGAATTGCCGAAGGAATTCTACAGACTTTAATTGAAGTTGGGCCAGGTGTTGTTAAAAATCCAACCGATTATACTTTGGCTTCAAACTTTATGTGGAGCTGTACAATGGCTTTAAACGGATTAATTCAGAAAGGAGTTCCAAGCGATTGGGCAACACATATGATTGGTCACGAACTAACAGCACTTTACGAAATTGACCATGCTAGAACTTTGGCTATTATTGGCCCAAGTCTGTACACTGTAATGTTCGAAACCAAAAAAGAAAAACTGGCACAATATGGAAGACGTATTTTCAACTTAACCGGTTCTGACGAAGAAGTGGCAAAAGAGGCCATCAATAAAACTGTTGAATTTTTCCATACTATGGGAATGGACACAAAACTTTCTCAATACACAGAAGACTACAGCAAAACAGCAGATTTTATTGTTAAACGTTTTGACGAAAGAGGATGGAAAGGTCTGGGAGAAAAACAACTTGTAACTTTAGACAAAGTAAAATCTATTGTGGAGCTTAGTTATTAATGGATAAATTCCAAATTTTAAAATTCCAAATTCCAAGTCTTGTAGCATTGGGATTTGGAATTTTTAATTTGGTGCTTTCAATAAAAAAAGGCGCTCTAAAAGCTCACGAACGCCTTTTATAATACTAAAACAAAACTAACTAACTCAAATTTTGTGAAAATCATAAAATTTAAATTTATAAAGTCTTAAAACGAAAGGCGTTAAACTTTATTGCGTTGTTTTTAAAATATTTTTAATGTTATTTTAATTTTGTTTTAATATTTAAAATTTTCATTCATTTTCTTTTCCAATGCCGCTTTTAAGATTTCAATTTCATTGTTGATACCTTTAAAATCAACATTTTTTCTTGCGTTTAAAACTTTTCCTTCGAAATACGATTTTAAGTCATACGCATTATTTGCAGTTTTTAAAATCAGAATTCCCGTATCTGGTTTCTTGTTTTTAAACCATAAACTGGCCAATGTCTCTTTTTCTTCTTCTCTTCGTAATAAAGTTTCTAAACGTTTATCTTTTGAAAAATCATCTGCTATTCTTTTAAAATTTCCTTCGATTGTTTCGTTATCATCTATACTAGAAAGAAACAAATTGATAACAATCCTAAATTCTTGGCTGTTTTCTTGTTCATTAAAATCGTTTTCTTCTTGTTTTTCTCTACTAATGGTTTTTGCCTTAACTTCATTATTTGATTGATAATACAAAATAGTTCCTATCATATTTGGTATCGTATTCTCAATTTCAAATGATGATTTCGACAGTACGACTTTATTTTCAATAATGAGTTTACTGCTATTTTTCCCGTCTTGTTTTTCTATAACAATACTGGCTTTTTTCTGATTGTGAAATATTGTGATTTCAATAGTTTTATTTTTCAATTCAAAATGAAAGCGTCTAAAATAATGCATCCCAAACAAATCAATATCGTAACTTGTTAGCACTCCATTTTTCCAATGTTTCGACACCAATTGTTTATCTGATTTTATGTATTCTACGCCATCTACTATTTTTCCCTCTTTATAAGTTGATTTTATATCGTATTTAGTAGGAGGCATAAAATTTCCTTCATTCTCTAAAAAGTCATTGGAATATTGGAATTTAATTTCGCCTTTTTCATAATAATCTACATGATTAAACTCGTTGAAATCTGTTTCAAAATAGCCCGAATAAGGTTTATCGTCTTTATAAATTCCAACATAAGAATCTTTCTTGACCATCGGAATCAGAAAAGAACGATTTTCCATTTTAGTCCGTTTTCCGTTCTCAAAATAAACAGATTTCAAGATATTGTTTTGATAAGTTGTTTGGTATCTATATTGATAATAAATCTCTTTTGTTACATTTCCTTTTTTATAAATCGTGCTTTTACCGGTTTCAACCAATGTTCCTTCATAAGGAAGGCCTTTTCTGTATTCAAGTTTCCCTTTAACTTTTCCAGCCTCATAAAAAATAGTTTTACCCTCAAGTACATCGTTTACACACATATAAGTTCTGAGAACGTTATCAATATTATAACTAAAAACCGTCTGTAATTCGTTTTTCTTAAAATTCACGACTTGAATCAATTCGTGCTGATCAATTCCTTTTTCTACAATAAAAGTTCCGTTATAAGGTTTGTCATCTTTGTAGATTCCCTTAGCAACTATACTGTCTTTTCCAGAGGTTTTTGCAATTGCTTCACCCTCTTTTAATCCGTTATTATAATTTAAGTTGACATACAAGCTTCCAGAAAAATCTTCATCAAAATTTCCTTGTAGTGGCCGTTCATTTCCAAAAGTACGACTTGCTTTTACCGATCCGTCTTCATTGTACTCTATTTCTTCTCCTTCTAAATCACCTTCAAAATATTGAGTGGTTTTTGAGATTTTTCCATTAGGATAATAATAAATCTCTTCTCCATGTTTCCTTCCATTCTTAAAAATAGTTTTCGATTTAACCGCAACTGCAAATTTGTTTTGAATGTAATAATTGAATAAAACACCATTTAAAAGTGTATTCCCATATGGTTGTAAATCTTTTTCGGTGATTGTCTGCAAAATTGTACCTGACTTATCGTAGTCAATCTGCTTAAAAGATTCCATATAATTGGCCAAATCATACCAAATTTCCTGAGCTGGCTGTTTGGAGTTAATCCAGAATGTCTTTTTCTTTATAATTTGCCTTTTAGGTTCGTCGCCAATCTCATTGCTTACAATTACTTCATCGGTTGTACGGATTGGTTCTTCTCTTTGTGCTTCGTTATCTGACTTGTTTAATCTGTAATCTGTTCCATCTAAAACCTCATCAAAATCACCGCTAACTGGTTTTCCAGCTTTGTATTTTCCTTTCATCAATATTGTTCCGTCTTCATGATAAACAATAGTTTCGCCTTCTTTTCTTCCGTTTTTGTATTGAATTGACTTAAATTTTTTTCCATTTGGATAATAATAAATCAAAGTCGATACATCAGAAAAATTATAATATTGATAAGAAGAAGAATCGAAACCATTCTCATCAAACCAAACTACATCACCCACATAATCATCTTCACTATCCTGTAAAACATATCCTTGAGATTGAGGTATATTATTGATGTAGAAATCTTCAATCAAAATCAAGTTTCCCAATTTTTTAGAAGGCATTTTTCTGTAAAAAGAAGCATTTTCTTGAGTCGTAGCTTTCCAGTTAGCATCAAAATAAAGTTTTTCTATATTTTGAGAATATGAAAATGGCATTGTAAGAATAAAAATAAAAGCTGCGAATTGATTTTTCATGATTGAAAGAAATTTCTCGAAAATACAATTTTTAAATTTTCAAGCGAAGTTTATTGTGAGATTCAAATACTTTTTATTGAAAGAAACCCATGGCTCCAAATCTTTAACAAAATTTCTTAAAAGAGAACTATATGTTATTATTACTTTATTAAGTACTTTTGTTTTAAATTAATAAAATAATGAGCGAAAAGTTAAAATTTGCAGTAATTGGAGGAGGAAGCTGGGCAACGGCAATTGCAAAAATGTTATGTGTTAATCTATCAGAAATTGCTTGGTATATGCGTAATGATTCTGCAATCGAACATATTGAGAAATACAAACACAATCCGAATTACTTAAGTTCTGTTGAATTTGACACCAACAAACTCAAATTAACTAATAACATAAACGAAGCAATAGAATATGCAGATTATATCATTTTTGCTATTCCGTCTGCTTTCTTAGATGCCGAGTTGAAAAACATGACGGTTTCTTTATCTAATAAAATTATCTTTTCTGCCATTAAAGGAATTGTTCCTGAAACGAGTTTAATTGTCGGCGAGCATTTCCACATTCAATATGATATTCCATACTACAATATCGGAGTAATTACAGGTCCTTGCCACGCCGAAGAAGTGGCATTGGAAAGACTTTCTTACTTAACTATCGCCTGTGGTGATCCTGATAAAGCGAAAACGGTTGCCAAATCGCTTTCTGGAAATTACATTAAAGCTAAAATCTCTGACGATATTATTGGTACCGAATATGCCGCAATGCTGAAAAACATCTATTCTATCGCTGCCGGAATCGCACATGGTTTAGGTTATGGAGATAACTTCCAGTCGGTTTTGATGAGTAATGCGATTCGCGAAATGAAGAAATTCATTAGAAAAGTACATAAAATGAAACGAAACATTAATGATTCTGCCTATTTGGGCGATTTATTGGTTACGGGATATTCGGTTTTCTCGAGAAACAGAATGTTCGGAAATATGATTGGTAAAGGTTACACCGTAAAAAGCGCCATGATGGAAATGAGCATGGTTGCAGAAGGTTATTATGCAACAAAAAGTGCTTATAAACTAAATCAGGGTTATGGAGCTAAAACACCAATTATCGATGCGGTTTATGCGGTTTTATATGAAGGAAAAGATGCTAAATCTGTTTTCAGAAAATTGACTGAATCTCTTGATTAATTGTTTTTAGAGAATAGAAATAGAGTAAAGAATATAGAGTAAAGAGAATAGATAAATTCGATATAAAAGAGCTGGAAAATTTATTTCTGGCTCTTTTTTTTATTTGTTTGAATTGCAAAAAAATAAAATAACTTTCTAAAATTTTTCAATTAACAGGAAATAACTTTATTAACAATACATCAAACCTACATCTTCTTAAAAAAATTTCATCTACTTAGTCTTACAAAATCAAAAAGAACACATTCCGCTGTTAATCAATAACATAAATTACTGTATTGGAAAATTTCAGGGCTTGTTTTTCTCACAAAGTGATGTATTTCTAATTTTACAAACCCTTATTTTACATTGCTTCGAAGAGAATTATTGATAGATTTGCATTTCTTATTTTTATTTATTCTAATTAAGCACAATGCGTTCTATTTTGTTTTTTCTTCTCCTTTCAAGCACTGTTTTTTCTCAAAGAGTAATTACAGGAAAAGTGATAGATAAAGAAAACTCCGTTTCTTTAGCAGGAGTTTTAATTCAGGACACAAAAACAGATAACTGGACGATATCTGACAAAGAGGGTAATTTTAAAATTACACTAGCTTATTATCAAGATGTTGTCTTAAATTTTTCCATTCTTGGAAAGAAAGACATTGATCAGACTTTACAAAACGATCAAAATTTTATAACCATTTTTTTAGAAGATAATACGCTTCATCTGAAAGAAGTAACCGTTACAGCCAATAAAGAACGTAAATATTCTGAACTAACTTTAGGAACCAATGCCATAAATAACGTTCAGGCATTTTCTTTGGATGATGTTTTGCAACAACTTCCTGGGCAGACGACTACAACTTTTGATCTTAATAAATATAAAAACATTGTTTTTAGAACTGCTTCAATCCATACAGATGCCAAGGCTTTTGGAACTTCCTTTATGATAAATGACATTCCTGTTTCCAATAATGAAAATATGCAGGCATTAAGTCCAAATACACCTTCTGGAGTAGCCAATGATTTTGGAAAAGGTCAAAATAGATTCAGTAATCCAAATTTGGGTGTCGATCTTAGAGAAATTTCAACCAATACTATTGAAGAGATAAAAGTTATTCAAGGAATTCCTTCTGCAAAATATGGAGATTTAACTTCAGGATTGGTTTTGATTACTACTAAGGTTGGAAATAGTCCGTATAGAGTTTCGGCTTCAATTAGAGATGCAACAAGCGAATTAAATTTAACAAAAGGAGTCAAACTAAATGAAAATAACTCTATGAATTTTGGAGTCAATTTTCTGGATTCCAAAGCAGATCCTAGAGATAATTTAATGAATTATCAACGTGTGAGCGGAAGTTTAGCATGGAAAACTACAGATAAATATTCTAAAGTAAAAAACACCCTAAATCTATCTTTGAGATCCAATATTGATGATGTAAAACATGATCCAGATAAAATTGCTGCGGATGTGGTAAAAAATGAAAAACAAGGAATTTCTATCTCTAATAATTTGATGTGGAAACCATCGAATCTGTGGCTGGACGGTATCAATATAAATAGTGGTTTTTCTTATGACAGACAATTCTCTAGAAGAGAAAGATGGATCAATAGAGCTTTAACAGCAGCAACTGACTCTAAAGAAGAAGGAATTCACGAAGCTTATATTCTTCCATCGCAATATACCAGTATCAGTACGGTAGAGGGAATTCCGATTTCAACTTTCGTCAACCTTGAAACCACAAAAACAATTACCAATAAAGCCAATTGGATTCACAGCTTGTCATTTGGAGTATCCGGAAGATCAAGTTCCAACAAAGGAGAAGGAAGAAAAAGCAGCGCAGTAGGTTTATTAAATTATTATGTTCTTGATGATGGAGGCGACACCAAACTTGGCTATAGAGATTATGACTTTAATAGAACCAGAACTGAAACGCAATTTTCTGCCTACCTAGAAGACCGAGTATATAAAAAATTTGAAGAAAACAGAATCTTAAATGTTGATTACGGAGTTCGATATGAAAACCAGTCTGGCAACATATCATTACAACCTCGTATCAACTCATCATATTCTTTCAACAAAACCTTTAGAATAAGAGGTGGATTTGGATTATCATCTAAAGCCCCTTCACTCAATCAATTATATACCGGAGATCGTTATTTAGACAGATTGTTAGGCAACGGAATTTATGTAAATCCTGGTGTTTACCAAAAAGCATGGATTTTAACTGTAGTGACTTCTGGCGATAACCTGAATTTAAAACCTTCAAAATCCTACAAAACAGAAGGCGGTGTAGATGTCAATCTTCCTTTTGCTAATATAAACTTGACCGGATATTATAACAAACTGACCAATGGTTTTACAGGCCAGCAGGTTCCTGTTTCTAAAGAGATACCAAAAGTAAATATCACTACCAACGGAACAGAAATGCCAACGTATGAGATTGTTGGGACTGACAATTTATATTATCTAACAAACAGCATTCAAAACAATACCAATTCTGAAGATATGGGTATTGAAACCATAATAAATTTTAGAAAAATCAAAGCACTTAATCTTGACGTCAGCGTGAATGCAGGTTATGTCAGATCTAAAGATTTTAGTAAAACGATTACTTATTATGCTTCTACCAATGTCTTATCTAGTGAAAGATACGGGGTATATCCTTCGCTGCCAACCACAAATGAGAATTTCACAGCAAGTTTTAACTTCAGTTATCATATCCCAAAAGCAGGTTTGTTATTGTCACTAAGAAGCGATCATTTTATTATGCGTACTTCCTATATTCCTACGAGTAATTTTCCAAATGGTTACTTAGACACTCAACTGGTTTACCATGAAATTCCAGAAGCAGATCGTACAAATTCACAAAAATACGGACACATAACTCGCGATGCAATTAGTGACTCACAAAACAAACTTGATACCATGCTTCATAACTTTCATCTGCGACTTTCTAAAGATTTCTTAAACGGATTTAGTGTTTCATTTTATTCCACCAACTTTTTAAATCTAAAGCCTTATTTCGAGAGCAATAATGTTAGAAGTGCTTATGACTATTACGCAAAATTCTCGTTTGGAACCCGACTTAATTATCAATTTTAAATCTATATACCTATGAAAAAAACACTCTCTATTTTAATATTGCTTTTTGCATTAATAATTCAATCTTGTAGCAATGATGATAACGAAAGTGAAGCATTAAAACCAGTTGACTTCAGCGTTTCTCTTAAATATGATGTTACTTTTAACAGTCAAGTTGTAAAAAAAGCAAGTGTTACAATTGTGAATACAGAAACTGCTAATAAATATACCGTAGAATCTGACGAAAGCGGTGTAGCAACTTTCAAACAGATTTTACCGGGAACCTATTCTATTACTGCAACAAAAGTAATTGCTTCTGCTGAATTTACAGAGACTTTTGGTTACACGCCGACAGAAACTGAAATTAATTTTAATGGTGCAGAAAGCAGTGTTATTGTAAATGCAACAACGCTTGCAAGCAACATCGAAATGAAAACTTCTAAGGTAGGTGATTTCGTTATTAAACAAATTTACTACGCTGGATCTGACACTAAAAAAGGCGCTATTTTTAGAGACCAATTTATAGAAATTTACAACAACTCTAATACCGTTCAGTATGCAGATGGCTTATACTTGGCGCTGTTGACTGGATCTACATCTACTACCGTTTTGGCCTACTCTTTACCAAATGGACAATTTGATTGGAGTAAATCTGAAGGTATGACAGGTGGCAGTACTGCAAATACCGATTATGTTTATGCATTAAATATCATTAAAATTCCAGGAAGCGGGACTCAATATCCTGTACAACCTGGAACAAGTATTGTAATTGCACAAAATGCTATTAACCATAAAGCAAACTATGTTGACAATAATGGTAAAACCGTTAGTATTGTAAGCCCTGAGTTGACTGTAGATTTAAGTACTGCAGACTTCGAATCATTCCTAGGAAATCATTCAGGTGATTTGTATCAATATGACATCCAAAATCCTGCTGTTCCCGATGTAAGCATCGCATATTGGGGAAATAGCAACAACGATATGATCTTTGATTCATTAGGAAGACATAGTTATGTTATTTTCAAAATGACTGATGCAGAGTTTGCTGCTTTGAAAAAATACAAAAACCCTAAAGGAGATGCTAACCAATCGCTTCAAATTCCAGTTTCTGTTTTAATTGATGGTGTTGACACTACGAGAGATTTAGGTTCAAACTTAGTTCCTAAAAAACTGCCTTCTCAAATTGATGGAGGAAATACATACATCCCTTCTGGAGCGTATTCTTCAAAATCGGTAATGAGAAAAACTAAAACTACAATTGCTGGCCGAATTGTGCTTCAGGATACCAATAACTCTACAAATGATTTTGTAGAAGTAACAGCAAATCCTAGAGGATTCAACTAAAATTTTCTTTAATGAAAATCAATAAAATCAAAATACAAAACATTAAAAGTAATGCTTGGAAATCCCAGGCATTACTTCTTTTGTTGTTTTCTTTCGTTTTTACTGTCAATGCACAAGATACTATAAAAGTGCAAAATCATCTTATTGATAATCAAATCAAAAATCAGATTTTCAACTATCCAATTGCCTACACAAATTCAAATATTAAAGATTTTACATTTACCGAAGTTTCGTATGAACATCAGCAAAATGAATTTGCAAGAAAACAAATTGCTAACGAGATCAATACGTATCAATTTTTAGCACAAGGGTATTTTACAACAAAATCGAAATGGAAGCTATTTGGAGATTTGTCAATCAAAAAAATACTGGAAAAAGATCTCGGCTGGGTGCTTACTGATAATCGCTCCGAAGAGCAGGAAGTTATTGCACCTCATTATTTTTATGTTCCCAGAAAAGCCAATTGGGACAATCAAGTTTATGCTTTAAGCGGCGGTTTCTCTAAAGACATTACCAATCATTTATCTGTTGCTGTGAAAGCCAATTTTGGTGCTGAAAAATTTAGCAGAACTTTAGATGCAAGATCTCAAATCACTAACAGAAATTTGGGAGGTGAATTACAAATTGGCTATCAAATAACAAAAAATCAAAAAGCTTTTGTTTTAGGAAGTTATGCCGAAAACCAAAAAGATTTTAACTTTAAGTACAATAACACAAGTTTAAACTACGAAGTATATCCAGAAACCTACTTACGTTTTAACGCTGGGTACGGCAGAATATTGAATTCTTTTAAATCTTCTGGATCTGGTTATTTGTATCAGGATATTGTAGATAAAATTGGATTAGGCTATACGATTAAAGGCAAAAATTCCATTTTTACTGCCTTATATTATTCTCAGAATTCCAATACTATTTTTTATACCAGTAATCTTGATTTAAGAGAAAATGAAAGAATGAAAATCAAAACAAAAAGCAACCGTGCAGAATTGTTTGCATTTCATAAATGGAATAAAAAAGAAATACAGTCAACTTTAAAATTCGATCAAAGTGATGCGAAAAATTTTGACAAACAAAGCAATGGCTACAACTATACCAACTCATTAAATAAAATAAACTGGACAACCTCTCTTTCTAAAAAAACAGATTCTAAAATCGATTACTTAGTTGGTTTAGATTTACTTTATCAACAAAATGAGTATGATGATGTTTTGGCTACAACACATCTCGAACTAAATTCATTAAACACAGGAATATTCGGAAGTAAAGATTTTGCTTTCAATAAAAGTAAATTAAATACAACTGTGAGTTTCAATATGTACTTCCCGCTTCCGTCAAAACTAGATTATTATGATACGTCTGGCGGAACAAATATTAGATTTTTTGATGAAGTGATTATTTACGATTACGCTGTAAACACCACAAATTATTTTGCTCCAGCATTGCGTTTACAATACAGCTATCCAACAAAAAAGAACAAAACAGTGGTTTTCTTTACCAATTTAAAAGAGAAAATCGCACTAAAAAAACAAACTGATTATCCAGTCAGCATTAATACCAATACCACCTATTGGATTCAAATGGGTGTACAATTAAATTATTAAAGAATGAAAACGAAATTAATTGCCATTTGGGTAATGTTATTTTCACTAATCCTATTATCTTATTCTAAAATCGAACCTCAATTTTCGATTTCAGAATTAAAAGCACTTTACAGCAGTGGCGATTATCAAAAATGGCCAAAGCCTGAAGTAGACTCTATAGTTTATGCTCAGGGATTTGAAGACATTGGAATTTTAGGAAAACCTGAATTTCCCGAAAACAATCCGTATAGCGAAGAAAAAGCCGAATTGGGCAAAGTACTCTTCTTTGACCCGAGATTATCCAAATCTGGGCAGATTTCATGTGCTAATTGCCACGATCCGGAATTAAATTGGGGCGATGCCAGAAAAGTATCCTACGGAGAAGACAGACAACAAGGAACACGAAATGCGCCAAGCTTACTAAACATTGCCTATTCTAAAGTTTTCTTTTGGGATGGAAGAGCAAAATCTCTAGAAGATCAAGCCAGTTTCCCGATACAAGATGCTAAAGAAATGAATTTTCACATTGACTTAGCTACAAAACGATTAAATAAAATTAAAGGTTATAAACCGTATTTTAAGAAAGCTTTCGGAAAAGAAAAACTGACACAAGAAGAAATCCTAAAAGCTATCGCCACTTTCGAAAGAACCTTAATTAGTCCGAAAAGTAAATTTGATAGATTTATTGAAGGTGATTCAACTCAATTAACAAACAGACAAGTTCAAGGATTGCATTTATTCCGAACTAAAGCGCGTTGCATCAACTGTCATAATACGGCCAATTTTGCCGATAATAAATTTCATAATGTTGGGTTGACGTATTACGGAAGACAATATGAAGATTTAGGAAGATACAATGTAACAGGAAAAGCAGAAAATGTTGGCGAATTTAAAACGCAATCTTTACGTGGAGCTTCGCAAAATGCGCCATATATGCACAATGGTTTATTTCCCAATTTAAGAGGCGTTTTAAACATTTACAATGCCGGAATGCCTCAACCCAAACGAAAAGAGAATCAGTTAAACGATACTTTGTTTCCAACGACTTCTAAGCTCATTCAGAAATTAGATTTGAGTCAATCGGAACTAGTTGCTTTAGAAGATTTTATTATGAGTTTATCAAGTGGAACGTATAGAATGAAACAGCCTGTTTTACCTCAGTAATTTTAGTGGTCAGGTTTTTAGTATTCAGTGTAGTTACTTAAAAAATAAAAAATCAGGAGAGAATAATCTTCCTGACTTTTTGTTTTTGTTTAATGTCTGTAACTGACCACTAAAAACCTGACCACTGACCACTACTTTACCATTACCCCTTCCACAAACAAAATCGGCACTTCTTCCGTTTTGTTTTCGTCAAGCGAATTGGCTTTAAAAATAAACTTCTTATCGTACAATGTATTTCCGATGAAGAACGTTACCATGAACTCGTTATTCATAACCAAAAGGCTTTTCTCTATCATTTCAATTTTTACAACAGAAACCGCAGGAACCTCAACAAAAGCATGACGCAGAATCGAAGTTTTTTTCATTTCGCCGTCAATTGTTCCAAATGCTTTTGAAACCACCATAACGCTGTCTAAGTTAAAATCGCTGTCGTTTATTAAGTAAGCGTACCATACTTTTTCCATAAAATCGTCGCTCCATTCCTGCACTGCGGCAAGAAATACGTTTTCTACTTCTGGAATTATTATATCTTTTTTCATGTATTAAATTTTAAAAACCTTTGTCAAAGTCTGAAACTTCAACAAAGGTTTGTTGCTATAATTGTGATTTAGAATTCAGAATTAATCTAAAATCTAAAATCAGAAATCTAAAATTATATATTAGCTTTAAACTGCTCTAAGAAACGAACATCATTTTCGTAGAACATACGGATATCTCCAATTTGGTACAAAAGCATCGCAATACGCTCTACTCCCATTCCGAAAGCAAAACCGTTGTATTCGTCTGGATTGATATCACAGTTTTTTAGAACGTTTGGATCTACCATTCCGCAACCTCCAATTTCTAACCAGCCTGTTCCTTTTGTGATACGGTAATCGGTTTCTGTTTTTAGTCCCCAATAAATATCAATTTCGGCACTTGGCTCTGTAAATGGGAAATACGACGGACGAAGACGAATCTTAGATTTTCCGAACATTTCTTTTGTGAAATACAGTAACGTCTGTTTCAAATCGGCGAAAGACACATCTTTGTCAATGTATAATCCTTCCACTTGATGGAAAATACAGTGCGAACGAGATGAAATCGCTTCGTTACGGAAAACACGTCCCGGAGAAATAGTACGAATTGGCGGTTTATGATTTTCCATATAACGCACCTGAACAGATGATGTATGTGTACGCAACAACACATCAGGATTGGTCTGAATGAAAAACGTATCCTGCATATCACGCGCTGGATGGTATTCTGGCAAGTTCAATGCGGTAAAATTATGCCAGTCGTCTTCGATTTCTGGACCTTCAGAAACGTTGAATCCGACGTTGGCAAAAATATCGATAATCTGATTTTTAACAATTGAAATCGGATGGCGAGAACCAATAAGTACCGGTTCTGCAGCACGTGTTAAATCGCCAAAAACTCCTTTTGATTCTTCTTTGCTCTCTAAAGCTTCAGCAATAGTTTTAACTTTATCTTCGGCCGTATCTTTTAAAGCGTTTACTACCTGACCGAATTCTTTTTTCTGATCGTTTGGAACATTTCTAAATTCGGCGAAAAAATCATTTAAAATTCCTTTTTTTCCTAAGAATTTTATACGGAATGCTTCTAGTTCTGCTGCGTTTTCAGTTGAAAAAGCTTGTGCTTCGCCAATATATTCTTTAATCTTATCTATCATTTTCATTCGTTTCTTGAGAATACAAATTTAAGTATTTTGTTTAAAGTTTAATGTTTAAAGTTCAAAGTTTCCTTTCTAGCTGTAAAACAGAATCTTTAGACCATAATACCATTCGTTAAATCTGTAAAATTGTCTGCTTCTGACTGTTTAAAATTATTTTATGAGGTTTAGTTTTTCTTCGATTTTTTTAACCTTTTCATGCCAATAATCTAAACCTTCCTGATTGGTAACTATTTCTTTGTTATAATTAGAAGAAACCCTTCCTAATTCGTGCCAGTTTTTATTGGCATCACGTTCTTTTTCTTTTTTGGTTGATGGCTCAATTCTGTTGCGCCAAAAATCCAATTTTTTCAGATACGTTTCTTTTATCTCTTCAAAATACTCAATTAATTTTTCTTTTGAATTCGGAATGTAACCCGGACCGCTGCAACCACAGGAGTGAAATGTGATTCCAACTGAATACAAACTTTTAATATGTTCCCATTTTTTTAAATCGTCTTTTTTAGGCGATTCAAAATCCAGTCCCATGTCAGCCGTTAATTCCCCACATTGCGGACATTTAGCTTCACAACCAGATTCTCCAGTTTTTATATCTTTAAAGAGTCTTCTCTTAAATGTTTTTCGACAATTAAAACAAGCGTTATGAGGTTTGTAAGTTGTTAATCCGTATCTACACATTTTTTTAGTGTTCAGTATTTTTAATGTTCAGTGGTCAGTTGGCTTACTTAGCCACAGTTAGAACTGAATACTAAATATCTGACCACTGAATACTAGAAAAATCTAATCAATCAATTTCCTTTCTAAAAAATAACTCACAATCGCTTCTTTCATCAAAACAGATTGTTCGCCAGCTTTTAATGATGGCAATTGTTCTTTTACTTTGTAATGCGGCCAGCCTTCTTCGTCAAAATATTCGAATTCATAAAATCCGTAAGGTTCCAACAATCTGCAAATGGCAATATGCATGAGGTTCAGTTTTTCGTCTTTTTTGTATTGACGATGCACTTTTCCATATTCTTGAACTCCGATTAAATAAATAATAGAATCCAAATCTAAATCTTCGCCTTGCGAAAATTGATTTGAAAGCATATCGACGAGCTTTTCCCAGCGCTCTTTTAGTTGTATATCTCTAGACATTATATGATTTTAGATTGTTGATTTTAGATATTAGATTACTGAAAAACTGATTCTGAAGGGGGCAGAATCGCAATCTGATTTCTAAACTTTGATTTGCAAAGATACATAGTTCAAGACATTGCACCCAAAAAAATAAATACACAGAAAAAAGAAAGTCCTAAAAACCTTTGTCTCTTTAGCACTCTGAACCTCTGAACCTCAAAAAAACCTATCTTTGCGCCTCATTAAACACCAAACCAGAACATGAGTTTTTTTGACATTATCGTTGCCGCACTTTTGGCTTTTAGCTTGTATAAAGGAATTAAGAACGGGCTTTTTGTTGAAGTTGCTTCTTTTATTTCGTTGCTTTTAGGAATTTACATTGCGATTAAGTTTTCTTCATTCATGACCGAAATGATTTCAAAACATGTTTCTTGGAATCCCGTCAATATTCAGATTACAGCTTTTATTCTGACTTTCATCCTGGTTGTAATCGGTGTTTATTTACTAGCAAAAATGCTAACCGGAATTGCCGATTTTGCTATGCTGGGTTGGTTGAACAAACTCGGAGGAGGATTTTTCAGGGTTCTAAAAACCATTCTCATTTTGAGTATTTTTATTGCTTTGTTTGAGAAAATAAACTTCAATAATACTTTTGCAAAAAAGGAAACTTTAGACAATTATATTTTTTATAATCCCATAAAAAAAGTTGCTGGCTTCGTTTATCCGTCTATTGAAAAATGGTACGAAAATTTTAAAAACGAGCATTCTGAGAAACCAAAAGAAGAAAAAGAACAGGCAGACAAATAATAGTTACATCGTCTAGAATTAAACCCGACAGGTTTTTAAAACCTGTCGGGTTTGTTGTTCAAAAGCTTCAGAGAAACGAAATATTTATAGAAATTAAATCGTGCGAATGCAAAAGAGCTCCAGTGGAGCTTTAGGTTGTAAATCTTATCATTTCTTATAAATATGTCGTTTCTCCGAAGCTTTTTAATTAATACATACAAAACATCACACTTTCAAATATTTGCAGGAAATATTTTATCTTGCTCTTTATTTCCAACAAATCGATTTAACCAAAAATCTAAACTATGTTATATCTGGCAGGTATAATTATTACTTTTTTTCTGGTTGTTATTCTCACCAGTAAAAAGAACAAAAGTGAAGCCGATAAAATTCTGGCGCTTTGGCTATTTTTTACGGGTTTTCACTTGTTTTTATATTACCTGCATTATAAAAATGATTTTTCTTCCTTCCCATTTTCATTAGGTCTTGAGCTTCCTATGCCGTTGCTACAAGGTCCTTTTTTGTATTTGTACACATCGGCTTTGACCCATCAGAATGAAAATAAAAAATATAATTTATTGCATTTTCTGCCTTTTGCAATTGCTATTTTATTTTTGATGCCTTTTTTCTCTCTTTCGTTTCAGGAAAAACTAAAAGTCTTTCAGAATGAAGGGAAAGGTTATGAAAACTTAATTCTGGTCTTATACGGCGTAATTCTACTTTCAGGAATTGCGTATGCTTTTCTTTCGCTCAGAAAACTTTCAAAACACCGAAAAAACATTTCAAATCAATTTTCATTTAATGAAAAAATAAACTTGCGCTGGCTTCAGTATTTAATTCTGGGGTCGAGCATTATCTGGTTGGTGGTGATTTTTTATGAAGAGGAGTATATCTTTTCAGTTGTTGTTTTTTATCTGATGTTTATTGGTTATTTCGGAATCAAACAAGTTGGAATTTTTACCAATCAAGCGATTTCTGCAAATAATATTTTGAGTCTTCCTTTAATCGAAAACGATGAAATTGAAACTGTTTCAGAAAAAATAAAATATGAGAAATCTGGTTTAAGTAATACAGAACTTCAATCCATTCATCAAAAATTAATTGAACTTATGAAGAATCAAAAACTGTATAAAAATCCTGATTTGACTTTAACCGAATTATCTCAAAAGCTGAATGTTCATTCAAATGTTCTGTCTCAAGTTATCAATTCAGCCGAAGAAAAAAACTTTTACGATTACATCAATTCACAGCGTGTCGAAGAATTTAAAAAATTGATTCTTTTACCCGAAAATCAAAAGTTTACTTTATTATCTATTGCTTTCGAATGTGGTTTTAATTCGAAAACGGCTTTTAATCGAAATTTCAAAAAAGTCACTGGACTTTCTCCATCAGAATATTTGAAATAATTATTTTAATCTTGCAAAGTTTTTTTGTTTCACGCAGATTTTGCAGATTTAAACAGATTTTTTCATCATTTTAAAAATCTGTAATAGAAAAAACTTTGTGACTTTGCGACTTTGCGATCAAATTTCCACACAAAAAAGCTTAGCAACTTAGCTTCTTAGTAACTTAGCCCCTTAAAAAAAGAACCACCTTACAAGTTGGGGCGACCCACATTAGCCTAAAACACATCTTTGCATAAAACTTTAAAAACTTATGCAATGAAAAACAAAGTATTCCATTCGGCTGTAACTGCCATTTCGGTTTTCTTTTTCCTAGGATGTGAAACAGAAAATGACATTAATCAAATTGGAAATTTAGTTCCAAAAACCGTTGACCAAGATTCCAGTCTTCCATCAATTCCAATTAACGGAACGCAACTTCATGTCGAGACTTTTGGAAATCCGAATGACCCGATGGTTGTTTTTCTTCACGGTGGTCCCGGCGCCGATTATCGAAATGCTTTAAATGTAAAAGAACTTGCAAAAGATGGTTTTTATGTTGTGTTTTACGACCAGCGTGGTTCGGGATTATCCAAAAGACATGACAAAAACACTTATTCTATTCAATTGGTTTTGGATGATTTGACATCTGTAATTGCACATTATAAAACTTCTACCAATCAAAAGATTTTTCTTTTTGGCCATTCATGGGGTGCCATGCTCGCTACTGCTTACATCAATTCTTATCCAAATAAAATCAACGGAATAATTCTGGCCGAACCAGGTGGCATCAACAAAAAGTTGCTTGATGAATACGGCGAATCAAGCCGAAAAATCAATTTGCTTTCTGAGATAACTAGCAATCTTTTTTATATCGATCAGTTTTTGACTGGAAAAGAAAACCAGCATGCGATTTTAGATTATAAAATGGGAATCTCATCGAGCTTTTCGTATGCCAAAGGAAATGACGAAGGCATAGAAGGGCCTTCTCCTTTCTGGCGCATGGGTACCGCAGTTTTAGACGGATTTGTTAGTATTTCAGAAAATGAAGGATTTGATTTCACCACGAACTTAATGAAATACAATACCAAAGTTTTGTTCTTATTTGGAGAAATGAATAAATCATACGGCTACAGTTTTGCGCGAAAAGAAGCCATGTATTTCAGGAATGCACAAATCGAAGAAGTAAAAGGAACTGGACACGAAATGATTTATTTTAAATGGGAAAATGTCCATCCGATTGTGTTGTTTTATTTAAATGAATTAAAATAATCCGTTATGAAAATTTTAGTTTTACTGATCACATTTATTCTTTCGTTTCTAAACGCTCAAATTTTACAAGCTCAAACCTTAAATTGGGAAAACCTGAAAAAAGAAGAAAAGCATATTCTTAATGCAAATATCGGTTGGGAACACGGCATGGTTTTAGGCTTAAATTACAATTATCATTTTCGCACAGAAATTCCGCTTATGGCAGAAATCACACTTTCGATTCCGTCAGGAAGTGATTTTTTGGATGATTTTAAGACCAAATTAGGCGGGCAAATCAATTTTTACAAAACCGATAATTTCCGTTTCAATGCCTCGCTTCATGCAATTTATCGCCGTTACGAAAATCCGCTCGTTGTACTGCAAAATTTTGGAGCCGATGCCGCATTGGTTCTCGGATATTATAAACCAAGATGGTTTGTAGCAGGTGAATTTGGTTTTGACAAAGCGATTGCAACTCGTTTCAAACATTTGGAAATTTATAAAGAAGTTTATCCTGAAGCCAAAAATGGCTGGTACGAGCCTGCAACGGGAGGTAATTTCAATTTCGGAATTCAGAGCGGTTATTCTTTCAGCGAAAGCGAATTGATTTTACGAGCTGGAAAAGCAATGACACAGGATTTTAAAACGACACCCTTGATTCCATTTTATTTACAATTAGGATATAATTACAAATTGGATTGATAAAAATAAAGATCCAGAAGAGCAACATATTTATAGAAATTCGACCCAAAAAATGGAAAAAGCTCCATCGGAGCAAAATGTTTATAGCAAAACAAAACGTCAAAAATAGAAAAGCTCCAGCGGAGCGAAATGTTTATAGAAAATGTTTAACGCATTAATGAAAAAGCTCCAGCGGAGCAAAATGTTTATAGCAAAACAAAACGTCAAAAATAGAAGAGCTCCAGCGGAGCGACACATTCAGGGTACGAGCAAATTTATAGGTCGCTCCGCTGGAGCTCAATCATGAATGCCTAATTTTTGCTATAAACATGTCGCTTCTCTGAAGCTTTACAAAAAAACCGATAGGTTTTAAAACCTATCGGGATTTTATTGGACTGCAATAAAGCTCCGCTGGAGCTTGTTTTACAAACTAATTTCTTTCTTTTCTCCTTTTTTCAAAACGATTTCTTTTTTTTTATCTCCAACAATCAAAGTTGTTTTTCCTCCAATTTTAGAAGAAACAATCACTTTTTGCGGTTTTTTATTGCTCCAGTCCATTTCGATTTCGAAACCGCCTCTAGCACAGATTCCTTTTACAGAACCTTCTTCCCAAGCATCTGGCAAAGCAGGAAGTAATCTTATTTCGTTTTCATTAGATTGTACTAACATTTCAGCGACTGCGGCGGCTCCTCCAAAATTACCATCGATTTGGAATGGCGGATGCGCATCGAATAAATTCGGATACGTTCCTCCTCCTCGTCTTGGTTTTTCTGTTTTTTTACCATCCGGATCAACATATCGCAATAATTCTCGATACATTTTATACGCTCGGTTTCCATCCCAAAGTCTTGCCCAAAGATTGATTCTCCAACCTTTAGACCAACCTGTAGTTTCATCTCCTTTTATTTCAAGAGTTTTTCTCGAAGCTTCGGCTAAATCTGGTGTTTTTAAAGGCGTGATATGATCTCCTGGAAAAAGCCCAAACAAATGCGATTGATGACGATGCTTAGGATCCTTATCTTCCCAGTCAAAATACCATTCTTGTAAATTCCCATTTTTGCCAATTTGATACGGATGAAGTTTCACCAATGCTTTTTCTAATTTATCTCTAAAAGCTACATCAATATTCAGCACTTTAGAAGCTTTTATTGTTTTGTCAAAACATTCGCGAATCATCGCCAAATCAGCTGTTCCTCCATATAATGTGGCTCCAACAAAACCGTCAGTCAATTTATATTGGTTTTCTGGAGAAGTTGAAGGCGATGTAATTAGATTTCCGTTTTTATCTGTTATCATCCAATCCAGACAGAATTCGGCCGCGCCTTTCATTAACGGATAACCTTCTTTCTTCAGATAATTTTGGTCTTTTGTAAAAATATAATGTTCCCAAATATGTGTACTCAACCAAGCCTGTGCCATTGGCCAGCAAGCCCACATTGGGTCTTCTTTTCCAAATTGTCCAACCGGATTGGTCATTGCCCAAATATCAGAATTATGTCCGGCTGCCCAGCCTTTATCTACTCCATAAAATGTCTTTGCGGTGACTTTCCCAGTTACCGAAAGATTCTTAATGAAACTTAAAAGCGACGAATGCATTTCTGAAAGATTGGTGTTTTCTGCCAACCAGTAATTCTCTTCGACATTAATGTTCATCGTATAATTACTGCTCCAAGGCGGACTCAAATGCGGATTCCAAAGTCCTTGTAAATTTGCCGGAACAGCAGTTGTTCTCGATGAACTAATCAATAAATATCTTCCGAAATTGAAATATAGGATTTCGAGGTTTTTATCTTCTTTTCCTTCAGCGTAGCGCAATAAACGTTCGTCTGTTGGCAAATCTGGAGCGGTTGTTTTTCCTAAATCTAAAGCAACACGATTGAAGAATTTTTGATAATCGGCGATATGAGATTCTTTTAGTTTATCGAATGCTTTTGCGTAGGCGTTATTCAGATTTTGCAAAGCGATTGATACGTCGTCTAAACCTTCTGATGCCGGATTTTTGTCAAAACCATTAAAACTGGTTGCAACAGAAACGAAGATGATAGCTTCTGTAGCATTTTTTAAAGTTAAGTTTTCTCTGGAACTTGTAATCGTTCCGTCTGTTTTTTTGATTTGAACTAAACCTGTAAATCGTGTTCCTCTTTCTTTCAGATTCAAATATTTCGGAACAACATTATATCCTGCATTTTCATTAATTGGCGCAGAACCTGTCAATACCAAAATATTATTTCGCACTTCAACATTCGATTTTAAAAGGCTTTTCAAATTAATGTCAAAATTTAAAGCTCCTTTTTGATCGGCTGTTAATTTGATAATCATTACCTTATCTGGAGCAGATACGAAATATTCTCTAGTATATTTTATACCCGCCATTTCGTAACTCACTTTTGAAATCGCATCCGAAAGATCCAACTCTCGATGGTAATTTACCGCTTTTCCTTTTTCTGAATTATTGATTTCTAATGTTCCTAATGGCGCATACTTCTCTGAGTTTTTTCCTTGAACTTTTTTATTGAGTTCTTCAGCCAGTTTGTAGTTTTCGTTTTGTAAAGCCTCACGAATGGCAGGAATGTTCTTGTACGCTTCTGGACTCATATTCGCATTTACGGGTTCGCCCGACCAAAGCGTAATATCATTCAAATAAATTTTATCTGAATTGGCGCCTCCAAAAACAGTTGCTCCCATTTTTCCATTTCCTAAAACCAAGCTTTCTTCAAAGAATTCTGCTGGCTGTTTGTACCATAAAACACTTTTGGACTGCGCAGAAAGACTCTTACAATACAATGAAAGAAATAAAATAAAGATTGTTTTTTTAATAATGTGTGGTTTCATAGGCGGATAGTTTTTATTTGATGCTAATATAAAAAAATGTGACATTCCGAGGGAAAATTATCTTGACATTCTTTATTAAACAACTAATTTAAAAACGGATTTTATCCGTTGCTACCGATGAAATGTTCCTAGCGGAACATATATCGTTGTGAGTTTTTTAGTTTTTTACTAGAGACTGAGAGCTAATCACTAATGACTATTTACTCACTTTATATATCTCATTTGCCGTAATCATCTCCCAATTATCGGTCCTGAATGGTGATGCAGGAAATTTTTCTTTGTTGTAAAGATTAATTGCCGTATCATCATCTGCCCAGCCGTAATGTACCGCAACTGGATTTTGAACTTTGTCGCTCGAAACGATTATTTTATTGTCTTTGATTATCGCTTTCGCGGAATGAAAAATTTTGTCTTTACCTGCGATTTCGAAACCTTTCAATTCATCGTTATTTAGCGTTGATAATCCACTTCCGATGTTATCGAAAGTTAAAATGATTTGGTTTCCTTTTATTTCCTGTGATTTATAAGTTGGGCCAATGTGAACTTGTTTTTTGCCGTAAATATTGTTTAGCGCTGTTGCTGCCAAACGCAAACCAATGTCTTGTTTGTTGGTTGGATGAATGTCTTTTGCATTTCCGATATCTGTTGTCACAGCCATTCCGGTGTTTGGTAATTTTAAAGTTTCAGATTGTGCTTCACGAAGTTCTGCCCAACGGCTTCCTTTCTGGCTGTTTCCTCCAAATTCATCAAAAGTGGACAACTGAACGAAATAAAAAGGGAAATTTCCTTGTTTGAATTTTGTTCTCCAATCGGTAATCATTAACGGAAATGATTTTTTGTATTCTGCTGCTCTCCAAACATTGGCTTCGCCCTGATACCACAAAACACCTTGCATCGCATAAGGCACTAACGGATTTACCATGGCATTGTACAATAATGACGGATAACTGTTTGGCGAAACTTCGATTCTTACTTTTATTACGTTGAATTTCCAAAGTCCTTCTAATGAAAGATTCGAATCTTTAAAATCAATTTTTAGATCTTGCGGATCTCCGTAGATACCGCCTCCACCGCTGTAATCTGTAATTCTTACGGCGATTACGTTTGTTCCTTCTTTTAAGACATTTGCCGGGATTTTGTAAATTCTTTTGACATCCCAAAGATTGTTTGTTCCAATTTGAACGCCGTTTACAAATGTCTGGTCTTCGTCATCGACTTTTGCTAAATGTAAAGTGGCTTCTTTTTTGGCTTGTTCAGCGGTTAAAACAATGGTTTTGCGCATCCAAACAATTCCATCAATATTTCCAATCTGTTGATTTTCCCAAAGTGATGGCACTTTTATTTCAGGCCAGTTTTTGTCTTGAAAAGTTGGATTTTTAAATTGCTCTTCGTTTTCCATTGAAACATCAAAACCCTGCACTTTTTTCAAATTGTCTAAAACCGATTTTTTATAGGTTTCAAAAATGGCATTGATATCTACAGTTGGAACATCGGCAATCATAGCTTTAAAATCGGCACTGTTTTCAAAAGCTTCACGGCTTGTCCAGGTTTCCACATTAGTCCCACCCCAAGATGTATTGATGATTCCGATTGGAATTTTTAGTTCAGCATACAGTTTTCTGGCAAAATAATATCCAACTGCTGTGAAGTTGCCCACATTTTCTTTGTTGGCGACTTCCCATTTTCCTTGTTTTAAATCGTCTTTTGGAGTTCCACTTAAATCCTGCGCTACGCCAAAATGACGAATCATTGGATAATTAGCATCTGCAATTTCTTTTTCGGCATTCATGGTTTTGAAAACCTGAAATTCCATATTTGATTGTCCACTGCAAATCCAGACTTCTCCAACCAAAACATTTTTGATTGTGATTTTATTTTTTCCGATGATGATTAATTCGAATGGCCCTCCTGCTTTTTCAGCATTTAAATTTACCGTCCATTTTCCGTTTTTATCGGCTGTTGTTTTCTTAATTTGTTTGTTGAAATGAACTTCTACGCTTTCATTCGCATCAGCAAAACCCCAAATCGGGATTTGCTTGTCTCTTTGAAGTACCATTCCATCAGAAAATATTAAAGGCATTCTTACATTAGCATTACACACCTGACTTAATATCAATAAAATAAAAAGAATTACTTTTTTCATTTTTTTCAATTTTAATATTTTTAAACCATATAAGTGATATAAGATATTTTAAGTTTTTATTTACTACTTCGCTTAAATTTACTTATATCACTTATATGGTTTAAACTAAATTTTTTACTTTAATCCGTCTATTAAAGCGTTCAAAGCTTGTGTGTCGAAGACGGTATTATTGGTTCTGTTCATAATTCCGAAACCGTTGTTTCCTAGACTTCCTTCGTCCCAATAAAAAGGTAATAATCCGTTTGCTTTTGCTGTTTTGACTACCGTTTTTAAATAATAGGCTCTTGAATTTAAATGTAAAGTCAGCGCATCTCCCGTTAAAGTCGTTCTTCTAATTGCTCCAAATTCTCCCAATAAAACTGGAATTCCTTTGTCAACAAATTGGGTTTTCATCAATTTGAAATTCTTTTCTAAATCGGCTTCTTCTCCCCAAGTAGCATTTCGTTCTGTATCGGTTGTAGAATGGAAACCATTTCCCCAATAATAGAACATTTTCCCCCAAGTTTCATCTTTCGTTAAACCGGCAAAATTCCAAGGTGAATAATAATGAACCTCAACCATCATTCTGCCTGAGACTTTATCCGTTGGCAATGTAGTCATTAATTTGTTTGTTTTTTCGATATCTGTTGTTGGGCCTTGAACGACTAAAACACGAGTCGCGTTTTTTCCTCCTGTAGAACGAACTGCATCGATAAAAGTTTGATGATACGAATTTAAAACTGCCATTTGAGCGGCATCTTCAACCGCTGGTTCGTTGGCGCTGGCAAAAAGTAAATGTTCGTCGAAACCTCTTAAATGTGTTGCAATTTGTTCCCAGAACGCTTTTTGTTTCGCATTGTTTTCTACTTTTTTAGCTTCTGTAATATTGTTTTCCAGCCAGCCGCCGTCCCAGTGAATGTTCACTACAACATACATATCGTTATCAACACAATACTGGACAACTTCTTTCACTCGGTTTAACCAATCCACTTTGATTTTTGCTGTTGCAGCATTTTCTAAATTCTGATTCCAAGAACACGGAATTCTAATGGCATTAAAACCATTAGCTTTTACAGCATCTATTAAAGCTTTTGTCACTTTTGGATTTCCCCAAGCAGTTTCTCCTCCGGTTGCTTCCAAAGTATTTCCGATATTCCATCCTAATTTAATTTTTGCTGCCAATTCAACCGCAGAACTTCCCATTCCAGAGGCATCAGCTGCAATCGGATTGGTATTGTAACTTGGATATAAACCAGCAACAACTGTTGCAGCAGTTTGCGAAACTGCTATCGTAACCGTTTTTGCTTCATTTGAACTTAAAGTGATTGAAGCCATTCTGGCAGTAGTTTCTGTATTTGCTGAAGCCGTTACTCGAACAATGATACTACCTTTAGTTCCAGTTGTCTGACTCACTTTTACCCAGCTTGCTGAACTGGCCAAAGTCCAAGCTGCGGCTTCTGAATTAATAGTAACATCTGAAGTATTTTCTTTGCTGTCAAAATCAATTTTACTAGTATTTGCAGTAAGTACTTTTATGGTTGTTTCAGGTGTGCTTTCTTTGTCTGAACTGCAAGCCAAAACGCCTAAAAAAACAAAGGATAAAATAAAAGTCAATAAGTAATCTTTGAGTGGTTTTTTCATTTTATTTGGTTTAAGTTTTTAAAATCAACGCCAGCTTTTAAATGGCCGGCGTTAATTGATAGTTAGGTTTTATTATATAAAGAGAACAGTTATTTTACTGTTACCTGAATTTCTTTTTTAATGTCTCTAGAAGATGTTCCCAATTTGATAGTGTATTTTCCTGGTTCAACTGTCCATTTTTTTGAGGCAACATCATAGTAAGCCAATTCTTTAACTGGTAATTTGATGGTTACTTTTTCTGAACTTCCAGCTTTTACAGCCGCTTTTTTGAATCCTTTTAATTCTTGAGCCGCACGAGTAATTTTAGAATCCGGTTTAGAAGTATATAACTGAACAACTTCTTTTCCGTCAACTTTTCCTGTGTTTTTAACGTCAACTGTAACTTCAATTACATCGTTTTGAGCGTAAGAATCTTTATTTGCTTTTGCATTATCAAGCGCGAAAGTTGTGTATGATAATCCGTAACCAAAAGGATATAATGGTGCTACATTTTTAGTATCAAACCAACGGTATCCAATCAAAATTCCTTCAGCATAATTAACTGCTTTATCTCCAGGGAAACTGTTTGTGGCATGCGCAGGAGAATCTTTTAAAGCAACCGGCATTGTCCAAGGCAATTTTCCTGACGGATTTACTTTTCCTAAAATTACATCGGCTAAAGCATTTCCACCTTCAGAACCGTTGAACCAGCTCCAAACTACAGCAGAAGATTTTTTGCTTACTTCATTAATATCAAATGGAGCTCCAGCAATAAAAACCACAATAGTTTTTGGATTTACTGCCAATACTTGTTTAATCAATTCTTCTTGTCCAAATGGCAAGTGTAAATCTCGTCTATCTGAAGCTTCTGTTTCATAATCACGGTTTGAACCTGCAAAAATGATTGCCACATCTGAGTTTTTAGCTGCTTCTACTGCTTCCTTAACTTTTGCTTCGTCTAATTTATCAATTGTAACTGGCCCAGTAGAAGTAATATTTCCTAAATTTCCTTTATTTTTCTCGTCGTAACGCTCTAAATATCCTTCTGCATAATTGATTTTAACTGATGAAGGCAATCTGTTTTTAAGACCTTCAAGTGGCGTAACTTCTCTTTTTGTTTTTACTCCAGCTCCAAATCCGCCTAAAGCATTTTTCTTAGTCGCATTGTTTCCAATAACGGCTATAGATTTAACTCCGTCTAATTTTAATGGCAATGCATTATTTTCGTTTTTCAACAATACGATTGCTTCCGCAGCGATTTTGTAAGCGTCTTGGTAATGTGCTTCGGTCGCAATGCTTCCTTTTGCACGTGTTCCACCACCCATTGCCTTAACTTGAAACAATGTTCTCAAAATTCTTTTTACATGCAAGTCAATTTCTTTCTCAGAAACTTCTCCAGATTTAACGGCTGCAATTAATTTATCGGCCAAGAAAAATTCGTTGAAAGGTTTTGGTGTTCCCATTTCAATATCTAAACCATTTTTCAAAGATTTTGCTGTAGAATGCACCGCTGCCCAATCTGAAACTACGATTCCTTTAAATCCCCATTCATCACGAAGGATTTTATTCAGCATATAATCATTCTCACATAAATATTCTCCTCTAAATTTATTGTAAGCGCCCATTATGCTGTATGCTTTTGCTTCTTTTACCGAAGCCTCGAAAGCTGGAAGATAAATTTCGCGAAGTGTACGCTCGTCAATTTGCACATCAACAAAATCACGATTTGTTTCTTGATTGTTTGCCGCGTAATGTTTTACACACGCCATTACGTCTTTTTCTTGTAAACCAACAATTAATGGCACTGCGATTTTTTTGTTCAAAAACGGATCTTCAGACATGTATTCATACGTTCTTCCTCCAAGCGGTGTTCTCACCATATTGATGGCTGGCGAAAGCAACATGTCTTTGTCTCTTGCACGCAATTCTTCTCCTAAACTAGTTCCGAAAGTATGCGCCATTTCTGCATTCCAAGTTGCTGCCAAAGCACCTCCAGCAGGATAATAAGTCGCAAAATCGTTTGTCCATCCTGCCGGAGCCCAATTGTCTCTTGAAATTTCCTCACGAACTCCCAATGGACCATCGGCCATTTTTAATTCTGGAATTCCTAAACGTTTTACGCCTGAGTTAGCAAACATACTGTTTCCGTGAAGCATTCCGATTTTTTCTTCTAATGTCATCTGCGAAATCAGTTTGTCGATTTCTGCATCATAATCTGTGCTTATTTCTTTTCCAACATATTCTTCAATCTCCGCTGAATTTGAAGCTGAAGTCTGTGCATCATTTTTACAAGAAGTAAACAATGCAAAAACCAAAGCTGCCGAAAGGAATATCATTTTGTTTTTCATAGATAGTTAGGTGTTTTGATTTAAAGATTTTTGATTCCTCACCTATTATCTTTAAATTCAGTTAATATTATGTTTGTGGTTCTTTTTTATTGTTTAATTAAATTCAGCATCACAACATCATTTTCATTGATTTTGAATTCTCTGCTGAAAGTCCCTTTTCCGTCAATCGTAATTTTTTCTGTCGAAATGGGTGCGCCGTTATTTTTCTCTTTTATAGAATTAACTTGCTGACGCGTTAACTGACTTGGTTTATTCATCGCTAAATAATCCGCGTAAGCGTCGTTTACTTTATAGCCAACTTTGTAAATTTCCAATACATATTTCCCTTTCTGAATTCCGTCGATTTCCACTTTTACTTTTCCTTTTTCTTTTGATGGAAGATCTTTTATGTAATAGGTTTGATTCAACTCTTTATCGCCTGGATGCGTATTCGTAAAATCCCACAATAAAACCTGAACATCTCCTTTTGCATTTTTCGAAGTCCAAGAAGCTTCGTCTGAATTCTGAAGTTCTGTTTCTCCTAATTTATTCATTAAATAATAAGAGAAATAAGCCGGTTTTTTGATTCCCTGTGTATTCAATAATCCAAAACCGCCGTGAAAAGGAGTAAATCTTGGCCCAGCTTCTTCAAAAATATCCGTAAAAACCCAATAGGACATGGAGTTTGCAGCATTGCCAACTTGCTTTAATTTCTGCAAAATATAAGCTGCCGAATGATAGCTATCGTGAATTGGATCTGCTGGCGTGTAAGAAGAACTCCACTCTGTATAATGCAATTCTAAATTCGGTTTAGCCGACTCCGTAATCAATTTTCTAGAATGAATAATTTCACCGCTTACACTCCATTCGTCCTGATTTAAAATCGTTCCCGAAGTTCCGAATTCGTCCAGATAACCATGTTTTACTCCGTAAGTATGTGTCGAAACAAAATCCATTGGAACATTATTCTTCGCACAAAAATCAATAGTTTCAGAAACCCAAGCTGAACCTGCCGTTGCTGGCCCGCCGACTTTGTAAGCTGGATTTACTGCTTTTACACCTCGAGCTGCGTAATCGTATAATTTATAATATTCTTCCTGAGTGCTACTCCAGAATCCAGGTGATAAATTCGGTTCGTTCCAAACTTCAAAATACCACGTTTTTACTTCATCATCTCCGTAACGTTCTTTAAAATGCTGAGTTAAATTTCTAATTAAATCTTCCCATTTTTTATAATCTTTCGGTGGTGTTACGTTGCCTTTCCACCAAAAAATAGTTTCTTTTCCACTTGCTAAAGTATTCGGCATAAAACCTAATTCTACAAAGGGTTTCATTTTCAGACTTACAATAAAATCGAACAGAACATCTACATATTGGTAATTATATTCTGGATTTCCTTTTTCGTCTTCGCGATAAACGGCCATATCATCAGACAATAAACCATGAAAGCGGATGTATTTGAAATCGCATTCTTTTTTAACCAATGCCAATTGCTGTTGCCAGTCAGCTCTCAAACCTTCGTTTGCTCTTCCGGCACCGATGCATTCTTTAAACATGGTGTTTAGTTTTCCAGCAGTTTTATTGAAATCTACTTTTATGGTTCTGCTTTCATTTTGTCCAAACAAATGAATTGAACTAAATAAGAATGTTGCTATGATTAAAAATTTTTTCATCTGAAAATGGTTTTGTTTATTTTTTGCCACTCCCGATAGCTATCGGGATAATAGGACTCTTTTCTTTTTCTCCTCTCGCAGATTTAGCAGATCAAGCAAATTTTTTATTTTTTCAATCTGCAAAAAAATATGCCACAGATTAAAAGAATTAAAAAGATTAAATCTGTACACTCGAGCGATAGCGAACAGGCGAAGCAATCTGCCAAATCTGCGAGAGAAAAAGAAAAAATCCTTTTCAATCCTTTTAATCTGTGGCTAAATATTTTATTTTCTAACTACTATGTTAGACGCACTGCAGTGCGTCTCTACAGAAATCTTTACGGATTACAATTTTTTGAATCTCACTGCTCCACCGCCAGCTCCGCCTAATTTCAATTGTAATTTATCGGATGATTTTACTGTTTTCTTAGAAATTGCAACTGCTTCCGGATTATGTGTTTGATCTGTTCCTTCAGCATCTACATAAATCTGTGCTTCGTAAGTCGCGTTTGGATCTAAGAATGATAATGAAACCTCAACATTTCTTGGTTTTTCATTAGTTAAAGTTCCTAAATACCAATCAGCACTATTTCTGTCTTTTCGAGCAGTTGTGATGTATTCACCAATTTTACCTTCTAAGATTTTAGTGTCTTCCCAATCTGTTGGAACATCTTTTAAGAATTGCAACGCTGGTTTTCCTTCATAATTTTCTGGAAGATCAGCCAACATTTGAATTGGAGAATAAATTGTTACATATAATGCCAACTGCTGTCCTACTGTTCCTTGAATTCTTTTTCCAGGATAACCTTGTTTTACCTCAACATCAAAAATTCCAGGCGTAAAATCCATTGGACCAGAAAGCAATCTTGTAAACGGAATAATACTCAAGTGATTTGGCGGATTTCCTTCGCTCCAAGCGTTATATTCTTGTCCGCGTGCTGCTTCTCTCGAAACCATATTTGGGAAAGTTCTTCTTTCTCCTGTATCTTTTATTGATTCGTGATATAAAACCGCTAAATCGTATTGTGCCGCTTTTTCTAAAATATATCTGAAATAATTTACTCCAAACTGCCCGAAGTGCATTTGTTTCATATTCAGTTTCGAACCTACGTGACCAATTTTTACGGTATGAATTCCCATTTTTTTGTACAAAGCAAAACCTTCGTCAACTTCTTTTAAATAGTTAATTAAGTTTGAACCTGTTTCGTGGTATCCGATTAATTCGATATTCTTTTTCTTTCCGTATTCCACTACTTTTTCTAAATCGAAATTGTCAGCGCTTTTCGTAAAGCTGAACATGTGCATGCGGTTTTCATACCAACCTGGAGTCCAACCTTTGTTCCAGCCTTCAATTAATAAATGATGGAAACCTTCTTTTGCTGTAAAATCGATATATTCTTCGGCGTGTTTAGTCGTTGCGCCTTGTTTGTCGCTTTCCCAAAAAGTATATTTCCCGATGTGCATTCCCCACCAAATTCCTAAATATTTATAAGGTTTGAAATAACTTGCCGTATTCTTTAATTTGTTCGGTTCGTTTAAGTTTAAAACCAAATAAGAAGTAATCAATTCTCCTGGATTTTCTCCAATTTGAAGTGTTCTCCATGAAGAAGTAAAAGTATCTTTTACGCGAACTTTAACTCCATCAGGCCATGGAACCAAATCCGATTTTAATTCTGTTCCTCTATTGTTCACCAAAGTCATACTGGCGAAATCAATCAGGTTTGCTTCGTGGAAACTTAACGCTAATCCGCTTTTGCTTTCAATTGTTAGTGGAGTTAAAACGGTATCCAAAGTACTTACCGGCGCATCTTTAAAAAGATATTCGTCACGGTTTTCTCTGTTTGCTGGAATCCACCACGCTTTTCCATCTTCTTTTAAGTTGAAAGTCGTTTTTTCATCCATGATGAAAATACTATCTTTTACATTTTGTTTTGGATACACATATCTAAAAGCTACTCCATCATCAAAAGCACGAAACTGAATCTGCAGTTTTCTTTTGTTTCCTGTTTTCTGCTGTAAATCGACTACCAATTGATTGTAGTGATTTCTGATGTTTTTCTTTTCTCCCCAAACTTGTTCCCAAGTTTCGTCAAACGTAGAAGTTTTTGCTCCTTTTATTTCAAAGTTTGAACTTAAGTCTTCGTTTCCTTTCAATACAAATCCCATATCTGACGGAGAAATGACTTCTGTCTTTCCGTGAGAAACGGCATATTTTGGAGCGTTTTTTACCAGCTCAAATTTGATTTTGTTTTTTCCGTTTGGCGATGCCAGTTCGTAAGCGCTTTTCGTTTTTTGACTGTAGCCTATTGCTATCGAAAACAATACGGCTGGGAGAATTAGATAGTTTTTCATGTTTTTTGGTATTATATTTTTTTTAGCCACAGATTTAAAGGATTATATGAATTTTAAAACTGTGGCTATATTTTTTAAACACATAGAGACATAGCTCATTAGAAACCTAAAAAAAGGCGTTTCACTTGTATAAATGCACATAGCTTTTCTATGTGTTAGAAACTAGTTTCTTTCTAACTTCTTTTATTCACAAACAAAAATCTATGTTTCTATGTGTTTAATTTTTTTTTTTCACGCAGATTCGGCAGATTTAAGCAGATTTTAATCCTTTTAATCTGTGTAATCTGTGGCTTTATTTTTTCACCACAAATTCCGCAAATTATCACAAATTCAATTCGTGAAAATTCGTGCAATTCGTGTTTAAATCTTTATTTTGCCCACTCGGTTTTAAAAATGGTTTTTCCATTTAATGGATTTGCTGTTACCTCGAAATTGTTTCCAGTTTTGTTCACTTTTATTTCTTGTACGGCATCGCCTTCCGGTAAAAATACTTTGGCTGTCGCCGAAGTGGTTTTGTCACTTGCAAATACTTTTAAAGTCAATTTGCTCCAATCCATATCTTTTGTAGACTGTGCTAAACCAATGTGTGGAATTGCAGTTCCGTCTTTAACCAAAACAATAATTGGAATTTCACCAGCTTTGATTTTATGCCATCCTGCATGATATACTTTTTTAGTTTGGTAATCAATCCAAGTTCCTTCCGGAAGGTAAACATCTCTTTCTTCAACTTCTTCAAAAAGTGGTGCAACCAACATACTTGAACCAAACAAATATTGATTATCAACCAACCAAGCTCCCGGATCGTTTGGATATTCTACAAATAAAGCACGCATCATTGGTAAACCTTTTTGAGAACTTTCTTTTGCCTGAGCGTAGATATACGGCATTAATTCGTAACGCATATTATCTGCTTTTCTAAATCCTTCTAAGAAATCTTTGCTGTATAACCAAGGTTCGCGAGGTGGTTCTCCGTGGCTTCTTACGTGTGAAGTCAACATTCCGAACGGTGTCCATCTTCTGTAAATATTCTCAGGAGATTTTGTTGCGAAACCTCCAACATCGTGACTCCAGAAACTGAATCCTGAAAGACCTAATGAAAGTCCACCACGTAATTCTGCCGACATTGCTCCGTTTGTAGTTTCAGAATCTCCTCCCCAATGCAAAGGATAACGTTGCGAACCTGCCCAAGTACTTCTAGCCCAGATTAAAGTATATCCTTTTTCTTTCTGAGTAATTTCGGCGACAGCCTTATTATATCGTAACGGATATAAATTATGCTCGTAGAAACCAGTTCTTCCAGAATGGTAAATTCCGTCTGGCGGAGCAGCTTCGCCAAAATCAACTTTGAAAACTGCTACACCTTCGTCAAATAATTTTTTCAATTTTCCTTGGTACCAAGTGATTGTCTCTGGGTTTGAGAAATCCAAAACAGCATCTTCGTAAGGAAGATTTCCTTTTTTGTCTCTTACTGCTAAGTTTTTATCCATGATTTCAGGAAACAAAGTATTCTTTGGCGTGAAATAAGGCAGCTGCCAAAGACAAACTTGGAAACCATCTTTCTTTAAATCAGCCATCATTTTTGTGGCGTCCGGGAAACGAGATTTTGCAAACTCGTAATTGTTTCTCCAATCTACATCAAACCAGCCTGTGTCAAAGTGAATAACATCGGTTGGGATTTTGTATTTACGTAAATCTCTTGCTACTTCACGTCCTTCTTTTTCAGAGAAATAGGTAATTCTACTCATCCAGAAACCGAAAGACCAAAGTGGTGGCATTGCCGCTTTCCCAGTTAGGTTCGTATATTGATCTAAGATGTCTTTTGGTTCTCCGATGAAGAAAAACAAATCGGCTTCGTCATCTCCAATGTACATTTCGTTGGCACTTGAAAAATATTTTCCGAAGTCCACTGTAATTGGTGTTGAATGATGCATGAAAACTCCGTAACCACGACTGCTCATGTAAAACGGAATCGGTTTGTACATCGTTTCATTTTGGATTCCGTTAGCGTCATCTGTCCATAAAACTACTTTTGAACCGCGTTTGTTGAATTGTGTAAATGATTCACCACATCCAAATATTTTTTCGTCTGGTTCTAAACTGAAAGCCGCGCCCATACTTCTTGAATAATCGCTGTTTCTGCGAACGTAAGAAAATGGAAGTGTCGGCGTGTATGTATTTTTAAAGTCGGTATCGTGAAGTGTACTTGTCAGTAATTTTCCTTTTTCATCGTAGATTTTTACGTGCCAAGGTTTTGTCAAAATTTCAACTCGTCCATGTTTACTTGTGTAACTGTGACCACCTTCTATTTTAGCATATTTCCATAATTCAGGATGATTTGGTGCAACACCGTCAACCAACATTAAAGATTCTTTCTGCGGATGAAACTGTGGTCCAGAAGTCGTTTTGATTCTAACCGTTCTATCTGAAACAAACTGAATTTCGAAAGGCAAAACAGGATATTCTGCATATTCTGTTGTTGGAAATTCGTTTGCTTTTTCCACATCTGGTTTCATCATCATGTTGTTGAAAGCCTGACGTGTTTTATAATTGTATCGCAGATATTTAATCGTTCCTTTTCCTGTTGCGGGATCAAAAGAAGCTAGTTCGTCTGCAAAATAAAAAGTATTCAGATAGTTCTGAAAATCTTTACTGATATCGATTGGTGCGTTCAGCACATCTGCATTTTGAATTTGCGCTGATGCATTTGGAACTGTAAGAAGTCCGAAAGCGCAGATCGAAAACAAGGTTTTTAAATGTGATTTTTTCATTAGTTAGTTATTTTTTGCCACAGATTAAAAGGATTCGAAAGGATTTTTTCTTTTTCTTTTCTCTCGCAGATTGAGCAGATTTAAATCTTTTTAATCCTTTAATCTGTGGCCATTTTTCTGTCACAGATTTGGAAAAAATAATCTGCATGATCTGCTAAATCTGCGGGAGTATAAAATCTTTTAATGCTTTTAAACTGCTGTATCTATATTTAAAATTCCAAAAATTAGAAAACTTATTCTGCTGTAATTACAATTGTGGCTTGTTTTAAACCATTCGCTTTAGCGGTTAATTCCAATCTTCCTGATTTATCTCCAGATTGTACAACAACCAAACATTTTCCAGCTAAAGCCGTATGCTTATTTCCTTTAAATGATTCGTGGCTAACTGGGTCTCCGCTGCAAACCCCAACAATTTTTCCGTTTCCTTTTAGAGAGAAATTAATTTCATTGTTGGCATTTGGAGCCAAAGTTCCATTAGCATCTAAAATATCAACTGTTACAAAAGACAAATCATTTTTATCGGCTTTTATTGTACTTCTGTCTGCTGTTAGTTTTAATTGAGATGGATTTCCGGCTGTTTTAATTTCTTTTTCTAAAACCACTTTTCCATCTTTACGAGAAATGGCTTTTAGAGTTCCCGCCTCAAAAGGAATTCTCCACATAACATGCAAATCATCTCCTTTTTTGCTTCTTTTTCCAACTGATATTCCGTTTACGAAAAGCTCCACCTCATCAGCTTTGTTGTAGTATGCCCAAACATCAACTGTTTGTCCTGCTTTCCAATTCCAATGCGGAAAAACATGAAGAATGGTTTTGTCTGTCCATTCGCTTTTGTACATATAATAGACGTCTTTCGGAAAACCAGCTAAATCTACAATTCCGAAATATGAACTTACCGATGGCCATTCGTACGGTGTTGGTTCTCCGATATAATCGAAACCTGTCCAAACGTACATTCCTGCCAAGAAATCATGTTTTTTAATAATTTTCCAAGTTGCTTCGTGCGTAGATCCCCAAGGCGTCTGCACCTGATCGTAAGCTGAAACGGTATTTCCAGGATTTCCTCCTTCAAATTTTTTATCCCAACTAACCGGCCATTTTTTTATAGTATCAGAAACAGCATCATAATAACCTCTTGTCTGCAAACCTGAAGTTGTTTCCGTTGCAATGAAAGGCGTGTTTGGAAAGTTTTTCAAATGATGTTCAAATGTCTGATGTGCATAATTGTATCCAATTAAATCTAAAACACCAGATCCGGCAAGCGGATTAATCGATACATTTTTTTTCTCAAATTGTAAAGTCACCGCATCAATATTCATATTTACCGGCGGATTCATTCCTGCAGTAAGTGGTCGCGTTTTATCGTATTGACGTGTAATTGCAGCTAATTCTTTGGCGATTTCAATTCCGGTTTCATTCCATTGTTCCGGGATTTCATTTCCGATACTCCACATAAAAATACTCGCATGATTTCGGTCGCGCAACAATTGATCAATTAAATCTTGTTTGTGCCAGTTATCCCAATCATTTGCATAATCATATTTGGTTTTAGCTTGTTTCCACATATCGAAAGCTTCATCCATGACAATGAAACCCATTTTATCACATAAATCTAAAAGCTCTGGAGCAGGCGGATTATGAGAAGTTCTGATTCCGTTTACACCCATTTCTTTCAGGATTTCCAATTGACGCTCGATGGCACGAGTATTAATCGCAGATCCTAACGGACCTAAATCATGATGCATACAAACTCCTTTTATTTTGACTTGTTTTCCATTCAAAATAAAACCTTTGTTCAAGTCAAATTTAAAATCTCTGATTCCGAAATTGGTTTTGTATTCATCGATGATTTTATCGTCAAGCGAAATTTGTGTAACTGCTGTGTACAATTCCGGTTTTTCAACTGACCATAAAATAGGACTTTCAACTTCTGCAGACTGATTCAGCGTTTGATTTTCGTTGGCATTGATTGTTATATCTTGAGTAACCGATGTTACTTTTTTATCTTCTTTAAAAATAGTAGTCTTTATAGTAGCTTTCTTACTTTCTTTGTATTGATTTTTAATTGTTGTTTCAATACTTACTGAAGCTTTTTCAGCCGTAACTTTTGGAGTCGTAATATAAGTTCCCCATTGTTCTACATGAAGTTTATCTGTAGTTTCGATCCAGACATTTCTAAAAATTCCCGAACCCGAATACCAACGTGAATTGGGTTGTTTTGAATTGTCAACCTTAACAATTATTTCGTTGTTTTTGTCTCCGTAATTTAAATACGGCGTAATTTCATATTGAAAACCAATATATCCGTTTGGACGTTTTCCTAAATAATGTCCGTTTACCCAAACTTCGCTGTTTCTGTAAACGCCATCAAAAGTAATTGAAGTTATTTTTGTGCTGTCTTCTGCAGCGACTTTGAATGTTTTTTTGTACCAGCCTAAACCTCCGTTAAGCGATCCTCCACCATATCCGGCCGGACTTTTTTCATCAAACTTTCCTTCGATGCTCCAATCATGAGGTACATCTAAAGTTCTCCATTTTGTAGAATTCCCGATAGTGTCTTTATCAACCAAACTATCATTAAGATGAAAACTCCAATCAGCATTAAAAGAAACTTTTCGTTTATTAAATTGTTCGTCTGTTGATTTTTTGCATGCTGTCATTAGAAGAAAGCCTGCTAAAAGTAATCCTATTTTTTTTAATGAAGTCAGCTGCACCATAGCATTATAAATTTTAAAATAACCTGAAAGTAATTACTACTTTCAGGTTATTGTGAACTAAAAAACTAGTGTAAATTAAGGTATTATGTAATGGAAAACAAACCATTCATCTTTACCTGCATCATAAGATGTTCCGAACCAAATACCTTTTGTTTGATAGTCATTATTGAATGCCTTGACTACTTTAATAACATTGACGGTCGGATTCATCCAGCTTCCTGTATTTTGAATCAGTGTGTTTGTTCCTAAATTGATTTCGTTCTTTTCTTCATCAATAGTAAACAAACCTGTTGTCACTACGCCATTCTGACTTCTTGTATAATTAAGTTTTCCTCCAAACTGATCAAAGCGAATCCAAGAATTACCTGCAGCAGTAGCCCAATCATCACTCCAACCCCAGTTGTATGAACTTGAAGCACCAGTTGTCCAACCTTTTCCTTTTCCAATCCAGTCAACCGGATTTCCATTTGCATCTAAAGCCCAAACTCTTCCTGTACCAACGCCACCAGTAAGCATTTTCAACAATTCACCAGAAGCAAAAGTCGGATCGAAACCTTCATCGTAGTTTGGTCCTGTAACAGGCGGTACATAATTATCTGCATATTCTTTAGAAACGAAATTCCAGATATACCACCATGGCCCTTCGCTGTTGGTTCTTAGTATCGCAATTCTCAACTGATTTTCAGTAAGCTTTAAAATCTTAACATTATTGGTCCAGTTGCTTGCATTTGCGATATAATTATCTGGTCTTAAAATTGTCGCACCCGTTGTAGTTAAAGTATGGGTATTAATATCTAAGAAATAAGTACCGCTTTCTTTAAGCGTACCGTCAGCTTCATTCACTTTCATAAATGGCCCACCCTCAAGGCTGAAAGTCATGGTTCTTCCCCAGTGCATATCTGCATCTGTACTTGAATTTGCATTACCTTCTGGTTCCCAGTTTGGTGTAAAATTACCCCATTCAACCGTTGTGCTTGGATCAGCATACGACATCGCTCCTGGAGCCATACCGTATTTACCATTATCAGCTATCCATACTTTTTGTTTGCCTACACCTCCAGACAAAGCCGTCCAAAGCGGATCGTTTACATAGTTTAAGTTATCCTGAGTTACGGTTATGGTTACTGGATCTAACTCTACAATCCCGCCTCCTGTAACTGCTGAAACTTTAATGGTATAATTTCCTTTAAAAGCATACTGAACAGTTTCTACTGCCTTATCTGATTTTCCTGTTACATAATCCCAGTTTAGTATAACTCCCGGAGTTGTGTTTTTTAAGATTACGGTATTTCCTCCTGGATCTTTTACTAAATCCTGGGTAATTTCAAAATGTATATCCGATTTACTAATCGGGCCGTCTAGTGAATACGAGTCCGGCGAACAAGATGATATCAGCATTGCCAATACCAAAAATGAGGTCATTAAGAATTTAATATTTTTCATTTTCTTTGATTTTTAGTTTAAAATTACCAGCCGGCATTTTGTTTTAAAACTCCATTAGACAAGGTAATCTGCGTGTTTGGAATTTGCTGCAATCCTTTTGTTTTTTCGATATTACCCGCAGAAATTGTTTTTGTTGCCTGAGCACCTCCATTAAGTACTGTAGCTGTTTCTGCAATACTTGTAGCTGCTTTGCTCACTCCCTGACGAAGTAAATCCCAATATCTGATTCCTTCTAACGCAAACTCTAAATGTCTTTCATTCATAATATTATCCTGAGTAACAGGTATAGAAGTAAAAGCTGCTTTATAAGCTCTTCTTCTCACCTGATCAAAATAGCCTTGCGCACTTCCGCTTCCTAATTCGGCAGCCATTAACAATACGTCAGCATATCTTAATACCGTATAATCCTGATACTGGCTGATATCCCAAAACTGGCTTCCTAGAACAATTGGCATATCTACTCCATTTCTATCCACCATTGGTGAATATTTTTTATTGTAATAACCTGTATACTCACGTTGGTTGTTTATTTTAGTAAATGGTATTTTTTCTTCTGTAATTCCAATCATAGTTGAAACTCGTCTTGTGTCGTTAGCAGCATAGGCATTCCATAATTTAGAATTTACTGTAACACCCCAGCCACGTCCGTAAGGATAAGATGAAAACTCTCTCATTCCGAACATTACCAACCAATGGTTACCATCTGTATTTCCGTCGTAATCACTAGTGAAAGTATATTTTATTGAAAATACTACTTCTCTATTGCTTTCTCCTGCATATTTATCTACAGAAGCAGCAGGCCAAAGTGTTGAGAAATCGTCTAATAAACCGTGCCCGCTTGAAGCAACAACATCTTCTAAATGTCCTAAAGCCTGTGCTTTTGTCACAACTCCCGCCAAATCGCCTTTACCGTAGTAACCTGTGTAATACAAGAAAACACGTCCAAGTAAAGATTTTGCAGCCCATTTAGTAACACGTCCACTTACGGTAGCATTATAAGCTACTGAAGGCAAGTTGTTTGAAGCAAAAACTAAATCTTCTGCAATTAGCTTATAAACTTCTTCGGGTGCTGCCTGTGGTACATTTTCAGTTGAAGGTGCTGTCAATAAAGGAATATTCCCCCAAAGGCGTACCATTTCAAAATACAAATAAGCTCTTATGAATTTTGTTTCAGATTCGTATGTATTTCTTAATGACGGGTCTTTTCCCCAGTCAATCTGATCCATTTTAGACAATAAAACATTGCAACGATAAAGCGCTTTATAGTAAGCAATCCAGTTATCATTAAACATATCTACCTCAGCAGGAGCACGAGAAATATCAAACTCATCTATTGCTGCATAATCGTATTTATCTGAATTACCAGTTCCGCCAAAACAATCATCAGACATGATTTCTGTCACAACAGGTACTCCTTTTCCAGCACCTCCCGTAGCTACCTGCATTCCGTCATAACAACCTACAAGAGCAGTATAAGCATCGGCCGCGTCTTTATAAAAGTTTCCCTCCGTTTGTTGAGTTAAAGGTTCTGTCTCCAAACTACAAGATCCCAGAGTTAACAAACTCAAACAGAAAATATATAAATAGGTATTTTTCATTTTTTTTTATGTATTAAAGTTTAACGTTTAGACCTAACATGAATGTTCTTGGTCTTGGATAGTACCCCACATCAACACCTGATGAAAACTTCTGGTCATCATTTGAAGAACCGAATCCGATTTCTGGATCCATACCGTTGTATTTCGTAAAAGTGTAAAGATTTAGTACAGAGAAATACACTCTAAACTGACTTGCAAAAAATGGTTTTGATTGTCTCATTTTTGCTAAATCAAATCCTAATGTTACTGTGTTAATTCTAAGGAAATCACCATTCTGAATATATAAGTCTGAAAACTGTGTAAAGTTTCTGTTGTCTTCTGTTACTCTAGGCACTGTATTAGAAGAACCTTCACCATGCCAACGGTTTAAAATTGCCGATGTATAATTACCATATGTTCCTACTTGGTTTCTATAAGACTGAACCAATTGGTTTCCTGCCACACCATTTGCATTTAAAGAGAAATCAAAAGCTTTGTAACTAGCCGATAGAGAAAAACCGTACGTAAAATCAGGATTTGGATTTCCGATATTTGTTTTATCAGTAGCATCTATTTTATCGTCTCCGTTTGTGTTTACATAAATGATATCTCCAGGCGCTGCATTTGGTTGTAACACCACTCCATTTGCCGATTTATAATTATCAATCTGCGCTTGATTTTGAAAAACCCCTCCTGTTTTATACCCCCAGAAATAACCTAATGGATATCCGTTTTGTGCTCTATAAAACTCTCCTGAATTATCATAAAGTTCACCGTTTAACCCGTGAATGATTCCATCTGCATTTGGAATTTTTCCAACTGTATTTTTGTTGTAAGCTCCATTTGCACTTATGCTGTAATTGAAATCTCCAATTTTATTTTGGTAATTTAAGCTTAACTCAACCCCTTTGTTTTCTACATTTCCACCATTAATAAATGGAGCATCTGCACCAGAAGTTGCCAAAATAGGAGCCAGAATCAACCAGTCTTTATTTGTCTTTTTGTAAACATCAAAGTTTACGCTCAAAGCATTGTTTAGAAATCTGGCATCAAAACCAAGGTCAATTTGCTCTGAAGTTTCCCATTTCAAATTAGGGTTTGATAAATTTTTCAAATAGGCTCCTGGCGTTAACTCTCCTTCTTTGTCGCCAAAACTATAATTAACAGCCTTTGATTGCACATTTGCTAAAAATTGGAACGATCTTATACTTTGGTTACCCACCTGTCCCCAGCTTGCACGTAATTTGAAAAAGTTGAATACTTTCGAATCTTTTAGAAATTCTTCATTAGAAACAACCCATCCTCCAGATACCGATGGAAAATAACCCCATTGATTTCCTGCTGCAAATTTTGATGAACCGTCTGCTCTAAGAGTCGCGTTTAATAAATACTTTTCTTTGTAGTTGTAATTTAATCTTCCGAAATAAGACATTAAGATGTTTTCGAACTTATTTCCTTCTAATGAAATTCTTGCACCGTCTTTGTTTGTTGTTGTATCTAACCAAGCATGTTCTAAATCACTAAAAACGGAATCAGCGTTTGAAACATCAATTAAAGTTTTGTCGTATTTAATATAAGATGTACCTAACAACGCTTCAAATTGATGACTGTCTGCCACATTGAATTTATAAGTTAACAAGTTATCCCAGTTAATGCTCTTGCTTTTATCCATATTCTGTCTCACTTTATCAAAAGCAGTATTTGCATAAATTGATAATCGATAAACAGGAGTATAAGAATGTCCTTCGTTTACATTATAGTCAAGCCCTAAAGTGGTTTTAAAAGTTAGATTTTTTATTGGCTGAATCTGTAAATAAACATTTCCTAATAATTTCTGGCTGTTATTTTCATTTTGGTTATTGTAAACCATTAATGCGTACGGATTGGCAACACCAGCCAACCAAGGTTCTGTACTGTTTGATGTATCAAAATAGTTTCCGTTATCATCATACATTGGCAATAAAGGCGTAACCTGAAAAGCACTTCTCAACGAGTTATTGTACTGATTTCCTACTCCAATTCCGTTTTTATTAACATAAGCAAAACTTAAGTTTTCACCTATGGTAACAACATCTTTATAAAGTTTATGCTCTGAGTTGAATCTGAAATTGTAACGTTCGTAATTCGATAAATCTTTTCCTCCAACAACTCCTTCTTGCCCTAAATAAGACAAAGCAGTAGAATAAACCGAAGTTTCTGAACCACCTGAAGCGCCAAAAGAGAAATTTTTTGTTGCAGCATTGTCTGTCAACATCTTATCCATCCAGTTTGTTCCAGAACCCATTCCAGCGATTTGGTCATTTGTAAAATAAGGATTTTTACCAGAGTTCACCGCTGCCTCGTTTAAGATTGTTGCATATTCTCTAGCATCTAGCAAGTCAACTTTTCTAGCCACAGATTGTACGCCATAATACTGGTCAAAAGTAATTTGCCCCGATGCACCTCTTTTTCCTTTTTTCGTAGTTACCAAAACAACTCCGTTTGAAGCCTGCGAACCATAAATTGCCGCCGAAGCCGCATCTTTTAAAACAGAAATAGATTCGATATCTGAATTGTTCAAATACGAAATATCTCCTGTAAGAATACCATCAACCACATATAGCGGGGTGCTTCCTGCCGTAGATCCGACACCACGAATCACAACATTCAAACCTTCACCTGGCTGTCCTGAAGTAGAAGTCACCTGAAGACCTGCTGCCTGACCCTGAAGTGCTTGCAAAGCATTTACAGTATTGGTTTTAGTCAAACTTTCACCGCTTACCTGAGTAATAGCATTGGTCACAAGACTTTTCTTTTGCGATCCGTATCCGATTACGACAACTTCTTTTAATTCTGCTGTTTCTTCTTGTAAAGTAACATTGATTGTTCTTTGAGTTCCGACTGTTACTGTTTGAGTTTTGAATCCGATAAAAGTAAACACAAGTACATCACCTGCTTTTGCTTCAATCTTGTAATTCCCATCAAAATCAGATGCGGCACCTGTTTTGGTTCCCTGTACAGCAACGCTTGCTCCTGGAACTCCCATCCCGTCGACAGCGGAGAGAATCTTTCCGCTTACAGTTTTGGACTGATCCTGTGCAAATCCGGACTGTATCATAAATACGCTAAGCAGCAGCGCCATAAAAAATGGAAGCTTTTTTGTTTTAATACAATTTTTGCTTTTCATAGTAATTAAGAATTGGTTAATTTAAGTTAGTAATTTTTCTAAATAGAGTTGGTTGTGAAGACTGAATCACACAGTCTTCGAGAGTTTGAGTTTTAAATTTTATATTATTTTTAATTCAGGATTTATTGAGCGGTCAGCAACCAAGAAAAGCTTTTTCTGAACCCTTTGCTGTTTTTTGTTTTTTGTAAAAGTGCCTTCTGAATCAATTCCTAAAAAAAACATTTGCGATATTTTAAGTTAATTGTAGATTTGTCTTTCTTAAACTTATAGTCAATATGAATTTATCTTATGGTAAATTTGACTACAAGTGTAAAACAAATTTTCTATATTAACAAAATATTAGGGTTAATTTTTTTCAATTCTAATATTTAGTTAATCATTTTTATTAATGCTTTAAAAACGGAATTAAAAAAACATCCAACAACATCAAAAAATTAAGGCTTTAGCAAATTGACAATCAGCATTTTAAAAACAAAGGTTTTCAAAACGGCTTTTTAATAATTTTTCAAAACACTGATTATCAGTCTTTTTGTTTCGTTAAAAAAAATATAAAGCTTCTATAAAAGCTTTTAAAGATTTAATTTGTTTAATTTGTCAAAATTTATCGTGAATATGATTGAAAATGTCGACGACAAACCTGCCTTAAAAAGCGAACAAAGCGCTATGAACGCCATCACGATTGACTGCGTCATATTCGGTTTTGATAAAGGAAGTCTGGAAGTACTGCTGGTACAACATGCGGAGGGAATCAGTAAAGGAAAATGGGGACTTCCCGGTGGATGGATTTACAAAAAAGAAAGTACCGATAATGCCGCGCATCGACTTCTTAACGAACTGACCGGCCTTGATAATATCTATCTTGAACAGTTAAAAGCATTTGGAGAACCAGACCGTTTTCCGCTCAGAAGGGTAATCACAATTGGTTATTATGCTTTGGTTAAAAGAGAAGATTACAATATCAAAGCAGGTTTTACAGCCGCCGATGCAAAATGGTATAAAATAGACAGTATTCCGAATCTGATTTACGATCATAACGAAATTCTGGCTTATAGCTTGAAACATCTTCGTCAGCGAGTTCGCCAAGCCCCGATTGGTTTTAATCTATTGCCTAAAAAATTTACTTTATTGCAACTCATGCAGCTTTACGAAGAAATTTTAGGCGTTGAAATGGATAAATCTAATTTTAGAAGAAAAATTCTGCATATGAAATTATTGGCTGCTTTAGACGAAAAACAGCAAGATGTTTCGCACAGGGCCGCACAGCTTTATAAATTTGAACCCGAAATCTACAAACAACTAACAGAGAAAGGATTTAATTTTGAATTTTAACAGCAAAACTAGGTTCGAATTTTTAAAAATAATACCGCTTTAAATTGACAGAAATAAATAAACCCGCAGTAGAAGGAATCACAATTGACTGCGTTTTCTTCGGATTTAATAAAGAAAGCTTAGAAGTGCTTCTGGTGCAGCATGCACAGGGAGAAAGTATGGGACAATGGGGACTTTTGGGAGGCTGGCTTCAGAGAGACGAAAGTGCAGACGATGCAGCACAGCGTATTCTTCATGACCTTACCGGTTTAGAAAATATTTATCTCGAACAACTCAAAGCATTTACCAACCCGAAACGTGTTGCCGAAAGACGTGTAGTTACCATTGGCTACTATACTTTGGTAAGCAGAGAAGACTATAACATTAAGTCGAGTTTAAAGGTTATCGAAGCAAAATGGTACAAAATCAGCGAAATTCCCGATTTGATTTTTGATCATAACGAAATCCTTAATTTCAGTTTATTACAGCTTCGCAACCGCGTGCGTCAGGCTCCAATTGGATTTAATCTTCTTCCTGAAAAATTTACCTTACTGCAGCTGATGCATTTATATGAAGAAATTTTAGGAATTGAACTCGATAAATCAAACTTTAGAAGAAAAATTCTGCACATGAAACTGTTGGTAGCTCTTGATGAAAAACAAAAAGATGTGTCGCATAGAGCCGCAAAACTGTATAAATTTGATGATGAAATCTATCAAAAACTGACTGAAAAAGGCTTTAATTTTGAATTTTAAAGCGCTATTTTATTGTAAGCCGTCAACTATCGAACTTCATCATTCCAGAATCCAAAACTTTGCGCTATCTTTGCGCCTTAGTTACACGCATTAAAGCATTTGCTTGAGCGTAAAATTATACCCAAAAAATACTAAAACTCTTTAGAGAACTGATATATTAAAATGAAGAAGATACGTAACTTTTGCATTATTGCACACATTGATCACGGTAAAAGTACATTGGCGGACAGATTATTAGGCGCGACACAAACCGTTACAGCTCGTGAAGAAAAAGCACAATTGCTTGACAACATGGACTTGGAACGTGAACGTGGAATTACCATTAAGAGTCACGCCATCCAAATGGAATACAAGTACAAGGGAGAAGAATATATCTTAAACTTAATTGACACTCCAGGACACGTAGATTTTTCGTATGAAGTTTCGAGATCGATTGCTGCATGCGAAGGCGCACTTCTAATCGTTGATGCGGCACAGAGTATCCAAGCGCAAACCATTTCAAATTTATATTTAGCTTTAGAAAATGACTTGGAAATTATTCCAGTTTTGAATAAAGTCGATTTGCCAAGTGCAAATCCAGAAGAAGTTAGTGATGATATTATCGATTTATTAGGATGTAAATTGGAAGATATTATTCATGCTTCTGGAAAAACTGGTTTTGGTGTTGAAAATATATTAGCAGCAATTATTGAAAAAATTCCTGCTCCAAAAGGAAATCCAGAAGAGCCGTTACAAGCTTTGATTTTTGACTCAGTTTACAATCCGTTCCGCGGAATTGAGGTAATCTTTAGAGTTGTAAACGGTGAAATCAAAAAAGGCCAGAAAATTAAATTCATGGCTACTGACAATGAATATTTTGCTGACGAAATTGGAACTTTAAAACTAAATCAAGTTCCTAAAAATGTGGTTTCGGCAGGAGATGTTGGATATTTGATTTCGGGAATTAAAGAAGCTCGCGAAGTAAAAGTTGGTGATACGATTACAGATGCAAAAGTACCAACAACCAATATGATTACAGGTTTTGAGGACGTAAAACCAATGGTATTCGCTGGTATTTATCCAGTTGATACAGAAGATTACGAAGATTTACGTTCTTCAATGGAAAAATTACAATTGAATGATGCTTCATTAGTTTTCGCTCCTGAAAGTTCTGCGGCATTAGGATTTGGTTTCCGTTGTGGATTCTTAGGAATGCTTCACATGGAAATCATCCAAGAACGTTTAGAACGTGAGTTCGACATGACTGTAATTACTACAGTTCCTAACGTTTCGTATTTAGCTTACACTAAGAAACATCCAGAAACTCCATTAGTAGTAAACAATCCATCAGATTTACCTGAGCCTTCAAAACTAGACAGAGTTGAAGAGCCATTCATCAAAGCAACTATTATTACGAAATCTGACTTTGTTGGAAACGTAATGAGTTTATGTATCGAAAAACGCGGTTTAATTACCAATCAAACGTATTTGACAACTGAGCGTGTTGAATTGAATTTTGATATGCCATTGGCGGAAATTGTATTCGATTTTTACGATCGCCTAAAAACAGTTTCTAAAGGTTATGCTTCTTTCGATTATTCACCAATCGGAATGAGAACTTCTAAATTGGTTAAATTGGACGTTCTTTTGAATGCACAAACTGTCGATGCGCTTTCTGCATTGATTCACGAAGATAACGCATACAACATTGGTAAAAAAATGACCGAGAAATTACGCGAATTGATTCCAAGACAGCAATTCGACATTCCGATTCAGGCTGCGATTGGAGCAAAAATTATCGCTCGTGAAACGATTAAAGCACTTCGTAAAGACGTTACCGCAAAATGTTATGGTGGAGATATTTCGCGTAAGCGTAAATTGCTTGAAAAACAGAAAAAAGGTAAAAAACGTATGCGTCAAGTAGGAAACGTTGAGATTCCGCAAGAAGCATTTATGGCTGTTTTGAAACTTAACGATTAAGCTCTTTTTTAGAAAATAGAAGAAAGAACATAAAATATAGAAAACCCCAATAACTTGCGTTATTGGGGTTGTTTTTTTAATAATTTACGATTCTAAGCAGTTGGCTGTTTAAACGACCATCCTGCCAATACAAGATCGCGTACTACCTCATTGGTTTCTGCACCGTCTCTTTTGGTGTAGATATCATGATTGGCCACAAATGTCTCTGTCAATTTCTGTGAGCCGAAAACCGCTCCAAAAATAACGGCAAAAAAACCTATTATAGTTACCATTGGCGGGAGACTCATAAAATTATAGACTAAAAAAGCTATTCCAGCTATGGCCACTCCGACTCCAATCCATATTGCTTTTGAAGATGATGTTTCATGAATGTTTCTACACGAAGAACATCTCGGAATACCTATCAAAATTTTTGAATAACTTACAGAACTGTAAACTATGATGTTGGTTCTGTCATTGGTAACAAAAAGCGGAATAAAATAGCAGTCCTGCATAGTTTTCATATGTGCTTCACCGCAATAAGTACACTTTGTTTCGTGTGGTTCAAACCTTTTGTAGGGTTCGTTAAAAGAGTAATTTTCAATCATAAGCTGTTATTCATTTGAGGACAATAATCTAGACAATCCATATTTAATTAGTAAACCTGGTCCGAATGCGATAAAATACGGAATCAGAATTTCGAGATTTAAAAAAGTGCTTCTTCCTTTGAAATAATAACCACAGGCAAAAGGCATAATCATGGCCGCAACGGTGTAACCTACCATGCCGGGAAGTGGATCCTGAGGATTTCCAAAGTAACCACAGGCAAGAGCCGCTAAAATTACGAATAATACCACTGTACCATCAGTTCCTCCAAACATTCCAAAAAATATTGCAATCATGGTTATTGCAAAAAGCGAAATATTACTTCTTTCGTCGGATTTTTCTTTTTCTTTGGCCTCATTAAAAAGGTCTTCTTTATGGCTTTTAATCAGATTTACCAATAAATCTTTTGCCGTAACAGGATCAAATCCTAAACGTATTAATTCTGCAAGTTCTAAATTGCTGTCAAAAGTTCCGATTCTTAACTTTCTTTTTAATTCTTCTATTTGTTTATATGTTAATTCATTAAGCATTTTATACTGTTTTAAATCGGTTTAAATGTACATTATTTTTTAAATTGACCATAAACAAACATAAAATAATTAACAAGTCAATTTTTAAAATAAAATTTTCACAACCTTTGTATTTCTAAAACCTCAGTAATTCAAAATTTCATACCAAAATGCTTGACGAAACCCCAAAACGATTTGACCGTATTGTCGCTATCCTGATTCAGCTGCAATCTAAAAAAATTGTAAAAGCACAGGAATTGGCTGATCGTTTTGAGTGCAGTTTGAGAACTATCTACAGAGATATTCGAACACTCGAAGCATCTGGCGTACCCATTTATAGCGAAGCGGGCGTTGGTTATGCTTTAATGGAAGGTTACAGATTGCCTCCCGTAATGTTTACACGCGAAGAGGTAAGCAGTTTTATTGCCGCTGAAAAATTGATGCAGAAATTTACCGATCCGTCTCTAGGGACTAATTATGCCTCTGCGATGTACAAATTGAAATCGGTTTTGCGAAGCGCCGATAAAGATTATCTAGCCAATATTGAATCGAGAGTGGTCATGAACACTGCCGAACCAATGTTTAATCATAATTCGCCTAATACTTTGGCAGTTCTTTTTGAAGGAATTGCCGAGAAAAAACAAATCTTACTCTCGTACAAAACTTTTAGCAAAGAAGAAACTACACAACGAAACATAGAACCAGTAGGCGTTTTTCACGATAATAACAACTGGTATTTTTTGGGATATTGTCACTTGAGACAAGATTACCGTCAATTTAGAACAGACCGAATTCTTGGAATCCAGAAAACGGAATCTGATTTTTCCATTGAACATGAAGCCTTAGAAACTTATTTAAAAAAAACAGAAAATTGCCCGACAACTAAAGTTAGAATTTTGGTCGAAAAGAAAATCGCAAGATATCTGGCATCTGAAAGAAAATACCATGGTTTTGTGACAGAAAAAGAAATCGGAGATAAGATCGAAATGACTTTTATGTGCCGTAGCATGGAAGACGGTTTTCCTCGATGGTTCTTAATGTTTGGAGATTATGCCACAATCCTAGAGCCGGAAAGTTTGAAAACAAGAATTTTAGAATTACTAGAAATCAACAGACAAAGACTTATATAAAAAAAACTCTCAAAGAGAATTTTCTTCTTTGAGAGTTTTTTTATCGTTATTTGAAATTATCTTTCCCAGAAAAACGGTGGTTCAATATTTAAAGCTCTTAAATAAACATATGCTTGTCCTCTGTGATGGACTTCGTTATCAATAAAATACAAAACATTCTGGATAATAGGAAATTCATACTGTCCGAAAAGATTAAAATTTTCGCTAAAATCTTCAATAGACAATTGTTCCCAGTATTTATTGATTTCTGCTGTCGCTTCGTCCCATTTTTCAAGATACTGCGCTTTAAAAATCAATTTTTCTTCTCCTTCTGAGAATGCTTCGACTTGTTTTGTTACAATTCCTTTAAGTCCTGGAACTGCAATAGCCAAAAGTTCATCAACCAGTTTTGCAAAAGGGCGCATTCCTCCTATTGAAAATTCGAAGAAATCTTTCTCTGGAAAAACTTCAATCAAACGACGTGTAAGAGCGCGATGTCCTTGCCAGTGTTTCAATAAATCTTCTTGTGTAATTACTTGTGCAGTTAATGTTTTCATGATTTTAAAGTTTAAATATTTTTAATACTCCAAAAGTAGAATGGGCCGGTGACAACAGTTTGTCAGTAGGAAAAAATATTTTTAGAAATCTTTTAATATTCTGTCTTTAGTCATACAAAAAATAAGTTTTTCTTTTTTGTTTTTAAACGATTGCAATCCTTTATGCACTAGAGGTTTCCGAAGAATTTAACAAAATCAAAATTATCTTGCATTTTTGCTTAAACTGCACTTATAAATCATAAAATACTGACAGTCATAATTTTAACAATAAATAATTTCGTAATTTTAAATAACCCAACGAATAAAAATAGGAATCATGAGAGCTGCTCTACTTCTGCTTTTATTATTTTGTTCGGCTATATCTTCATCACAAGGAATCATAGTCGACACTACAACCTTGGGCATACCGGAACTAGTTCGAGCCGAATTGATGCAAAATGGCTGTTCCAACGAAAGTAATTTCAAATTCTCATCGCATCAAGGAATCGGTAAATTCACCAGCACTAATCCAAACTTTCCGATTTCAAGCGGCATCATCATACGAAACGGAATTGCTAAATATACTGAAGGACCGTACAGTGGCAATAACGAAAGCAGTAAACTGAATAATGCTACAGATAGCGATTTACAGCAAATCAGCGACAGCAACGGACAAGTTGTGCCCGTTACAGATGTCAGTTTTCTTCAATTTGATTTTACGCCATTATCAAGCAATTTTAGTTTTGATTTTTTGTTTGCTTCAAATGAATACGGAGAATTTCAATGTGGTTTTAGTGATGTTTTTGCTTTTATCTTGACGGATTTAACAACTGGCATTTCTATAAATCTTGCCGTAGTGCCGGGAACAACAACTCCCGTTTCGGTCAAAAATATTAGAGATCAGCAATATAATTCGTCTTGTTTATCTGCCAACGCTAATTTGTTTGACCGTTACAATGTTGCAAATCCTGCTGAGTCAGCTATCAATATGAGAGGCGAAACCAAAATTTTAACCGCTTCTTCAACTGTAATTCCAAACCGAACTTATCGTATAAAATTGGCGATTGGCGATTATAACGACAGCAATTATGATTCGGCAGTTTTTATAAAAGGCGGCAGTTTTATGACTACTATGGATTTAGGCCCAAACAGAACCATTTGCCAAGGCGAAAAAATCACACTTAAATCTGATCTCGTGGGGAATTTCAGCTATGTCTGGACACTAAACGGAACTGTAATCCCAAACGAAACCAGCAATTCTTTGATTGTTGACAAAGCAGGAACTTACGGGGTTACCGCAACACTTTCGGGCTGTGTGGTTAAAGACGAAGTTATCATTAAAGATCTAACTGTCAAATCTCCTAAAAATCTAACGGCCTGTTTTAGCACAAGTGGTACTTATCAATATGATTTGACACAAAACAACTTAACCGAATTAGGGATTGATCCTGCCGAACATACAATTTACTATTTTGAATCATTAGCTGCAGCGAATGCAAACGGCCCAGTTATACCCGAAAATCAATTAAAATCTTATGTAAGTTCAGGCAATCAAACCCTATACATAAAAGTGGTGCCCGTTTATGATAAAACTTTCTTTTGCAACAATGCAATTTCATTCAATTTATTGGTAACCGATCCAATAAATGTTGTAAAACCACCAGACTTAAACGTTTGTGATATTATTTCTAAAAACGTAACTGTTGATTTAACGGTTCAGGAAAAACTCATCCTAAATGGATTAAATTCTTCGCAATACAAAATCAGATATTACACCAGCGAAACAGATGCAAATCTAGCTAGAAACAATATTGCAGATCCGAAAGTGTTTATTACATCTTTAGCACAATCGCCGAAAACAATCTGGGTTCGTATTGAAAATACCTCGAACACGGTTTGTCATACAACAGTTAATTTCAGTATCATTATTAATTCACTCCCAGCGGTTGATAAAATTCAGAATGTGATTGCCTGTAATAGTTATACTTTGCCTCCAATAACAAATGGCGAATACAACACAGCGCAAAACGGAACAGGAACGAAATTAAGTCCCGGAGATGTAATTACAAAAAGCGGCACTTACTATATTTACACAGGTCCAAATACGAACAATTGTACCAATGAAAGCAGTTTTAATGTAACCCTGATTTATGAAATTGGTTTCAAAAAAGAAGCCTGCGGTCAATACATAGTCCCAAGAGTACCTGCAGGTGGTTTTTTCACACAGCCAGGAGGACATGGAGATGTCATTCCAGACGGAACAGCCTTTACAACCAGCCAAACTATTTATTATTATGCCGTAATTAATGGATCTGTATGTCGAGACATCGCAGTACCATTTACCGTATATCCTTTGCCAGAAGTAGACAAACCTACCAATGTCGTTACTTGTGATTCGTACACACTGCCACCTTTGACAAACGGAAATTATTTTACATTATCAGGTGGTTTAGGCAAAGCTATGAAAGCTGGAGATAAAATAACTTCTAGCCAGACTGTATTTGTTTTTGTGAATGACGGAAGATGTACCAACGAAAATTCTTTTAGAATTGATATTGTTAATTCTTCGATTTTTGTTCCAATTTCGCGTTGTGGCAGTTTTACGTTGCCTTCAATTGCCGTTGGCGGTTATTATGAAAGTCCAGGCGGTCAAGGCAAAAACATTCCAGCTGGAACTGTTATTACCAATTCGCAAACTGTATATTATTATGCAGCAACAACAACTTCACCCAACTGTACCGAAAATCTCAAATATGTAATTACGATAAAACCGCTTCCTCCTGTAGATACTCCAGCCAATAGACTAGAATGCGCACGCTATATTTTACCACCATTGGTAAACGGAAACTATTTTACAAAAACCAACGGCGGCGGAACACGACTAAAAGCAGGTGACATTATAACCACAACACAAACAATTTATGTGTATTCAGTGGGTCCCGAATGCACAAACGAACATAGTTTTACCATTCAAATAAAACCGCTTCCACTCGTTGATAGTTTTACGGATGTTGTAACCTGTACCGATTTTAAACTTCCAAAACTAAAAAACGGAAAATATTACACCGCTACGGGAGGTCCACAGGGCTTGGGAACTCAGTTAATTGAAGGAACAGCTATCAATACCACTCAGACTATTTATATTTACAACGAATGGGCTGATTTTACTTCATGTAATAATGAAACTTTCTTTAAAGTAAATTACATCGGAATAGATGTCGGCAATTTCAGCAACATAAATGTTTGCGATAGCTACACATTACCTCCGTTGAAACTGGGAAATTATTATGCACAACTGGGCGGAAAAGGTCCTATTATTCCAGTCGGAACCATCTTAAAAAACTCGCAAACTGTTTACGTTTATGCCGTTTCGGGCAATCGACTCACCTGCGTTAGCGAAAAGAGTTTTTCGGTTACGATTTCCCAAACTCCCGTATTAATCAATACTCCAGATGTTGCGATTTGCGAAAACTACACTTTGCCTTCTTTAGCAGTTGGAAATTATTACAGTGCTCCTAATGGAACTGGAATTTTATTTACTGCTGGTCAAAAAATAAATACTAGTCAAAGATTGTATATCTATGCGGCATCGCCTACAAATCCTAACTGTTTTGCTCAGGATGATTTTTACATTACTATTTATCCTTTAAAAAATTTCTCTTTACAAAACGGAGTCATCTGTGTTGATTATCAAACTGGAAAATTATTAAATCCTGTTGTATTGAATTCCGGAATTAATTCACCCGATTATGCTGTTGAATGGTATTTTAATAACAATAAAATAAGTACAGGACCAACATATACTGCAACTCAAGAAGGAGTTTACACTGTTGTTCCCATCAAAAACGTACCTGATGTTGGTAACGACTGCGGTTATAATCCAGCTACTGTGACCGTAGAAAAGTCAAGTCCGGCGATTGCAACCGTAACGGTGTCGGATGAGTTTGAAGATAATATTGATATCATCGTAAACCTTACAAATGGCTTTGGAACTTATGAATACCAGTTGGACGATGGAGATTTTCAAAGCTCCAATATATTTCAAAATGTTGATTCTGGGGAACACGCTATTACAATAAGAGATATCAAAGCAAATTGTGACAATATTATTTTGTTTGCCAAAGTGCTCAAATATCCTAAGTTTTTTACCCCAAACAACGATGGTTACAACGATACCTGGAACATTCCTGATCTCGCTGATCAGCCAGATGCCGTCATCACTATTTATGACCGTTATGGTAAATTCATAAAAATGATTAAACCTTCTGGCGTGGGCTGGGACGGAAATTTTAATGGTGGCCCGCTTCCTTCTTCCGATTATTGGTTTCAGGTTACTTACACTAAAAACGGTGTTATTCAGGAATTCAAAGCTCATTTTAGCATGAAAAGATAATTCATTCTTTTGGCGTGTCACCATGCCGACAAGAGGGCAAACTTAGATTGCGCTTATTCGCCCTCTTGTCGGCATGCTGTCAGGCTGTCCGCGTTACTTCGGTAACTTGCTCCCATCCTTCACGCAGTACAAAAAGAACGTTTTTTGGGAAATTATAATTGAATATCTGTCTGGAAACACTTTGCACAGACGCACTGCAGTGCGTCTCTACAGAATAAACATTCTAGAAAAAACTTAGACCCTTAGCATCTCAGAATCTTAGCATCTTTAAAAAAAACCTTTGTACCTTTGCAGCTTACAAACTTTGGAACTCAGAAAAAATGATAGAAGATAAAAATCCGCAGCGAACCAGTATAGCGCAATTGGGCGAATTCGGTTTAATAGACCATTTAACCAAAAACTTTGATGTTACTCAGGAATCGACTTTAAAAAGTATTGGCGACGATGCCGCTGTTCTTGATTTTAAGAATAAAAAAGTCGTTGTTTCGACTGATTTATTGATAGAAGGTGTTCATTTTGATTTGGCTTATATGCCTTTGAAGCATTTGGGATACAAAGCTGTTGTGGTAAACGTTTCTGATATCTGTGCAATGAATGCGAAACCAACACAAATTACGGTTTCAGTAGCAGTTTCTAACCGTTTTCCGTTGGAAGCTCTTGAAGAATTGTTTGATGGAATTACACATGCCGCAAAAGAATATAAAGTAGACGTTATTGGTGGTGACACAACCTCATCTCAAAAAGGTTTGATTATCAGTATTACTGCAATTGGAGAAGCTGACGAAAATGAATTGGTTTACAGAAACGGAGCCAAACAAACCGATTTATTAGTAGTAACCGGAGATATTGGTGCCGCTTACATGGGATTACAGGTTTTGGAACGCGAAAAACAAGTTTTTCAGGTTAATCCAAACAACCAACCCGATTTAGACCCTTACACCTATTTGGTCGAAAGGCAACTAAAACCAGAAGCTCGCAAAGATGTTCGTACGCTTTTGCATGCTCTTGAAATAAAACCAACCGCGATGATTGATATTTCAGACGGTCTTTCTTCAGAAATCATGCATATCTGCAAACAGTCAAAAGTGGGTTGTAATTTATATGAAGATAAACTTCCTTTAGATCCGCAGTTTATTTCTACTTGCGAAGAATTTAATATCGACAGTACAACAGTTGCCATAAATGGCGGCGAAGATTACGAACTTTTGTTTACCATCGATATTAATGATTTTGACAAAATAAAAGGAAACCCTAATTTCTCTGTTATAGGCCATATGACAGAAGAAAACGAAGGAACTCATCTTGTAACCCGCGCCAATACAAAAATTGCCTTAAAAGCTCGCGGATGGGATGCTTTGAGTGAATAAATTTTTAAAAAATCCAATAAAAAAATTCCAAATTCCAACAGTTACAAACATTGGAATTTGGAATTTGCTTTTTGGAATTCCCTTTAGAAAAGTCCCTTGCTTTTTGCTTCTTTGATTAAATCTTCGTCTGAGCCGCTTTTTATTTTGAGGAGTTCTTTCATGCTTTTTTTTCGTTTTTCAATGGCTGAGAACGAAATGGGAATATATTTTGGCATGGCGTCAGACTCTGTTCCATTTGACAAATGAACCAAAATCTGTTTGTCGAATTCATCTATTTCGATAGCATTGTGAGTAGTCTGATTCAGCATTTTTATTACTGACTGACTGTAATACTTTTCATTTTTCATGATCTGGTCTAGCGCAAAAAGCAATTCATCAAAAGTCAAATCATTTTTGATGATCAAACCGTTGGGCTGAATCGTTCTGATGATGGTTTTAATTTTCAGGAGTTCAGTGTACATCGTTAAAAGTACGATTCTGCATCCTGGGATTTTTTTCATCAAAAGTTTGGCTAAATCTTCTCCTGAAAATATTTCTTTTTCTTCGTAAGCAGGCATACTGATATCCAAAAAAGCAATATCAAAAAGTGGCACATTTGGACTTTCGATTAAATCGTAAGCCGATCTGCAGTCGTGCGCCTGAGAAATTGCAAACTCATACTCTTTTGGGTTGTAGCGAGTAATCGCATTTTTGTATCCCTCTATTATAAAGGGATGGTCGTCTACGATTAAAACATTTCGCCTGATTAAGTTTGATGTTGATTTGGGGTTGTCAAATATCATTGTGATTCAGGTTTATATTTTGGTCAATGGGAATTTTCACCTTAAGTGTCGTACCTTCTGCTTTTACAGATTCTATTGTCACAATACCTTTAGATTCGGCTGTACGGTATTCAATGTTATGAAGTCCGATTCCGTTTTTAGTTCTTCTAATATCAAATCCAATTCCGTCATCAGCAATTCTAACGACTAAAAAATCATTCTCAATTTTCAATTCAACTGTAATAATATCTGCTTCTGCATATTTGTTACAATTCTGAAGTCCCTCTTGTATAATTCGATACAAATTAATCTTATCGATATTACTGATTAATTCCCATTTGATATTGGGATCAAAAGTGGTAATTAATTTTGACGAATAAGTATTTTTCTGATTTTCAAACAGTTTCTTTAATATCGCTACAAAATTATTAATTAATTCTGACTTTTCCCTGTTCAGGTCGTGAGAAATTTCTCGAATATCCTGCTCGATATTTTTGAGTTCGTTCAAGTATTTTTTTCTTTTTTCTGCTGCCTGCGCTTCATCCATTTTATCAAGACTGTCCAGGCTTATTCGTATTCCGAACATTCTTCCTAATACTCCGTCATGAAGTTCCTGTGCTACTTTTTTCTTTTCTTTAATGCGGGTTTGTTCGATTTCATTTTGCTGCGAAATCATTAAATTATAAATATCTTCATTGGCAACCTGTTGCTGTTGTTTAAAAATCAGTTCGCGGTTTTTTGCCTGCTGGGTTTTATAAACATAAAAAAACAAACCAATCAAAGTGCAGATACTGAAAACATAAATAAGCGTTTTATTCTTTTCCTGAAGATTAGAATTCTGGTCTTTGATTTCGTTGGTTTCATATTCTATCCTCGAAAACTTCTCTCCCATTTTACGTTCAGCTTTTAGCATTTTTTCGTTAAGGTGAATATATTCTCTCGAATATTTAGAAGCATTTTTAGGATCAACCGCCGCAGTTTGTTTCAGCGCTTCGAGCGTATTGATAAGTTTTGTTGAACCTCTTGATAAAGTCAAGGCTTGTTTTGAGAACTGAAATGCCCTAAAAGTATCTTTTTTAAAAGCAAAATATTCCGATAAATGGATTTTACTAGAAACTACGCCAGAGGTAAGGTCAAGGCTGTCTCTGATTCTCAAAGATTCGAAAAACAAATCTGGTAATTGATCCGATTCGTTCAATTTGAATTTGCTGTACCCTAAATTATCCAGTAAAATTGCATAGAGACTTGTTCTATCGATAAAAAGATTCTTTTCCTGCAGTCCTTTTTCAAAAAAGCCTTTTGCTTTTCTGTAATTGTTCATGTGCATGTAGATAAAACCAATATTGTTTAAAGAGGCTGCTTTGTACTGATATGCCGAAGCTATGGTTTTATCATTCAAAATATTCAAAGCTTTGGTCTGAAACTCTAGAGCTTTGTTATATTCTTCTCTTTCGTTGTATAAAATTCCGAGCAGGTTATTACTTTCATACAAAAGCTCATTTACATTTTTTTGCTTTTTTAGAATACTCAAAGCTTTAAAAACAGCTATTTCACTTTCAAAAAAATCACCTTCATTGTATTGCAGGTTTGCTTTGTTTAAAAAAGTTTTGGCAAGATTGATTTGATCATTGATTTTCAGATACGTTTTTTCTGCTTTATAATAATTCATAAAAGCACTATCTGGCACAGATTGAGACAAATAATAATCGCCTAAATAGGTGTAAGCCTTTCCCATATGAACAGAATCCTTAGACTTTTCTGCTCTTTCAAGAATCAATTTTGTGGTTTCGAGATACGATTTCCAATCGCTCATATTGTAATAGCGATTAGCAACTTTAAATAGATTGACCTTATTGAGTGAATCGTCTTTTTGGCTTAAAATAATATTGAGTGCTTTCTGATTGTATTTTTGCTTGATTTTTAAAGGAAGGTTATTCTCTTTGGCCAACGAAAGAAAAGTCGGCAGGCTGTCTATTGCAGCAACAGTATCCTGATCTGACCCCGTTTTCTTGGTGCAGGCCAATAAAACAAGAAATAAAAGGAATAGTATTTTGTTTTTTTTCTTCAATTGTGTTTCAGAATTTTCTCAAAAATACTAAAAAATAGATACAAAAAAAGCTGTCAGAATCTGACAGCTTTAATTTGTATTTTGATGTGTAGCTTAGTCTACTTTTTTATCGTGTCCAAAAGATTGGTTAACGTTTGCAAAATTCATGTGATTGCTTCTTTGCAATTCAGTGTTAGATCCATGAAAATCTTGTTTTTTAATAACACCACCTGCAGCACCACCGTCGATTGGTAATGTTTTAATAGAATCGTTTGCTGCTAAATAAACTGGAGCTTCTGGAGCTGCAAAAGAAGTTGCTACTGTTACTAAAGAGAATAATCCGAATGTTAATGCTGTTTTTTTCATGACCTTGAGATGTTAATTTTGTTTTAATATTTTTGGAGAATCATTGCTTTTTGTTGCAAATCATGGTGTAAAACTACTACCGTAATCAAAAAAAATTTATACAAAAAAATAGGTTTATGGTAGATCATACCCAATTGATAGTCAATGGACGTCAAATTAATGTAAACGCTTAATTTTTAGACCTCTAGGTAATTTCCAGCTGCAAAATCGGCAATAATTAGATCAACATTTGCCTTATAAGTTTTAGAAAAAGGGATTTTTTTGGAGGAGTTTTTTATGTAACACATTGAGTTTCCGCTATGAATCCTCGAAATGTAATTTCTGTTGATAACATAACTGTTATGAATCCGGATAAAAGGAAATGTCAAAACACTCTCAAAAAGCTTCAATGTTTTAAATGCTGTGATCATTTCACCGCTATTCAGATAAATATCTGTTGAATTATTATCGGCTTGAAAATAGCAGATATCTTCTGCATTTATATAACGATAATCTCCATAAGATTTAATACAAATAATGAGAGGCTCTGCTATACGTTGCGCCATTCTTGCAAACGGAACGGCAGAAGTCGTAATTTCATTTTTGATTTTGATTGATTCTGATGCCAAAGTGCTTTTGTCTAATTTCAAAATCAGCTTGAGTAAGTCTATCTGTATTACAGGTTTTACGATATAATCAAAAACATCATATTTGATGGCTTCAAAAGCCAAATCTTTTTTTGGAGTTGTAATAATGATTTTTGGAACCGTAGATAAATACCTATACAATTCATTAATAAAAGAAAATGATAAATTACTGGGAATGTTTTGTGGAGCAATTTCTAAAAATATCAATGCTGGTTGTTGTTCCAAAACCAATGCAAGCCCTTCTTCGTAATCAGATGCCGACCCAAAAAAACTTAATTCCGAAAAGCCATCTGCAACTGTTCTAGTGTTTACAGCACTTTCGGGGTCATCATCAATTATAATATACGAATACTTTTTCAATTTTAAGTTTTAGTTGTTTTCACCGAATTCATCCAGACTATCATTTCTTTTTGATAAAGAAACAATTATTTGCGAACACTTAGAAAAAAATTTGGATTTAGTATTTTACTTATACTTAAAATTACGAATATTTAAAACTGAAACTACTCATTGTTAATACATTAATATCAAATGTTAAAATTTTGAAGTTTAAAAATATAAATGAGAATCAAATGCTATTCGTTAAACAAAAAAATCCCAAATTCAGAATTCTGAATTTGGGATTTTGAATAATATGGAGAAAAAATTACATCTTCATTAACCAGTTTTTCATCGAAACTTCGTTTTCAATGATACCTCTTAAGTCAGCTATTTTTACACGGTCTTGTTTCATTGTATCTCTATGACGAATCGTTACTGTTTCGTCTTCCAGAGTCTGATGATCTACGGTGATACAGAAAGGCGTTCCTAAAGCATCTTGTCTTCTGTAACGACGTCCTACAGCATCTTTCTCATCATAAGCAACATTGAAATCCCATTTCAAATCTTCAATGATTTTTCTTGAAATTTCAGGCAAACCATCTTTTTTCACTAACGGTAAAACCGCTGCCTTGGTCGGAGCTAAAACTGCTGGCAATTTTAAAACCGTTCTTTCAGAACCGTCTTCTAATGTTTCTTCTTTTAGCGAAGTAGCAAAAACAGCCAAGAACATACGATCTAAACCAACAGAAGTTTCTACTACATAAGGAACGTAATTTTCGTTTAATTCAGGATCAAAGTATTGTAATTTTCTTCCTGAATATTCTTCGTGTGCTTTTAAGTCGAAATCAGTTCTAGAGTGAATTCCTTCTAATTCTTTAAATCCGAATGGGAAATTAAATTCGATATCAGCTGCTGCGTTTGCGTAGTGAGCCAATTTCTCATGATCGTGAAAACGGTAGTTTTCTTTTCCTAATCCTAAAGATAAATGCCATTTCAAACGAGTTTCTTTCCAGTACTCGTATGATTTCATTTCTTCTCCCGGACGCACAAAAAACTGCATTTCCATTTGTTCGAACTCACGCATACGGAAAATAAATTGTCTTGCCACAATCTCGTTTCTGAATGCTTTACCCGTTTGAGCAATTCCAAAGGGAACTTTCATACGACCTGATTTCTGAACATTTAAGAAGTTCACAAAAATACCTTGAGCTGTTTCTGGACGTAAATATAAGTCCATTGCGTTTTCTGCAGAAGCACCCAATTTTGTTCCGAACATTAAGTTGAACTGCTTTACATCTGTCCAGTTTTTAGAACCGGTTTCAGGATCAGCGATTTCAAGTTCTTCGATCAAAGCTTTAACATCTTCTAAATCTCCAGCACCTAAAGAACGTCCTAAACGCTCTCTGATTTCTTTTTCTCTAGCCAAATATTCAATTACACGAGCATTTGTCGTTACAAATTCCTGTTCGTTGAATGCATCACCAAAGCGAGCTTTTGCTTTATCAATTTCTTTTTGCGCTTTTTGATGAATTTTTTCAGCAAAATCTTCAACTAAAACGTCAGCTCTATATCTTTTTTTAGAATCTTTATTATCAATTAATGGATCATTGAATGCATCAACGTGGCCCGAAGCTTTCCAGGTCGTCGGATGCATCAATATTGCAGCATCAAGGCCGACAATATTTTCATTCATCTGAACCATTGATTTCCACCAATATTCACGGATATTCTTTTTTAATTCGACACCGTTTTGTGCGTAATCATATACAGCACTTAAACCATCGTAAACTTCGCTTGACGGAAAAATAAATCCGTACTCTTTTGCGTGCGAAACCACATTCTTAAATATATCTTCTTGTTTTGCCATAGTGATGCAAAAATATAAAAAGTACCTTTAAAAAAAAGAAAAATTATAAAGTTTGAAACGGGTTTTTGGTTATTTTTGTAAATAAATTCCTCTATTTTGTGATTAATTCTCTTTTAAACCTCTTTTTTCCGAAAGTATGCAGCGGTTGCCACAAGATTCTGATGTCTAACGAAATGGTTTTCTGCACAATCTGCCGCCACGAAATGCCTTTGACGTATTATCATTTGGACCCAAAAAATGAAGCTTCGAAAAAGTTCTACGGAAAGATTGACATGCCTCATGTTTCGACATTTTTATATTTTAATAAAAGAGGAATTGTTCAGGAACTCATACATAACTTAAAATACAAAGGTCATCAGGAAATCGGAACGGTTTTAGGAAACTGGTATGCAGAAGACCTTAAAGAACTTCAGTTTAGCAAGCCTTTTGAGGTTGTGATTCCTGTACCGCTTCACAAAAGAAAACTAAAAGAAAGAGGCTACAATCAAACCGTGACTTTTGGAAAAGCGATTGCCGAAGGCTTAAACCTCGAGTATAATGATACCATTTTGTATCGAAAAAAATATTCCAAAACACAGTCAAAAAAGAATCTTTTAGGCCGGTCTGAAAATATCGAAAACATTTTTGATATTCAGTTTACAGAAACCGACCACAACAAACATTTCGTTCTTGTAGATGATGTCCTGACTACTGGTGCTACTCTGGAAGCCTGCTCTCGAGCATTATTAAAAATTCCGGGAGCCACAATAAGCGTAATCTGCATAGCAATAGCTCATTGACTTTTAAGTTTTAAGCTGATGAGCTTTTTGACATTAAAAAACAGTACTTTCTAATTTCGAAAATTAGTTGACTACTATTTTCTTTACCGTTCTTTTTTCTCCGTCGATAATCGTTACAAGATAAACTCCTGAAGCAACATTTGGAAGCTGAATGTTCTGATTGAAATTGGCTGTCGCCGCAAACTCTGCATTGTAAACCGTTCTTCCTAAAATATCATGCACAAAAACTTTTACTCCTGTATTGGAATTACTTTCGAACTGAATCGTAAAATTACCTTTGTTTGGATTTGGATAAAGCGCAAAATTTAGATTTTCAAAATCTGACGTTCCTAAAGTATAGGTTTTATTACAAATATTTAGTGAAGCCGAATTTATAGTTCCGAAAGCGCCCGTGACATTATCACGAACACTAAAAGTCCAGTTTCCTTGAGGATTTTCTCCATTAAAAGCGGTTAAAGCATCAACTGGAAGTACAATCTGGTTTGTAGTTGTGCCACAGCTTAAAGTTGTCCCTTCATCATCAAACTGCAATGATAATGTCGAGTTTGTACTGCCACAGCTTTTGTTGAATAAACGCACTATTGTGCCACTCGGACTTACAAGCTGCATTTCTAAATCAGAAAATCTAGCATGCGTTACATTTACTGAAACATTTACATCTGAAATAGTACCCGTAGAAGCAGGAACACTTATAGTTTTATCTAAATAAGTTGAGCCGAACGGAATGCTATAGGCATTACCAACACTATACGATGTGCAATCAGTAGAAACACTATAGCCAACTGCAAAAGGTTTGCTGTTTATTGCATAATAAATGTTTCCTACAGGTTCTACCAAGACTCTGCAGTTGTTAGAGACATTTATTCCGGTTGGCACCAAAATGGTTTCAGAACCATCGTTTGGAGTATTAGAAGCCAGTACTACAGGGAAAGTTAAACCACCATCTAAAGACAATTTAATATTAACATTGGCCGAACCCGAAAGTGTATTGGTACTATTAACACTCCACGTAATAGTTTGAGAAGATCCTCTTTCCCATCCTACATTATCGGTATTTTGCGAAGTTACTGCAAAAGGCCCTATGGTGGCGCTTACTGTAACAACCATAGCGTCTGTTCCAGTTTGTGCCGTGCCTTCGGCTGCATTGTCTCTTCCGGTAAGGGTAAAATTCATTGTTCTGGCAACTGAAGAAACCGATTCCCATGTTGTTGTCAACACATTATTCAGAACAGAACTTAAGGCTGGCATATAACGAATAGGAGAAGTACTCGGCGCAATCGATCTAAACATTGGGCCGTCTGGTTTTGCGGCGTAAGCTACCGAGTTTGAATTAAATGTTGTAACAGCACTGTCAAACTGCTCCCATGTATAGGTTATTGAATCACCTTCTGCATCTGTTGCCGTTCCGGTTAAAATAAAAGGAGTGCTTTTTGGAATTGTATAATCGAAACCAGCATTCATAACTGGAGGATTGTTTGCAATTGCAGTAGTGACTGGGCAAGATTTTCCGGCAAGATTGGTCTGGATTTGAAGAATGCTTCCGTACGAAAAATAATCATCCGAATAATTCTGAACATCATAATTTCTTGTTACACCTGCGTATCCCATAATTGTGGAACCGCTTCCAGGCTCGTATTGTGTTCCCGTACCTTCACTTGTGTGAGAAAATGTATGAGTACCACCTAATTGATGCCCCATTTCGTGTGCTACAAAATCGATATCAAAAGTATCTCCCTGCGGTCTTGCATCAGCTGGAGAGGTATAAGCACTTCCTTTTGCTAATGGATCACCTGTTGTTGGGTTTACACATACGCAACCGATACAATTGGCATTTCCGCCACCGCCCGAAGCTCCGAACAAATGTCCAATATCATAATTAGCATTTCCGATTACCGAGGTTAAAGTGCTCTGAACTTCTTGCCCCCAAGTCGGATTCGTGCTGGACGCACCAGCAGATGCATTAGAATACGGATCGGTTGAAGCATTGGTATAAATAATTGCATCGTTATTGGCAATGAGAACCACTTTTACTGCGAGATCTCTTCCGAATATGCCATTGACACGTGATAAAGTTGCGTTCATTCCCGCAAGGGCACCTGCTTTTGTACCGCCGTAAAATGCAGTATATTCTCCAGTACATGATAATGCCAGACGAAGCGTTTTAAACTGTTTTGTACTGGCAGCCGTTTTGGCGGTTTTTGATGAAAACCCATCCGCTAGACTTAAATTTGCCGTTTTACAATCTAAACGCATTTTTGTATCTGCATTGTCCGTAGATTTAAAAACAACATATTCTGAAGTATTTTCTGGATTCTGCTCAATATACTCCGTCGATTTTGCTGGACGAAAAACCATAGTCTGTACACCAATCGGCGCTACACTGAAATGAACTTTAGCCGATTTATCATCAATTCCTCTTCCTTCGTAAGCTCTAATCTCGGGATATTTTGACTGTAGTTCGGGATCAAAATTCGAAGATTCCCAAACTGAAAATCGTTCTAAAACTCCTTCACTGTTCGGAATTGTAATTTCAGTCGGATTACCTGCTGCGTTCAACGTCGTTGCTAAAGCAAGTTTTTCTTTTAAAGAGTTTGTATTTAAGGTATAATACTTTTTACCTGAATCTACGGCTATGGTGCTTTTTCTAAAAGAAGAAGCAGAACTTACCTGTTGCCACAAATTATCATTTTGCGCAAAAACAGCAGCGCCGCAAGAAAAAAGGAAAATAAAAAGTAATAGTTTTTTCATGTTTTGAAAATTGATAATCAAAAATAAATCAATTAAATCAAATTCTTACATTATATACGACAATTAATCCTTTTTTGTCGACGAGTACATTAATTCAGACGAAAAGAAAAGTTTTATTAGACAAAAATCGGAGACAGATTACTTTTAAATTTAAAATAGAATAGTATAAATTTGCAGCATCTTTAAATAATTTGTTTTGAAGCTCTTCAATTCTATAAACGATTTTCAGTCTGCCAAGAAAACCATTTTAACTCTGGGCACTTTTGATGGCGTTCATATTGGTCATAAAAAAATTCTGGAACGAATTACCCAGCAAACTGAAAATGGAAAATACGAAAGCCTTGTACTTACTTTTTTTCCGCATCCAAGAATGGTTCTTCAGGAAAAATCAGAAATCAAACTTTTAAATACGATTTCTGAAAAGACAAAACTTCTTGAAAAAACCGGAATCGAAAATCTTGTCATTCATCCGTTTAACGAAAATTTTTCAAGATTGACGGCAGAAGAATTTGTTCATTCTATATTGGTCGATCAGTTCAAAATTCATAAAATTATTATTGGGCACGACCATCGTTTTGGCCGAAACAGAACGGCTAACATCGATCATCTAATCGCTTTTGGTGCCGAATACGGTTTTGAAGTGGAGCAGATTTCGGCACAGGAAATTCAAGATGTATCGGTAAGTTCAACCAAAATCAGAAAAGCACTTAACGAAGGAAATATGGCTTTGGCAAATGAATATCTAGGCTACAATTATTTCCTAACTGGAAAAGTGGTAAAAGGGAAACAACTTGGAAGAACAATTGGTTTTCCGACCGCGAATATTCAGATAGAAGAAGAATACAAACTGATTCCAAAAACGGGCGTTTATGCTGTAAAAGCAACTGTTAGTGGAGGAACTGTTTTCGGGATGATGAATATCGGTTTCAATCCGACAGTAAATGGCGATCGCCAGACTATAGAAGTACACCTTTTTGACTTTAACGAAGACATTTACGACCAAGAAATTGAAGTTTCTCTTTTGCATTACATTCGTGAAGAACAAAAATTCGGATCAGTAGAATTGTTGAAAAGCCAATTAGGTCAAGATCAGTCATCGGCTTTAGATTTTATTTCAAAAATCGCATAGTTCGGCTGTAGACTTTTTGTCTATTTTTAAATCATCGTAGTTATTTTTTTAGTAAATTTGATACAGAACTCTGTTTTTCAAATATTTACTATTAACTTCTTTAAAAATAACCACTATGAAATTACCTAAAGAAATTACCAACGGTTTTTTGATTTTTCTCGGAATTGGCATTTATTTTTTATTGATGAATGTACTGGGATTAGCAGATTTATTTTACCTAAGAACACTTAATGTTTTCTTTATATTTTATGGTGTAAACAGGACAATGCAGATGAATCTTCACGAAGGTGAAACCAATTTTGTTTCTAATGCTGTTTCTGCAATGGCGACGTCGGTTGTTGGTGTGTCAATGAGTGTATTTGGGTTATTGGTTTATAGTTATGCCCGAGGCGGAGATGCTTATGTAAAAACACTTTCTGAAACTTTTATGTTTGGAGGCAATCCTTCTGTTCCTACTTATTGTATCTGTTTATTGTTTGAAGGAATTGCTTCTTCTGTAATCGTTACGCTAATGATGATGCTGTATTGGAACAACAAATATGCAGCTGACTAATTTTCTAAATAAATATTAAAATAGCGGCACTTTAAAATCATAGAAAAACATTTTATGATTTTAAAGTGTTTCTTTTTTAAAAAGACCAACTAATCTTCAATTCAAAATATTCAGTATTGCTGATTAGAACAATTTAGTTACTTTTGAAACTTCAAAAAACAATGTATCAATGAGCATTACAAAACACAACTGGACCAAAGACGAAATAATCGCCATATATAACAAACCTTTAATGGACCTGCTTTATGAAGCGGCAACCATTCACAGACAACAACACGATCCAAATGTTGTTCAGGTTTCTACTTTACTTTCTATTAAAACAGGAGGATGTCCTGAAGACTGCGGTTACTGCCCGCAAGCTGCGCGTTACAACACCGGAGTTGAAGGAAATGATTTAATGACCGTAAGCCAAGTAAAAGCTCAAGCTTTGAGAGCAAAATCAAGCGGATCTTCAAGAGTATGTATGGGAGCTGCATGGAGAAACGTAAAAGATGGTGAGGAATTTGATCAGGTTTTAGAAATGGTGCGCACCATCAACAAACTGGATATGGAGGTTTGCTGTACACTTGGAATGCTTACCGAAAATCAGGCAAAACGTCTTGCAGAGGCTGGTTTGTATGCCTACAATCATAACTTAGATACTTCTGAGGAATATTATAAAGATGTTATTTCGACACGCGGATTCGAAGATCGTTTACAGACTATTGAGAATGTACGTAAAACAAACGTTACGGTTTGCAGTGGCGGAATTATCGGAATGGGCGAGAGCATCGAAGACAGAGCAGGAATGCTTGTGGCGCTTTCAACTTTAAATCCGCAACCAGAATCAGTGCCTATTAATGCATTGGTTGCAGTTGAAGGAACTCCAATGGAAGAAGAAAAACCAGTAGAAATCTGGGAAATGATCCGTATGGTGGCAACTACCCGAATTGTAATGCCAGAAACACAGGTTCGTTTATCTGCAGGAAGAACCAATATGTCTCGTGAAGGACAAGCAATGTGCTTTTTTGCAGGAGCTAATTCTATTTTTGCAGGTGACAAACTATTAACTACACCAAATCCTGATGTTAACGAAGACATGAAAATGTTTGAGACCTTGGGAATGGTTCCTCAAAAACCTTTTATTAAAATCATGCAGCCAAAAACGGTTGAAGCCGCAGATTCTGAATATACTTCTTTAGGTGAAAAACCAAAATGGTCAAGGCCAGGACATACAATTGAAAGAAATCTTGACGCATCGATTAAAGCAAAAATTTAAGCAAAAGAGTTAATAACTCTCGATAAGTATTTTTAAATTGCTTATAACTCAAAATGTTATAAGCAATTTTTGTTATTTATCAAATGAAACTAAAACAAATAGAACGGCTAAAAAAAATCTCGAAAGAAGATTTTGTTTCGCACTACGTAAAACATCAAATTCCAGTTGTTATAGAAGAACTGACCGAAGATTGGCCTGCCTATACTAAATGGAAATTATCTTATATGAAAGAAATTGCAGGTCATCTAACTGTACCTTTGTACGATGACAGGCCTGTTAATCATGAAGACGCTTTCAATGAGGCGCATACTCATATGAAAATGAACGAGTATATTAATCTTTTGGAAGAAAAGCCAACCAATTATCGTATCTTTTTGTACAACCTCATGAAACAGGCACCTTCTCTAAAAAATGATTTTTTGTGGCCTGATATTGGCTTAAAACTTGTCAAACAGCTGCCGATGATATTTTTTGGAGGAGAAAACTCAAAGGTCTTCATGCATTATGATATTGACTATTCGAACATTCTACACTTTCATTTTCATGGAGAAAAACAATGCATGATTTTTGCTCCAAGTCAGTCAAAATATATGTACAAAGTACCGCATGCACTTATTTCACGTGAAGATATCGATTTTGACAATCCAGACTACGAAAAATTTCCAGCGCTTAAGAATGCAGAAGGCTTTATTACTAATTTAAAACACGGAGAAATGCTATATATGCCCGAAGGCTATTGGCATTATATGAAATATTTAACACCCGGATTTTCGATGAGTCTGCGTTCTTTCCCTAAAAACATCAGCAATTTATCAAAAGCGGCGTATAATGTTTTAATAATGCGCCATTTTGATGTAATGATGCGAAAAATCAAAGGTCAGAAATGGATTGATTATAAAAACGAAAAAGCCATCCGAAATACACACCAGCATTTAGAAAAGACTTTTTAAAAGTAAAAAACCATCCTTTTACGGATGGTTTTTTATAACTATAATTTTAAAATTATCTATCGAAATATAATTTTCTTCGTATTGATCCTTCCATTGTCTAAAGTAATTTTCAAAATCAAAACCTGTTCGGCAGACTGTAAATTTGAAATCTGATATTGAGCACCTCCTATATTCTTTTTGTCATAAAGCAGTTTTCCAGAAATATCAAACACGGCAATATCTTTTAGATTTTCATTAAAAGCTTCAGAATTGACTGTGATTATTTTGTCTTTCACAGAAACATAAATAAGGTTGTCGGTTTTCTCAAAATCATCGGTATCTAAATTGACTAATCCAAAACTAAGCTCGAAACGGTCTGGAAAAACACCTGTATTACTTGTAAAAGTATAATTGCTTTTTTGCAGGTTGTGAGTAACACCAGTCATTTTATCTTTAAGGAATACTGGAATAACATTTAAATGACCATCTGCATGATCAATTTCAATAAAAAACTCACCGTTTATGCTTAGTTTGTATCCAAGCGGAATAACATCAAGACCTGTAAAAGGCAATGCACGTCCCTGAATAACTAATTTTTTGTCTTCCATTATACTATAAAAATCAAGATATTTATTACCATCCATGGTAACAGCATCATAATTGGTATCCCAGCTGTTTGTTGCGCCTTCTATATAACCTATCAGAATTTGTTTAAAAGCGCCTTCTTTATTCCTTAAATTAATCCATACTCTGTGTCTTTCAATAGCTGCAGAAGATGTAGTCTTAAAGAACTGGCTATTGCTTCCGGGAACACGCATAGAATTCGTAAAAACAGCTGAGGACGCATTTTTAGATTGCACAAAAAATGATTGTCCTGCAGCAATATATCCCAGAGGCTGAGCTTGATTTCCCGGAGACGAAGCGCCAGTACCAATCATATTACCAACAGTTGTACTACCGCTTAAATTGTAGAGGGCATAATCGTTTGAGGTATAGTTATTCTGTGCATTTCCTGGCACTGAACCGCTTGGAAGCGAATTATGAGTCCAAAAAGAAAGAGTTCCATGTAAATTTGCTGCATTGTCTACAATAAACTGATCCGCATAAACAGCAGACGGATAAGGATTTCCAATAAGATTCCATTTATCCAAACCTCCAAGCGGCACAGTAACTGGTCCGTTATTTGGAACACCAATAAACTCTGCATTGTATACCGTTGCAATTGTTGTACTATGACTCTGAGGCGCCCTAACATTATAACCAACTCCTTTTGCCATTTCTTCTGTTCCATAATTAATGATAACCCAACGGTCTCCCGCAGCATTGTATTTATAATATTTATCCAATAACGTACCAGGAGAAAGATTTTGCAATGTAAACGCTGGCACACGGGTAACTGGCGATGACCAATAAGTAAAATCGAAACGACGTACTGGCATCGTATTTCTTCTATAAATAATATTCCCTGTATTGACAGCATCAGTTGTCTGATAAAGACTCGAATTATTTTCGAAGATAAAACTTCCTCCACTATTGGTTATCGAATTTGTAATGGTTAATGTATGATTAGAATTTACAGTAACGGTTACACCTGAATCTACAACGCAAGAACATCCACTTAAATTTCCGGTTGTTGAATAATTTCCTGTAAATCGAATCGCATCTGTAATAGTCGGCTCACTTCCTTTAGACCAGCTGGTTCCATTCCATATATTGGTACTGGGAGCAGCTATTTCAAGATTTGCGGTAGAATTAGAAAGACAAATTGCTACATTATGTACTGTAAAAGTATAATTTCCAGGAGCAAGATTACTTATGGTATAACTTGTCCCCGAAGAAGTATAAGTCTGATTTACTGTTCCTGTTTGAGTAATTGTCCAGTTAGGACTAGACGGCAAACCATTTAGAACAACACTTCCTGTTGAATTAACACAAGTTGGCTGTACAATTGTTCCAAATACGGGTGTAGAAGGTTTTGGCTCGATATCAATTCTAGTTTCAATAGAAGCTTCTTCCGTACAAGATCCGTTTTTAACAACTGCACGGTAGCTGGTACTTGTTGTTAATATTCCTGGCTGATAGGTACTGTTAGTATGACTAATTGGCTGCCATACATACGGAATCGCTTCTGCATATTCCCATCTTACAATAGTTCCTGTATAGCCGCTTAGAGTCAATAACGGACTTGGGCTACCGCTACAAATATGGTCACCGCCATTGACTATACCTCTTACTGTTGTTATTACTGTCGTTGTATTTGATGCACTCACAGTCGAAGGACATCCAATCGATGTATATCCAACGGTAACTGTTTTACTACCCGTTGTAAGCCATTCTAGTGTTACTGAATTGCTAGTACCAGAAAGATTACCAGAAACTACATTATAATCAGTCCCCAGCGTTCCAGGAACTGACCAGATATAATTTGACTGTCCTGCCTGAGTAGTATAAGTTGCAGATGTATTTACACATACTGATGTCACGGGTTGAGCAGTAAAAGATGGTGTCGGAGTCGGATTTACGATAATGGTTGCTGAACCTCCCGTAAAACCGCTGCTTCTGGAACAGGTATTCGAGCCTGTTACTGAAACCAAGGTATAGGTCGTTGTAGATGTGACTGGAGTAGTGAAAGTCGCGAACGGAGTTCCGCTTACTACGCTATTAACTGTACGGTCGGCAGTACCGTCATTATAGACAACCGTATAAGGCCCGGTTCCTGTGGTTGCAGTAAAGGTCAATTGCCCTGCGCCTGTTGCACAGAACGGGCCGTTTGCCGTAAGGCTTCCCTGTGGCAGCGGATTTACCGTAATGGTCGCAGAAGCTCCCGTAAAACCGCTGCTTCTGGAACAGGTATTCGAACCGGTTACCGAAACCAAGGTATAGGTCGTTGTAGACGTGACTGGAGTGGTGAAAGTCGCGAACGGCGTTCCGCTGGAAACATTATTGGCTGTCCGGTTGGCCGTTCCGTCATTATAAATAACCGTATAAGGTCCTGTTCCGGCGGTTTCCGTAAAGGTCAGCTGGCCGGTGCCTGTCGCACAGAAC